>NZ_JBIPKH010000010.1:0-99920 GCF_044068625.1 Desulfurivibrio modestus
TGTGAGGGGGGCTGGAGATGATGGAGCCGAAAACTCCGGTTGTTCGGGCAGGTTGGCGGCGAAAATCCGGCAAAATCAGATATTGATGACCGAATCGGCCAGCTGCATGGCGGTGACGATATCCAGCATATTGGTGGTCTCGCCCACCTCTTTTTTCTCGAGCAACTGAAAATGGGTCAGGCAGGTGCCGCACACCATGATATGCACCCCGTCGGCGGCCAGCTCCTTGAGGGCGGGCAGGGCGGCGGCCCCCTCCACGGTCAGGGTCACCCCGGCGTTAACCAGCACCAGGCGCCAGAGATCGGGCCCCATCTCCTTTAAGGTCTTGAGCAAGCTGAGCAGCAGCCCCGCCCCCAGCTCATCATCGCCCCGCCCCAGCCGGTCGCTGGCCACCAGCACCATGATCTTTCTGGGTCCGGAGCCGGGGCGCAGCTCGGCCTCGGGCATGGGCTGGCAGGCCGCTTCCCCCTCGGCGGCAGCGGTGCCGCTGATCCGAAAGAGATCGCCCTGCTCCTCGACCTCGACCTGGTAATGGTGATAGCGCAGAAAACGGCTGACGTTCTCCCGGGCCGCCTGGTTGTCCACCACGACGACCAGACTGGCGGGATGCTCGGCGGCGAGCAGATCCTTGACTTGGGTTACCGGGCCGGGACAGGCCAGTCCCCGGCAATCGAGTTCGCGCGACATAAAAGCTCCTGATCTGAATTTCCGATACTTAAACCGGCTCTTATTCTCCTGCTTTTCGGGGGATCAGGCAAATAGAAAAGAGTGATGAACGACTGGATCAACCATCGGGATTTCCGATGCCAAACCGGTCAGTGGGAAAACAACGCAATCAGGGGGGAGGTACAAAGAAAAAAATGGCGGAGAGAGAGGGATTCGAACCCTCGGTAGAGTTTTTGACCCTACACTCGCTTAGCAGGCGAGCACCATCGGCCAGCTCGGTCATCTCTCCGCAACTTGATAGGAAGCGTGGTGTGTGGCGGAGGAGGTAGGATTCGAACCCACGGTACTTTCGTACAACGGTTTTCAAGACCGCCGCCTTAAACCACTCGGCCACTCCTCCAAGCAGGGAGAACTATCTACCATTCTCCCGCCCTTATGTCAACGTCTCCAGTGCTTCGGCCAATTTAGCCACCGCCGTTACCTGCAAACCCTTGATCGGCTCCCGGGGGGCATTGGCTTTGGGGATGATCGCCCGCTTGAAGCCGTGCTTGGCCGCTTCGCGCAAACGCTCCTGGCCGTTGAGGACCGGGCGCACCTCGCCGGCCAGCCCCACCTCGCCGAAAACCACCAGATCCCGAGCCAGGGTCCGATTGGCCAGGCTGGAGGCCACCGCCAGCAGCAGGGCCAGATCGGCGGCGGTTTCATTGACCCGCACCCCGCCCACCACGTTGACGAAAACATCGCGATCATAGGTGGCCAGCCGGCCATGGCGGTGGAGTACCGCCAGCAGCAGGCCCAGGCGATTGTTTTCCAGGCCCACCGCCAGCCGTTTGGGAATTTCGGCCCGGCTCTGGTCGACCAGGGCCTGCAACTCCACCAGCAGCGGCCGGCTTCCTTCCCAGAGGACGGTGACCAGGCTGCCCGGGGCCGGCTCGCCGTCACGGGAGAGGAAGATGGCCGAGGGGTTGCTGATCTCCTTGAGCCCCCGGTCGGTCATGGCGAAAACCCCCAGCTCGTTGACCGCTCCGAACCGGTTCTTCACCGCCCGCAGCAAGCGGTAACGGCTGTCCAGATTCCCCTCGAAATAGCAGACCACGTCGATCATATGTTCCAGCACCCGGGGTCCGGCCAGGTTGCCGGACTTGGTGACGTGGCCCACCAGAAAAACGGCGGTGCCGCTCTGCTTGGCAAAGCGGGTGAGCAGGGCGGCGGACTCCCGCACCTGGGCAACGCTGCCCGGGGCCGAGGCCAGGGCGCCCACCTGCATGGTTTGAATGGAGTCGATCACCAGGACCCGGGGCTTGACCTCGGCGGCGGTGGCCAGGATATTTTCGATCACCGTTTCGGCCAGCAGCAGCATGCCGTTATCGGCCAGCCCCAGGCGGCGGGAGCTCATGGCGATCTGGCGGGGGGACTCCTCGCCGGAGACGTACAACACCTTATGTTGGGCGGCCAGGTTGCTGCCCACCTGCAGCAGGGCGGTGCTCTTGCCCACCCCGGGATCGCCGCCCACCAGCACCACCGAACCGGCCACCAGACCACCCCCCAGCACCCGATCCAACTCGGCCAGGCCGGTCCCGATCCGGGGGGTTTCAGCCAGCTCCACCGCTCCGAGCTCCTGCACCGACATCACCGCCCCGCTGTAGCCTCCCAGCCGCGCGTCCGCAGCAGGAGCGGCGGGCCGACTCCCCTCCTCCAGGGTATTCCAGGCCCCGCAGGACACACACTGGCCGGCCCATTTGTTGGTCGCCTCGCCGCAGGCGGAACAGATATAGCTGGTCTTCTTTTTCGCCATTTTGCCGGCCACCTAAACCAGTTGAGAGAGGACTTGATTGGCCAGGGGAAAGGCCCGTTCACTCAGGGCCAGGCGGCCGCCCTCCAGGGTCAGCAGACCCAGATCGAGCAGCCGCGTCAGCATTGTTCCATAATAGGCTTGCGGGGTCAAAGCAAAGCGCCTTTGAAGCTCGGCGATCTCCACCCCTTCAGTCAGCCGCAGCCCCATGATCACCGTCTCCCGGAAGGCCGCTTCCCGACCCAGGGCCTCGGCGGTGGCGTAAGGGGCCTGGCCGGCGGCCAGCAGGCGGCGATAAAGGCCCGGCGCCCGGACGTTGCCGATCCGCAGGCCGTCAAGGCAGGAGAAGGCCGCCGCCCCCAGACCGAGATAGGAGCCGTTCCGCCAGTAGTTCAGGTTGTGGCGGCACTGATAACCGGGCTGACAGTAGTTGGCAACCTCATACTGCTCGTAAACCATGGCCCCCAGCAGTTTTCGGGCCAGCTCCTCCATGGCGGCGCACTGATCATCGTCGGGCAGAGTCTGCTCCCCGGCGGCCAGGCGCCCGACCAGGGGGGTCCCCTCCTCCGGGGTCAACTGATAGATGGCCAGATGGGTGGGCTCGGCCTCCATGGCCGTGGTCAGATCGGCCCGGAACCGCTCGGCGGTCTGGCCGGGCAGGCCGTAGATCAGGTCCAGATTGAAGTTTTCAAAACCGGCCTCGCGGGCCCAGGCGATGGCGGCCAGGGCCGCGGCCCGATCATGGCCCCGGCCCACCGCCTGCAGCAGTTGGTCGTCAAAACTCTGCACCCCGATACTGAGCCGGTTGACCCCGGCGGCGCGCAACCGGCGCAGCCCCTCCCGGCTCAGGGTGTTGGGGTTGCTTTCCAGGCTGATCTCCGGCGGCTCATCCCCTTCGGAACTGAAACGGAAGAGCCGGAACAGCTCGCCAATCAGTTCGGCCAGTTGCTCCGGCGGATAGATGGTGGGAGTGCCGCCGCCGATAAAGAGCGAACCGAAAAGCTGCTCCCGGCTCCAGGGCAACTCGGCCAACTGCCGGGCCTGGGCCAGCACCGCCTTAAGATAGGAGCCGGGCGGCCGGCGGCAGGGCAGAGAGACAAAGGCGCAGTAATCGCATTTGCTGCGGCAGAAGGGGATATGAACGTAAATCCCGGGCCGGGCGGTCAGCCCTGGATGATCGGCTGACATGCTTGGCGGATCTCTTCCATCAGGCCGTGATCGGCAAAACTGTAAGGCCGCTCATCGGCCCCGATAATGCAGTGGTCCAGCAACTGGATCTCGCAGAAGGCCAGGGCCAGAAAGAGATGGCGGGTCAGGCGGCGGTCCTGGGCCGAGGGTTGGGTATTGCCGGAGGGATGGTTATGGGCCAGGATCACGGCGGCGGCCCGGTGTTGCATGGCCAGGGCCACCACCTCGCGGGGATGGACCGAGGCGGCGGTCAGAGTGCCCACCGCCACCTCCTCCAGGGCCAGAATGCCGTAGGAGGCGTCCAGCAGGATCGCCACCAGGGTCTCCCGGCTGAGCCCCCGCAGGGCATGGATCAGGTAGTCCCCCACCTCCCGGCTGGAGCGGAGATACTCCCGCCCCATGAGCCGTTCCCGCAGATAGCGGCGGGCCACCGCCTGGACAAAGTGGAGGGCGAAGGCGTTTTTCGGCCCCACCCCGGCCACCTGCTCCAGTTCGGCCTGGCCGGCATCCAGCACCCGGCTCAGGGAGCCGTCGAAGCGGGCCAGCAAAGCCCGGGCCGGCTCCTTGCAATCCCGCCGGGGGGTGCCCATGGTCAGCAGCAGCTCCAGCATGTCGCTGTCGGTCAGCCCGTCGGCTCCATGGCTTAAAAAGCGATCCCGCAGCCGCTGCCGGTGCCCTTCCCCCTTATGCCGAGCCTCCTGCCCCATGCCTCCCTGCCAGCGCAGCAACCCTGGCTACCCTTTTTGCAGCTCGTTGGTGAAGAGTTGATTGGCCAGTTGGGGGTTGGCCTTGCCCTTGGTCTCCTTCATCAACTGGCCGACGAAAAAGCCCAGCACCTTGCCCTTGCCGGCCCGGAACTGGGCGACCTGCTCGGGATTATCGGCGATGATCCTCTGAACGATGGCGGTCAACTCGCCCTCATCGCTGACCTGGAGCAGGTTTTTCTCCTTGACCACCCTCTCGGGATCGGCCCCGGAGGCCATCATCTCCTCGAAGACGGTCTTGGCGATCTTGCCGCTGATGCTCCCCTGATCCACCATGGTCAGCAGCCGAGCCAGGTTGGCGGGGGTGACCGGACAGCCGGCAAGATCGATCCCCTCCTCCCCTTTCAGCACCCGCATCAACTCGGTCATGATCCAGTTGCTCAACTTTTTGGCCCCGGGATAGAGCGCCAGGGCGCTTTCAAAGTAATCGGCCAGATCCCGGCTGGAGGTAAGCACCTCGGCGTCATACTCTGGCAGCCCCAGCTCCTGGATAAAACGGGTCTTTTTGGCCAGAGGCAGCTCGGGCAGCTCGGCCTTTAGTGCGGCAATCCACTCATCGGCGATCACCACCGGCACCAGATCGGGGTCGGGAAAATAGCGGTAATCGTGGGCCTCCTCCTTGGAGCGCATCGGCAGGCTGATCCCCTTGTCGGCGTCCCAGAGCAGGGTGGCCTGGACCACCGCCTCGCCGTCCAGCAGCAGGTCGCGCTGGCGGCGCTCCTCATACTCCAGGGCCCGCTGGACGTTGCGGAAGGAGTTCATGTTCTTAAGTTCGGTGCGGGTGCCCAGCTTCTCCTCCCCCTTGGGCCGCAGGGAGATGTTGGCGTCGCAGCGGAAGCTGCCCTCCTGCATGTTACCGTCGCAGATCTCAAGATAACGGACAATGGCGTGGAGCTTGCGCAGGTAGGCGGCGGCCTCCTCGGGGGAGCGGATATCGGGTTCGCTGACAATCTCCAGCAGGGGGGTGCCGGCGCGGTTGAGATCGACATAGCTCACCGGCTCCCGCTCGTCGTGGATCAGCTTGCCGGCATCCTCCTCCATATGGATCCGGGTGATCCCGATCTCCCGGGTCTTACCGTCGAGATCGATGCTCAGGCGGCCATGCTCGGCAATGGGCAGGTCAAACTGGGAGATCTGGTAGCCCTTGGGCAGATCGGGGTAGAAGTAGTTTTTGCGGGCGAAAACGTTGCGCTGGTTAATTTGGCAGTCGGTGGCCAGGGCCAGCTTGATGGCAAACTCCACCACCCGCCGGTTGAGCACCGGCAGCACCCCCGGCAGCCCAAGGCAGACCGGGCAGGTATTGCTGTTGGGGGGCCGGCCGAACTCGGTGCTGCAGCCACAGAAAATTTTGCTTCGGGTTTTCAACTGGGCATGCACTTCCAGCCCGATGACGGTTTCAAACTCCATCGCGTTCCTCGCCTAATTTTGTCGACGTCGCAAAAAGCCGCGACGACGACGGGGCACGCCTCGTAACTTGTTGTTTTCGCATGGCCGACCAACACGTTTGGCGGGTTTTTGCGAGGTTGTCAATTTTGCTTCCTTACCCAAACCTGGATCTTGCCCAGCTCCGCCGGCCACTGCTCCCCGCAGCGCACCTCCAGGAACATCCGGAAGAGCTGATCCACGGTGCGTACCGCCATCTCAAAAAGTCCGATCTGATCCAGGATCAGCCCCTCGGCGGCCAGGGGATCGCCATCGTTGCTCGCCCCTTCCGCCCCGATCTCGGTCTTGGGCAGCCGGACATTCTGGAACTCGAAGATCCGGGCCTTGATGGTCAGGCTCCACTCATGGTCGTCCCGCTGGATCCGAATCCGGGCCTGCTCGGGCTTTTTGCCCAAAGCCAGGCCGGCCCGAGCCTCTCGCAGTTCGGTCATCAAGCCCCGGCAAACCACGTTTTCCCGGGTCTCGCCCTCGCCGAACTCCAGCAGCATATGCTTTTCAAAGACCACCAAAATATCCTGGCCGATCTCCGACACCAGCACCGCCCCGCCCCGCTCTTCACTCTTGTACCAGAGCCAGGTTAAAAATTCCTGGCCCAGGAAATGTTTCTCTTCAATCAGGTCAACCAGATCCACCGCCCCAACCTCCTTAGACGAAAATCGCCGGGCTCAGATCGGCCAGGGCGGAATGTTGTTCGGCGGGCAACAGATGCTCGGCGACCAGATAGGGCACCTGGAGCATCACCCCCAACTCGAAGGTTTGCCGGAAAAGCTCCTCGAAACTCTCCTGGGCCTTTTGGTTGGTGGAGAAAAAGAGGATGGTGCCGGCGGCCAGGTTCCAGCAGAGGTCATAAACCGCCGGGGCCGGCAGGGCCTGCTTGAGCAGCTTCAACTCGATATTCTCCTTGATCTCCAGCCGCTGGGCCCGGCTCAGTTTGGGCACCTGGCGCAAAACCTTGAGCCGCTCCTCCTCCTTGAGGCAGAACTTGCGCAGAATCTTGGCCGCCACCTTGCGCTCGTCGATCCGCATGCTCAGGATCAGGTGATCGCCCACCGCGTAGGGGGCCCGGCTGAAATCGCTGTCAAACATGCTGGCCACCGACACCCAGCCGATGGAGCGCTCATCATAGGTTTCGTCGATATCGCGAAAACTGTGGGCGGCGATCCGCTCGGCGGCGAAATCCCAGAAATTTTCCGGCAACGGCCCCTCCACCGCGTAACGAACAAAGCCGGCGGAGCGTGCTAAAAGTCCCATAAATATCTTCCCGTTATGATATAAAAGTGTAAAGTCGGTCCTGCGGGCCACGGCAGACAATAGCAGACCACCCGGCGGCCGACAAGCACTTTCCCGGCCGGCGTTGGCCAGAAAAAACGTGGCCAGCGGCAAGCTTGGACTTGACAGCCGGGTCTCGCTGTTGTAAAAAAGGCCCTCTTTGCAAGGGGGTCGTTAACTCAGTCGGTAGAGTATCTGCCTTTTAAGCAGAGAGTCGTTGGTTCGAATCCAACACGACCCACCATTCGAGCCAGGCAGCACTTTTGTCCCCATCGTCTAGTCAGGTCCAGGACACCGGCCTTTCACGCCGGCAACACCGGTTCAAATCCGGTTGGGGACGCCACCATATGGAAAGGGGTTGGCCGTTTACGGCCAACCCCTTTTTTTTCGTTTCAGGCCTTGATGTCGATGAGCTGGCGGGAGGCGGAACCGGTCGCCTTTTCCAGCGCGGCCTTCAGAGCCGGCAACAGCGGCTCGCCCCCCACCCGGCAGCGCAGAACCGACTGGTAGCCCAAAGCGGCCAACCGTTCCCGCAACTCCCCCAGGCGCCCCCGCAGAAAACGGGCGGTCTCGGGGTCGGCCAGAAAAAAATCCCCCTCCAGCCGTTCCCGGCGCACCCGCACCTGGAGCTGCAACTCCCCCAGCCGGCTCATCTCCAGAAAAAAGACCAGGGAAGATGACTCCTCGCCCTCTTCGCCGGCCTCACCCCGACTGAGCAGCCAACTGCCGGCCCCGGCATCGAGGGCGAAAAAACAGGGCAGCAGCCAGAAGGGGGGCTGACCGGGTGGGGGGGGCTGTTCATTCATGGTGACCAGGGCCTCCAACACCCCACCGGCCCGGGCCAGGCCGGCCAGGGCCTCCCGCAGCGAAGCGGCCGGGGGCGAAGCGCCATCTTCCGCCAAGGCGGGTTGCGGCGGGGCACCCGCCCCGGCGACCAGGGCCTGCAACCGGCCCGCCAGATTGGGCAGCGGCCCCCGGCCGGCGAGGACGGCTTCCCCTCCCCGCAGCATGGTCAGCAGGCGGACAATTTTTTCCGGTTCCGGCTCCGAGCCCAAAAACAGCCGGGCCAGAAGCGCGGTCGGATCACCCTCGCCGGCGGCGGGCCCGCCAGGAAGAGACGGGGTGGCGAGACCGGTCGCCGGCAGCGACCGGCCCAACAGGGACAACAAAGTCCCCAGGCGATTCAGATCCTGCAGCCCACCGGAAGCCTGCTGCAGGAAGCGCTGAACCCCGCCCTGCTTGTCGGCCAGGGCCAACCGGGGATCTTGGCCGCCCTGACGCACCTCGAACCAGAACTCGCGGCCGGGGGGCAAGGGCACCGTGCTCCGAGCCTCGATCCGTTGGCCAGCCAGGTCCAGCACCAGCCGGCCGTCGGCCCCGGCGCTCACCACCCGCCCCCGCAACAGCGCCCCCTGCTCCAGATTGGCTTGGGGCGCCACCGGTTTAACCGCCGCCGGGCCACCCCCATCGCCGCGGCCGCCGGCCGGCCTGGGGGTCGGAAGCAAATCGCCGATCTTGATCATTGGAGGGGAACTTTAACCGTGGCTTCCATGCCGCCGCTTTTGGCGGTTTTGAGGGCAAACCGGCCCCCGTGGGCTTCCACAATCTTTTCCACCAGGGTCAGCCCCATGCCGGTGCCGTAGGTCTTGGTGGTGAAGAAGGGGTCACGCACCCTTTCCACCTGGGAGGAGGCCATCCCCGCCCCGGTATCCCGAATCCGGATCACCGCCATCCCCTCCTCCTCAGCCACCTCCAGGGTCAGCTCGCCACCCTCGGGCATGGCCTCGATGCTGTTTTTAACCAGATGGAGAAAAACCTGGCGCATCTGGCGCTCATCGACATTGGCCGTCACCCCCCCCTCGGGGCAGATCACGTTCCAGGCGATGAGCTGGCGGGTCAGCTCGTGCTGCAACAGCAAAATGGTCTTCTTGACCAGGCCGCAGAGCATCACCGGCCGTTTCTCCACCTTGTCCTGGCTGACGAAATCGTAAAGATCGGTGAGGGTGGACTCCAGGCGGGCGGTCTCCTTGGTGATCACGTTGATATATTTAAGCCAGCTCTCATCGCTGGTTTTTTTGGCCAGAATCCGGGAAACCCCGCCGATGGAGGTGATGGGGTTGCGGATGGTGTGGACCAGCTGGGCCGCCATCTGGCCCAGGGCCGAATAGCGTTCCGCCTCCACCAGCAGATCCTTGCTGCGGTTCAACTCCTCGTAGGTTGCCTCCAGTTCGGAAATCTTGTGCTGCATTTCGCGATAGAGATGGCTCTGCTCGATGGCCATGCTGGCCTGGCTGGCAAAGAGTTCAAGGGCGCTGACATGGACGCTGGTGATGGGGCGCCGGGTCACATAGTTGTCGGCGACAATCACCCCGAAGGCCCGCCCCGGCGAATAGAGGGGCACCACCACAAAGGTGTCCTCGCCGAGGATTTCGATCAACTGATGGGGCACCGGCAGGGGCTCCCCCTCGGGCAACTGGACCCCATTGCCGTTAGCCTTGCCGTTGGCCCAGTTCTTGGCCAGCAGAATGGGCACCCCGCCGTTTTCCGGTCCGACCAGAATGCTGCGCCGGCTTTCCACCGCCCTGATCAGGAGATTTTCCCTCTCGGTGGCCGCCACCGTCAACCGGCGGACAATACCGTTAACCGCCGTATCGCCCCGCCGGCAATCTTCGCGGGAGTTGCTGATGATCTGACTGAAATCCATCTCCCGCTCCCGCATCTCCCCCCAGATCTGGCCGGCCTCCTCCCGACAGCCGGGGCCGGTGGCCATATGGCCCCGCAACTCCCGCAGCTGGTCGTCGAACATCGCCAGAAAAGCCCGGTTGAAACCCAGTCCTTCATGGGCGGTGATTCCCACCAGCACCGCCCGCAGGATCTCGTCCAACTCCACGGTGCTGAGATAGACGCTGTTCATTTTGAGGGAAAGCTGATGGAGCAGGCGCAGGCGGAAATGGGCTTCCTCCAGCTCCTCCTGGTATTTGCGGTTTTCCAGGATCAGGCGCCGCTTTTCCAGGGCCTTGCGGGCCACATGAAAGATCTGCTCCAGGCCGGCGGGCTTGGAGATATAGTCGGTGGCCCCCTTGCGCATGCACTCCAGGGCCACCTCCAGATCGGCGACCCCGGTCAGCATCACCACGGCCAGGTCGGGGTCCTTTTCAACCAGTTGGGGGAGCAAAGTCACCCCATCGGTATCGGGCAGCCCGATATCGAGCAGCACCAGGGCCACCTTGCGCTCGGCCAGTCGGTTCATCAGGCCGGCCGCGGTGCCGCTCTCCTCGGCGGGCAAACCCGCCATGGCGAAAAAGTCGCGCACCGGCTCGCGAATGGCGGGATCGTCATCAACAATCACCACGATCTCCCCCGGCTGGAGCAACTGCTCCAGGGAGAGGGAGACGTGCTGTTGAAATCCGGCCACCGAAGTCATCACCATGAAAAAACCACCACCTGTAATTTCCCAAAAAACCTAAGAACCCGTTATCGGGCGGGTTGTCGTGGCCGCAAACAGGTATCACATGCTATGCGGCCCGCCCCGCCCCTGTCAAGGTAAAGATCGGCAAAGCCGGGCGGGAGCCCGGTTTCAGGCCCTGATCCGCTCCTCGGCCAGCATTTTATCAAAAAAATGGAGCAAAAAATCACGCTGGGCCGGTTCGGCATAGCCGATACAGGAGCAGTGCAGCCGGCCGGAGCTGCGAACCAGCAGCTCAAACACCAACCTTTTCTCGGTCAGTTCAACCCCCAGGTAAAACGGGGCGCACTCCTCGTGCCCCTGCTGGGCCGCCCCCCAGAGCTCCGGGGGCAGCTCCAGCCAGAAGAGTCCGGGTAGCGGGCCGGGCTTCAGATTTCGCTTGAGGTAACTTTCCAGGTTATGCCACTCTTCCCGGCTGAGTTCATCGATCACCAGCTGACGCATCGTTCGCTCCTTATAATCAATCAGTTATATTAATCAACAAAGTCTCTCACCTTAACCGAGCCGGCGCCGAAAAACGAGCCCCCTTTTCCGGGCCGGGTTTACGGCTTGACACCCCCGGCCCGCTCCCGGTATTTTCCGATAACCGCTCGACTTGACCAACCCCAGCCCGGCAAGGAGGAGTTCATGGCCGACAACTGCCTGTTCTGCAAAATCATCAGGGGTGAAATCCCCGCCGACAAACTCTACGAAGACGACCAGCTGCTGGCCTTCCGCGATATCGCCCCCCAGGCGCCCCAGCATTTCCTGGTCATCCCCAAAAAGCATGTCAGCGGCCCCGGCGCCCTGGCCCCGGAGGATGAGAAGATGATCGGCGCCCTGGTCCGCAAGGGGGCGGAACTGGCCCGGGAAAACGGGATCACCGACTGCCGCCTGGTGATGAACAACGGGGCGGGGGCGGGCCAGACCGTTTTTCACCTCCACCTGCATGTGCTGGGAGGCCGGCCGCTGAGCTGGCCGCCGGGCTGAGATGACGCCCCCCGTCATCGCCCTGGTCGGCAAGCCCGACTGCGGCAAAACCACCCTGCTGGAGAAACTGCTGCCGGAACTTAGCCGCCGGGGTTACCGGGTTGGAACCATCAAGCACCATGTCCATGAGTTCGCCATGGACACCCCCGGCAAGGACACCTGGCGACACAAGCAGGCCGGAGCCCACACCGTGATGCTCTCCTCCCCCACCGGTATCGGCCTGGTCCGGGATACCGACCACGACCTGGGGGTCGAAGAGCTGGTGACCCGCTATTTCGGCGAGCTGGACCTGGTTCTGGCCGAAGGTTACAAGCGCACCGCCCTGCCCAAGATCGAAGTTTACCGGCGGGCGATCCACCCCGAACCCCTGCCCGATCGCGATGATTCCTGGATCGCCCTGGTCTCCGATATCCCCTTGGCCGGCGGCTTGCCCTGCTTCAGCCCCGATCAGGTGGCGGCCATCGCCGATCTCCTCGAACAACGCTTTCTGCCCCCGGCCAAGCTGCCCATGGCTGCGGCGCCGCCTGCCATCACCCTGACGGTCAACGGCAATCCGATCCCCTTGAACCGCTTCGCCAGCGCCTTTCTCCAGCGGGGCATCCTGGGGATGATCGCCAGCCTGCGGGGCTGCGAGGATCCTCAAACCATCGGCATCAGCATCAACAACCGGCCCGGCAATGAGTGACCCCTCGGTAACGGTCACAGGGGTGATTCTGGCCGGTGGCCGCAGCAGCCGTTTCGGCAGCAACAAGGCCCTGGCCCTCTATCGGGGCCGCCCCCTGATCGAGCATGTGGCCAGGGTCTTGAGCGGGCTGTTTGACCGGCGACTGCTGGTCACCAACTCCCCGGAGGAGTACGCCTTCCTGGGCTGGCCCATGACCGGCGACCTGACCCCCGGAGCCGGCCCCCTGGCCGGAATCGAGGCCGCCTGCGCCGCGATTGAGACCCCCTGGGCCTTTATCACCGCCTGCGACATGCCCCGGCTCGATCCCGAACCGATTCGCCGCCTCTGCGCCCAAGCCGACGACGGGGACGTGGTGCTGCCGGCCCCGAATGGGCAACGGGAACCCCTGCACGCCCTCTATCACCGTCGCATCCTGCCGGAGATCAGCGCCGCCCTGGCCCGGGGGGAGAGACGGATCTCCGATCTGCTGGCCCGCCTGCGGGTCCGGGAACTGAATGCCGCCGAACTGGGGCTGGACTCCCCGGCCCACCGGCCCTTCATCAACATCAACTTCACCCAGGAACTGGAGGCTCTCCAGAATCAGCGCCTCCAGCCCACTTTGGAACAGGCCCAAAGGCTGATTCTGGGCCAGACCCGACCGGGCCCCGGTGAAACCCTACCCTTGGCCGCGGTGCTGGGCCGGATTCCGACGGCACCGGTGCGCGCCCGCCTGGCCGTCCCCTCCTTCCCCCAGGCCTGCCGGGACGGCTACGCCCTGCGAGCCGCCGACACCAGGGCCGCGACCCCCAACCATAAAGTCAGCCTTAACCTCCAGGGAGAGATTGCCGCCGGCCACCGGGGTGGGATTGAACGCCTGGACCGGGGCGGCGCCTACCGGATCATGACCGGCGGCATGGTGCCGGCCGGCGCCGACAGCGTGATCCCCTTCGAGGAGGTCAGCCATGAGGGCGAGCGGCGAATCGAGCTGGCGACACCCTGCCGCCCCGGCACCCACGTCCGGCCGGTGGGCACCGACCTGCGCCGCAACCAGGTGATTGTTCCCGCCGGCTGCCGGATCGAACCCGATCATCTTCCCCGGCTGGCCACCGCCGGGGTCGGCGAGATCGAGGTGTTTGTCCGCCCCCGGGTGGGGCTGCTCTGCACCGGCAGCGAACTGCTGGATGATACCGGCGAAAACCCCGCTCCCGGCAACCTGATCGGCGGCAACCGTTTTCTGCTGGCCGGCCTGATCCGCCGCTGCGGCGCCGAACCGGTGGATCTGGGCACGGTCCCGGACGATGGCCGCAGGATCGCCGCGGCGCTTAGCGTTCACCGGGAGCAGGGGCTGGCTGCCATCATCTCCACCGGCGGCATGGGGCCGGGCAAATACGACCTGGTGGGGCGGGTGCTGGAAAAACTGCGGGCCCCCGTACTCTACCGGGAGCTCAAGGTCCGGCCCGGCAAGGCCACCATGGCGGCCCTGCTGGGCGAGACCCTCTTTTTCGGCCTGCCGGGCCCCCCCCCGGCGGTCCATCTCCTCTTCCATCTCCTGATCGCCCCGGCTCTGCGCCGGCTCCAGGGCGATCGGCGCCCCCGCCCCCAGCTGCTCCGGGCCCGGCTGCTCCACCCCCTGCAAGTTCGCCACCGGGGGGTGATCCACCTGAAAGAGGCAGTGCTGATTCCCCAGGGGGAGCGGTTGACGGTACGTTCACCCCGCCCGGGCGAAGCCCTCAACGGGGTGATGCTGATCCCGGCCCATCGCCGCGCCCTTAAGCGGGGGGAGCTGGTCGGCCTGATCCCCGTCCCCTGAGACCCGGGGCCGGTGGCGTCGTTCTTGATTTATCCTCCCGGCCGTGCTACAAACTTCAACTCGTCCGCCCCAACCCCAACAGGAGCACCGACCATGCTTGAGCTGCGATTTATTCGGGAAAATTTCGCCCTGGTTAAAGAGAAGAGCGCCCTGCGCAACCACGACACCGCCGCCTTGGAGCAGTTTCCGGCCCTGGATCAGCGCCGGCGGGAGATTCTGGCGGAACTGGAGGCGGGGCGCAATCGCCGCAAGAGTGACTCCAGGGCGGTGGGAGAGCTGAAAAAGGCGGGCCGGGAGGCGGAGGCCGCCGCCATGATGGAGGAGAACCGGCAGCTGGCGGAGCGGCTCAAGGAGCTGGAGCAACAGTTGAGCGGGATCGACGCCCGGCTGGAGGAGATCGTGATGAGTACCCCCAACCTCTGCCACGATTCGGTCCCGGTGGGCAATGACGAAAGCGCCAACCTGGAGTACCGCCGCTGGGGCAGCCCGCCCCAATTCGACTTCACCCCCCGGGCCCACTGGGAGCTGGGGGAAGCCGACGGCACCATCGATCTCAACCGGGCCGCCAAGCTCTCCGGGGCCCGCTTTGCCCTGCTGACCGGCTTTGCCGCCCGCCTGGAACGGGCCCTGATCAACTTCATGCTCGATCTCCACACCGAAAAACACGGTTACCGCGAGGTGCTGCCCCCCTTTCTGGTCAATTCGGCCAGCATGACCGCCACCGGTCAGTTGCCCAAATTCGCGACCGACCTCTTCCGGGTGGAGGGGACCGATCTCTGGCTGATCCCCACCGCCGAGGTGCCGGTCACCAACATCCACCGCGACGAAACCTTAGCCGAGCATGAGCTGCCGATCCACTACTGCGCCTACACCCCCTGCTTCCGCTCCGAGGCCGGCTCCTACGGCCGGGACACCAAGGGGCTGATCCGCCAGCACCAGTTCGACAAGGTGGAACTGGTCAAGTTCACCACCCCGGAGAACTCCGACCAGGAGCTGGAAAAATTGCTGGCCGACGCCGAAAAGGTCCTCCAGCTCCTGGAGCTGCCCTATCGGGTGGTGACCCTGTGCAGCGGCGATTTGGGCTTTTCCGCCCGCAAGACCTATGATATCGAGGTGTGGATGCCGGCCCAGAACTGCTACCGGGAGATCTCGTCATGCAGTAACTTCGGGGAGTTCCAGGCCCGGCGGGGCGGCATTCGCTATCGCCCGGCCGGAGAGAAGAAGAGCGCCCTGGTCCATACCCTAAACGGCAGCGGCCTGGCGGTGGGGCGCAGCCTGGCCGCCATCTACGAAAACCACCAGCAGGCCGACGGTACCATCCGGCTGCCCGAAGCCCTCAAGCCCTACTTCAGCTCCCGGCTTACTTGAAGATAGAGCGATTGCGGCCCGCTTCCTTGGCCTGGTAAAGATTTTTATCGGCCCGTTCCAGCAGGGCTTCGGGGCTTTCATCGGTCTCAAACTGAGCCACCCCGATACTCATGGTCTTGCGAACCACCTCGCCATCCTCCCGGGGCTGAAACTCCAGGGTGGCGAACCGTTCCCGCAGGCGGTCGGCCAGCCGCAGGGCGGTCTCGCCGTCGGTCTCGGGCAGAATCACCACAAACTCCTCCCCCCCGAAACGACAGGCCAGATCATTAAGCCGCAACGAATCGCGCAGCATCGCCCCCATGACCGCCAAAACCCGATCACCGGCCGGATGGCCATAGGTGTCGTTAAAGTGCTTGAAATGGTCGATATCCATGATCAGCAGGGCCAGGGATTGGCCGTAGCGGCGGGCCCGCTCCACCTCCAGCCCCAGGTGCTGATTGAAGTAGCGTTTGTTGAACAGCCCGGTCAGCTCGTCGACGATGCTCAGCTCTTTGTAGCGCTGCTCACTTTCCTGGAGGGCCTTCTCGGCCAGAACCCGGCTGGTGACATCGGTGATGTGTTCGACGATCCCCACCAAATCGCCGGCCGGCCCCCGAAAAGGGGTGGCCAGGACGTGGTAGTAGGCCGGGCCGTCGGGGCCGGCAAATTCGATCTCGTTTTCCACCTGCTCCGCCCCCTGCTTGATCTGGCGCAGGGGGCAGCTTGGGGTGCCGCAGAGGACGGAGGGGAAGATTTCGTGGCACTTGGCCCCCTCGGCCTGGGCCGCCGTCACCCCGGCCATCCGCAGCAGGGCTTCGTTGTAGCGCAGGATCTCGAAATCGGTGTCGATCAGAAAAATACCACCGGCCACGGTCCGGAAAATCTGGTTGATCTCGATATAGGCCAGGGAAGCCTCGGCAGCCATCTCGTTGGCCTGGGCGATGGCGCATTCCAGCTGGGAATTCAGAGCCTCCAGCTCCTGGCGATGTTTCTCCTCGGCCTGGTGATGCTGCCGCAACTGGCGCATATCCTCACCGATCTCCCGAGCCGCCACCAGCCAGGCCCGGAAGAGCTCCCGCATCACCGGCTTGACCAGGTAGTAGGTAACCCCGGCTCTGAGGGCCTCTTCGATATCCTGGGGCCGATCCTTGATGGTTACCATCAGGATGGTGACGTAGCGGCCGATCTCGCTGGCCCGGATCTTGCCGGCCAGACTGACCCCGTTCATCCCCTTCATGATCCAGTCCAGCACCACGATCCGGGGCTGATGGCGCTGAAACGCCTCCCAGCCGCACTCCCCGTCGGGGCAGGTGAAGACCTGGTACCCCTCCTCTTCGGCCACGGTGGAGAGAATCCTGCGGCAGACCGGGTCATCCTCAACAATCAGCAACGGCTCGGGGACTTTCTGGGCCAAGGCTACCCTCCTTCCGAACGATTTTCCAGGGCCAACTCCAGCAGGCGATCCAGCAGGGCGCCGAAACCGAGACCGGCAGCGGCGGCCGCCTGGGGCAGAAGACTGGTGGGGGTCATCCCCGGGATGGTGTTGGTTTCCAGGATATAGAGGCCGTCGCCGGCCAGAATCATGTCGGTGCGGCTGTAGCCCCTCAGACGCAGGGCGCCGTGGGCCAGGCAGGCACAACGTTGGGCCTCGGCGGCGATCTCCGGCGGCAGCTCGGCCGGGCAGATCTCCCGGCTGGCCCCGGGTTGATACTTGGCCTGGTAATCGAAAAAACGGAAGGTTTCACCGGGAATAATCTCCACGATGGGCAGGGCGATCAGCTCCCGGTTGCCCAGCACCCCACCAGTCAGCTCCCGGCCACGGATAAACTGCTCCACCATCACCTGGTCATCGAAAGCGAAAGCGCGGGCCAGGGCCGGAGCCAACTCCTCCTCCCGGTCGACGATGCTCATGCCCAGACTGGAACCCTGGCGAACCGGCTTGACCACCACCGGGAGAGGTAATTGGGCCAGCAGCCGCCGGGGATCGTCCCGATCGGCCGCCACCGCCATCTCCCAGGCCGGCACCCGCAACCCGGCCAGGCGATAGAGCTGCTTGGCCAGATCCTTGTCCATGGCCAGGGCGCTGCCCAGCACGCCACTGCCCTGGTAGGGAATCTCCAGCAGATCGAGAAAGCCCTGCACCGTGCCATCCTCGCCCAGGGGGCCATGGAGCAGGATAAAGGCGACATCGATGCCCCGGGAACCATCGGGCCCCGGCGCCGCGTCGGCAGCCAGCCGGGCCAAATCGGTGGCCGGATCATAGCGGCGGACCTGGTAGCGGCTTGGATCCAAGGCCTTTTCCACTTCCGCCGCCCCGGCCAGGGAAACCTCCCGCTCCCCGGAACGGCCGCCGGCCAAGAGGGCCACTCGAATTTTTTTCTGTTCCGTCATCATCTCTTCGTTACTGTTGGCAGGTTGGTAAACATCGCTGATTATATTCACAGAGTGGATCACAACACTAGTACTCCTTTTGCTTTTGTCCACTTTTTTTTAGGCCGGCGCCACGCTCCCCCAGCCGGCCCACTTGCGGCAATCGGTCGCGGCGGGCCAGCTCAGGGCTGATCGGGGAAAAAAACCGTATCCTGGCGGGGATTGAGTCCTCCGGCCCTGGTGGGCAGAAAGACCACCACCCCCCCGCTCCCGGCTCCCGGCTCCAGCTCCTTGAGGGCGGCGGCGGAAAAGGGGGCGAATACTCCACGCTTGAAAAAGGCGCTCCGGGTCCGCGAGCTGAAATGGGGGGGCAAATTGTCCGGCAACCGCCGCCAGAGCCGGTCTTGGGCTTTTTTGAGCCAGGCCGCCCCGCCATCATCCGGCGCCGGCCCTTCCTTGCAAGCAACATCCGGCAGCAGGTGAAAAGGCAGGCGGCGGTGCCCGCAGGCCAGCCAGTCAAAGCGCTGCAGCTCTTCAAGCAGTCCGGCGTCGGGCCGGGACTGGCAACAGCAGGCCAGCAGCTCACTCAACAGCTCCTGGGTTCGGGCCCGTTCAAAAAAACGGCGGCCTTGGCAAACGGCGGCCAGTTCCAGAAAAAAGGCGGCCGGATCGGGCTCCCGGTCCAGCAGATAGCCCAGGGTAACCTGAAAATAGCGGGGGTTGTAAAAGGCCTCGATCACCTCCCCCAACCGGTAGAGCTCGGCCAGTTGCCCCTGGTTCAGCCAACGGGTGGCCAGCACCGGATAGGGAGGAGCCTGGCAGCAGCGCAGCCCGAACTCCTCCCGTTGCCGGGCCAGGGGGGTATCGGGCAGTACTTTCAGTAAACCCAGCTGCAACTGCTGGGGCCTGAGGGCCAGAATCCGGTTAAGGGAGTGCAAATAGGTGGCCCACTCTTCAAAAGGCAACCCCAGGATCAGATCCAGGTGGAGATGGATATTGCCGGCGGCCCGCAGACGACCGATGGCGCTAGCGGCCCGCTCCAGGTCCGGGTTGCGATTGACCGCCGCCAGACTGGCCGGGTTGAAGGACTGGAGGCCGATCTCAAACTGAAAGAGGCCCGGCGGCACCGTGGCCAGCCAGGCCAGGGCCTCGTCACTGAAAAGGTCGGGGGCGATCTCGAAATGGAAGAGGGTGGCGGGATGGCCGGCGGCAAGGGCAGCGGCGCTGTTGGCCGCCAAAAAACGCCAGATCGCCAGGGCCCGCTCCGGGGGGGCGTTGAAGGTGCGATCGACAAAACGGATCACCGGCGGGTGGCAGCTTAGCAGCAGCTCCAGCTCCTGGAAAACCTGGGCTAAAGGCAGGGCGGCAACCCCCCGCCGGGCCGCGGAGAGGCAGTAGGAGCAACCGAAGGGGCACCCCCGGGAGGACTCATAGTAGATATGGCGGTTTTTGAGGCCCTCGCCCCAATCCTCCCGCCGGTAGGGCATGGCAAAGGGGGCCTGGGGGTCGGCCTGGTAGGCCGGGGCCGGGCGCCCCGCCGCCAGATCGGCGAAAAACTCAAGGGGCAACCCCTCCACCGGCCCCCGGGCCACACTGAAGCCGGGGCGGGCCGGCAGATCCAGATGGGGGGCTTGGGGCCCCCCCACCACCAGCGACAATCCCGGCCGCGCCTGGGCCAGATCGAGCAGCAACCGCCGGGTAAAGTCGGCATTCCAGACGTAAACCGAAAAGAGCAGGGCGGCGGGATCCCCCTCCAGCAGCCGCAACAGGGTTTCATAGTAGGGATCGTTGATGGTGAGCTGGGCCATCTCCAGCCGGGCGGCAGGCAGCCGGGCGGCCAGGGCTTCCCGCAGATAAAAGAGGGATGGGGAGGAGTGGACAAAACGAGCGTTGAGCGCGACCAGGCGGATTAGCATTGTTTTTCCGGCGAAGACCAGGTAAAAAGGGGAGGATTAAATGGTCATCATACCGGCGGCGACGGCTCTTGACAAGCCTTCGCTCATCCAAGCGAGCAAACCCCGCGTCAGTCACAGCCAGCGATAAAAGCAACCATGCTCCCCTACCCCCAAATCGACCCGATCATTTTCCAGCTGGGCCCCCTGGCCGTGCGCTGGTACGGGATGATGTATGTCCTGGGCTTCATTGCCGCCTATTTTCTGGTGCGCTACCAGTTCCGGCGCTACCCCCATCCCGGCCTGGAGCGCAACTTCGACAACCTCAACCTGGTGCTGATCGCCGGCCTGATCATCGGCAGCCGCCTGGGTTACGTCTTTTTCTACCACTTTAGCTATTACCTGGAGCATCCCCTGGAGATTTTCGCCACCTGGCAGGGGGGGATGTCCTTCCATGGCGGCCTGCTGGGCCTGCTCTTCGGGGGCTGGCTTTTTTGCCGCCACAGCGGCCTGCCCTTCCTCCGCACCACCGACGCCTATATGGTGGCCGCCCCCATCGGCCTGGGCCTGGGCCGGCTGGGCAACTTCATCAACGGCGAGCTCTACGGCCGGGTCAGCGAAGTGCCCTGGGCCATGATCTTCCCCGACGGCGGTCCCCTGCCCCGCCACCCCTCCCAGCTCTACGAGAGCTTCCTGGAGGGCTTGGTGCTCTTTATCATCATGTGGCTGGCCCTGGGCCGCTACTGGCGGCACAACTGGCCGGCTGGCAGTCTGGCGGCCCTTTTCCTGATGGGTTATGGGACCATGCGCTTCATCGTGGAATTTTTCCGGGAACCCGACGCCCAACTCGGCCTCTTCCTCGACCTGTTCTCCATGGGCCAGGCCCTAAGCGCCCTGATGATTCTGACCGGCCTGACCCTCTGGTTTGCCCTGCGACGGAGATCCTGATTATGCTGCCGCAACTTTGCCGGCGCTTGCGCCTTGTCCTCTTCCTTTTAACCGCAACCCTGGCCCTTACCATGACAAACAGCGACAGTAGCGCCGCCAGCCAGCTGGCCCCCCATCTCTACAAGGAAAAACTTGCCAACGGCCTCACCGTGATCACACGGGAGACCCCGGACACCGGGGTGGCCACCGTCCAGATCTGGGTGGGGGCGGGCAGCGTTTTCGAGGCTCCCCACGAGGCCGGAATCACCCACCTGATCGAGCATATGATCTTCAAGGGTACCGACCGGCGCGGACCCGGCGAGGTGGCCGGGGCCATCGAGGCCCTGGGGGGGCGAATCAACGCCTATACCAGTTTCGAGCACACGGTCTATCACGCCACCCTGGACGCCCGCCATTGGGCGGCGGCCATGGAGGTGCTGGCCGACGCGGTGCTCAACTCCCTGTTCGATCCCGAAGAGCTGGAGCGGGAAAAGCCGGTGATCTTCGAGGAGATCAGAATGCGGCGGGACCGCCCGGAGATTCACCTTTTCCAGGAGATGATGGCCCGGGCCTATACCACCCACCCCTACCGGCTGCCCATCAGCGGCACCCAGGAGAGCGTGGCGGCCATCAGTCGCGACGATATTCTGGCCTATATGGAGCGCCACTACCACCCGGAAAATTTCACCATCGTGGTGGTGGGCGACCTGCAAGCGGAACAAGTCCTGGCCCACAGCCGCCGGCTCTTCGGCGATCTGCCCGCCCGGCCGGAAGCGGTGGAGCGCGACCTGCCCCAGGAGCCGATCCCCGAGGAGCACCGCTTTTTCCTGGAGGAGCAGGAGATCAACCAGACCCATCTGGCCCTGGCCTTTCCCGTTCCCGCCTTCAAGCACCCCGACAGCGCCGCCTTGAGCGTGCTGGCCCAGATCCTGGGCCAGGGCGAAGCCTCCCGGCTCAACGAACGACTGCGCCATGAGTTGGGCCTGGTTTACCGGATCAGCAGCTCCCTGTTCAGCTCCCGCGATCCCGGCCTGTTCCAGGTCGGAGCCACCCTGGACGCGGCCAAGGCCCCGGAGCTCCTCCGGGAGATCCTGACCTCCCTCTTCACCCTGCGCCATTTTCCAGTGGGCGAGGAGGAGCTGGAGCGGGCCCGCCGCAACCTGGAGGCGGATTTCGTCTTCAATCTGGAACGGGCCGAGGGGATGGCCCGGGTGATGGGCTCCTTTGAACTGCTCACCGGCGACCCTCGCGAGCATGACTACCTGGAGCGACTCCGGGCCGTGGAGGCCGCCGACATCCAGCGAGTGGCCGCCACCTATTTCCAGGAAACCCGGCTGACCGCCGGCCTGCTGGCCCCCCGTGATTCCGGAATCGAGCTGGACCAGACGGGAATGGGGGGGATCATCGCCGCCGCCGCGGCCGTCGCCCGCCAAAAAGCGCCCCGGGAGAGCCGGGATCTGACCCTGCCCCTCCACACCCACCGTTTTGAACTGGACAACGGCATTACCCTGCTGGTCCGGGAGCAACGGGAGGTCCCGACGGTGGCGATACGGGCGGTGTTTCCCGGCGGCCTGCACGGGGAAACCCCGCTGACCAACGGCGCCTTCGCCTTTCTGGCCGAACTGCTGCCCCGGGGGGCCGGGGAGCTGGACGCCCGTCAGATGGCCCGGGCCGTGGCCGACCTGGCCGGCGAGCTTGAAGGGTTCAACGGCCGTAACACCTTCGGGGTCAAGGGCGATTTCCTGGCCCGCTTCTTCGATCAGGGGCTGATCCTGTTGCGGGATGTGCTGCTGGAGCCGGCCTTCGACCCGGAGGAGGCAGAAAAGATCCGGGCCGAGCTGCTGGCGGAACTGCGCCGCCAGGAAGATTCCCTGCCGTCGGTGGGTTTTCGCGAATTCAACCGGGCCCTGTTCCGCGGCCATCCCTACGCCCTGAACACCCAGGGCAATGCCGCCTCCCTGAAAGGGCTGCGGCTGGGCACCCTGCGGGAGATCTACCGGCAGCACGCCCGGCCCGACAAACTGGTCCTGGCGGTGGTGGGCGACGTGGATGCCCAGGGGGTACGCCTCCAGGTGGAGCAACTGTTCGGCCACTGGCAAGCCCCGGCAACGGAGGCGGGGCCGGTGCGGGAAAGTCTGCTGGCCCCGGAACCGCCGGCCCGGCCGGAGATCATCAACCTCAGCCGCGACCGGGAGCAGGTCCATATCGTCCTGGGTTTTCTGGGTACCACCCTGGATAATCCCGACCGCTACCCCCTGGAGATCCTGGATCAGGTCCTCTCCGGCCAGAGCGGGCGGCTGTTCACCGAGCTGCGTGATCGGCGCAGCCTGGCCTACAGCCTCTCCTCATTCTCCCTGCTGGGGACCGATACCGGGGCCTTCGGCATCTATATCGGCACCAGTCCCCAACGCCGGGATGAGGCAATTTCCGAGATCTGGGGCCAACTCTACCGGGTCCGCAACGAACCGATCAGCGCCGAGGAGCTGGACCGGGCCCGCAACGTCCTGGTGGGCAACTACCGCCTGGGCCTGCAGAGCAACGGCGCCCGGGCCATGGAGATGGCCCTCAACGAAACCTACGGCCTGGGGCTTGATTTCGCCCAACGTTATCAGAGCTACCTGGAGGCGGTCACCCCCGACCAGGTGCAGGCAACGGCGCGGCGCTATCTGCAGCCGGAACGCTATGTCATGATTACCGTGGGAAATTCCGGCGCTGAGCGGGAGCAGGGACCAGCTGCGGAAGCGGCCGCCGGGGAACCTGATCAACCGATCAGCGAACAGTAGAGGAAGAGCTAAAATGTCCAAACCGACCAACCAGAAACCACCGCAGTTCGCCCCCTCAATCCTCTCCGCCGACTTTTCCCGCCTGGGGGAAGAGATCAGGGCGGTGGCCGCCGCCGGGGCCGACATCATTCACGTCGATGTGATGGATGGCCATTTCGTGCCCAACATCACCATCGGCCCCCTGGTGGTGGACGCGGTCCGCAAGATCACCGACCTGCCCCTGGATGTCCACCTGATGGTGGAAAATCCCGAGCGTTATGTGGAGGCCTTCGCCCGGGCCGGGGCTGACTGGATCACGGTTCACGTCGAAACCGGCCATCATCTGCACCGCACCGTCCACCAGATCAAAGACCTGGGCAAGCGGGCCGGGCTGGTGCTCAATCCGGCCACCTCGCTGGCCACCCTGGATTACCTGCTGGCGGAGATCGACCTGGTGATGCTGATGAGTGTCAACCCCGGCTTCGGCGGCCAGTCATTCATCCCTTCGGCCCTGCAAAAGATCCGGGAGTTGAAGGGGATGATCGAGGAGCGGGGTCTGAGTACCGAAATCGAGGTGGACGGGGGGGTGGCCCCCGACACCATCCGGGCGATCCGGGAGGCGGGGGCCGATATCTTCGTGGCCGGCTCGGCGATTTTCGGCCGCCCTGACTACGCCCGGGCGATCAGCGACCTGAAGGCGGCCCTGGCCTAAAGTCCGTACAGGGGGGAACCGTGGCCCCCGCCGCCACCTTGCGACCAGAGGGCTCCGTGCCGGCGGGAAGCGGTGGCGATCTCCACGATCCGCGAATCGCTCTGCCCGCTTTTCGGATCGATGGCGGTCACCCGCAGCACCACCTTGGGGTCGGCCACGGTGCTGAAGGCGGAGGGGGCGACAAAACGGACCACCGCAGCGTTGGCGGCCAAGGGCTCCAGCAGGACCGTGGTTCCGCTCAACTGCTCCCATTCAAAGCGCAACTCCCGGGGGCGGAAGGCCAGGGTGTCGCCGGCGTCCAGCAGCACCGTCTCCCCCACCGGATAACTGGCGGCCAGGGGGCGCAGGCGCAAGCTGGGCGCCGGGCTGCCCTCCGCCACCTCCAGGGTGAGCCGGCGGGCCTTGGAACGAACGCCGGCGTGGTTAAAGCGGTAGCGCAGGCTCTCCAGCCCGGC
Organism: Desulfurivibrio modestus; assembly: GCF_044068625.1. Classification (NCBI taxonomy): domain Bacteria; kingdom Pseudomonadati; phylum Thermodesulfobacteriota; class Desulfobulbia; order Desulfobulbales; family Desulfobulbaceae; genus Desulfurivibrio; species Desulfurivibrio modestus. The sequence goes on from NZ_JBIPKH010000010.1 coordinate 24,497, forward strand.
AAAATAGGGGTCGGGCTGGTAACGATGGGCAGCGGGACCCAAGGCCACCAGCTGGCCGGTCAGCCGGTCGGTTCCCAGAATTTCCACCTTGATCCGGGGCGAGAAGGGGGTGCCGTTCTCCCGGTGCCAGATCTCGGCCCAGTCGATCAGCAGCGGCTCGGTACTGGAGGTCGCAAGGCTAAGATCCCGGGCCCGGACCCAGGGGTAGGCCGGGGCCAGACTCAACACCTCCTCCACTTCCGCCACCTCCGCCAGCCCAACCGGTGGTTCGGCAACCTCCTCCCGTACCCGCCGGCCCACGATCTCGATCCGGGCCGGTTCGCTGACCAGCAGGCCATCGCTTACCCGGTATACGAAACTGTCCTCCCCGGGGAAATCCTGGTTGGGGAGATAGGTCACCAAAGGGGGTTCGCCGGAAAGCCGGCCATAACGGGGCGGAGTGACAATCTCGTAGGCCAGGGGCCCGCCATCGGCGGCGCGGCCGACCAGCTGCATGGCAACGGCGCTCTCCTGCTCCTCCATCCGATAGCGGTCAGCCCGGGCCACCGGCGGAACCATGGTCTCCACCGGTTCCGGCTCCAGGGCCTGAACCATCTGCTCCCGCACCAGGGGCGGGATGGCCGGTTCAGGCGCCGGCTGGCGCCCGAGGAAATAGTAAAATCCGCCGATCAGCAGCAGCAGGGAAAAGAGTCCCGCTCCCAGCGTGCTCCGATTGACCCTGGCGGGCAGCGAAGAGAGGGAGGGAGGGAGAAAGGCCAGGAACGATTTGCGCTCCCGCTGCTCCTCGGCCGTGGCCTGCCCTGGGGCCTCCGCCGGGGGAGCCTCGGGGGCGTCGGCGAAAATATCGCCATCATCGGTCGGTTTTGCCGGAGCCTTCTCCTGGGCGGCGTTCAGGATGCTCTCATCGGGAATATCGGGGATGGCGTCATCGAAATCGAAGCTGTCGATATCAAAGTCATCACCGTCAAAACCGTACTCATCCTTGCCCTCCGCCTTGGCGGCCGGAGCCGCCTCGGGTACCGCCTCGGCGGCCGTCCCGACGGACTCGACCTTATCATCATCCAGCAGCTCATCGAGTTCGGACTGATCAAGGCCGACAAAATCATCATCGGCGCCGGCGTCGGTGACATCGGCGGCCGCGACGCTCTCTTTCGGCTCACTTTGCACCTCGGCGGCCGCTTGGGGCTCTTCATTGAAGAGGGAGTCGATATCGGACTGGTCCAGCTCCACCGATGACTGCTCCTCGCCGGAACCCGGCTCCTCCTCCCCCACCCCCCCCAGCAACTGATCAATATCGGATTGGTCCAGTTCACCGCCGCCATCAAAGTCGGCGGCAGAGACCCCAACCTCGGGCTCGCTTTTGGGTTGATCATCCAGATCGGCCAGCCAATCGTCGATATCGCCCAAACCGTTTTTCTCTTTTTCTTCTGCCATGGTCCGTATCCGCCTGGGTCACCGGACGCCTGCTCGGCGTCCTTATTGATCAACGCTCATAGGAAACGTAGGTGTGCAGAGCCCGGTAAACAGCCACGGACATCTCGACGTTGGCCACATAGGAGCGCCATTCGCCCCGGCCGTTCCGGCCGCTGAGATGGACCCGCAGATAGCCGTCAATCTCCTGGATCACCCCCCGCAGCACCTGCTCCCCCACCGGCTCTTCGCCGGGTTCACTCCCCGGGATGGCGTTGATGGTCGCCACCATCTGGTCGGCCAGGGTGGCCCCCAACACGCTTATCCGCCGGGCAGGAAACTCGCCGAGTACCGGAAAGGGCTCCACCCGCACCGGGCCGGGGTCGAAAAAACCGCTGAACTGACCGGCGGCATCCCGGCCAAGCAGGACCACCAGCTCGGAGAGTGAGCTGTAGCCGCCGGGGGCCTGGGCTGCGGGCGGAGTAACCTCCCGGGCAAAGGCCGGCGTCTGCCCCCAACCTCCCAGCGCCAGGAGCAACAGAACCACCAGCGGTAAATTTCCTGCGGCCAAACTATGCTTTTTCATCTTCTCCAGCCCTCGCCCCCTCTTGAATGCTCAAAAACTTTCATTCCGCCTGGTCCGTCGCCCAAGGCTTCAAAGAATGCCCCGCACCGAGATGGTAAACGGCCCCTCCGCTTCCTGGAAAAGCCCCAGCAGCTCCCGGTTCAACGGCAGAGTGTGACGCCAGCTGCTGCGGATCTGACCGTTTTTGGGGTCCACCAGCCGGCCATGCACCATCAGGGTGCGGCGGGTGTTGGAATAGGTGCTGACCACCACGTAGTCAAGTTCCTGCTGATTGCTGGCCAGCTCGCCGATATTCCGGGAGAGAATAAATTCTCCGGTTTGGGGGATGATATGGATCTCCCGGCCCAGACGCAGTTCAGTCACGGTCAGGCCGCGATCGGCCAGGTCGGTGAGGAGGTATTCGGCCAGCACCCGGCCGAATTCGCTCTCCCGCTTGAGATCGGAGAGGGGAACCGCCACCACCACCGCCAACCGGGGGGATAGACTCCCCCGCTCCCGCTCCCGCAGGTCGTAGTAAACCTTGCCCGCCACCTCCCGGGAAATTTCCGCCAACAGGGTTTCCAGGCCGGAAGCGCGAGCCCACCCCTCACCACCATCATCCCGTAAAAAACGGGGCGGATAGGGAAAGATCTCCTCGGCCCCAACCGCCGGGGCCACCCCCGAAGGCCGGGCCTCCAGCGCCGGAGCCCCCGAGGAAGAAAGGACCGGAAGGGGTGGCGGGGTCGCCGGCCCCACTTTGGCGGGGGGGCTCGGCGGGGCGACCGGGGCTTCGGAGGCAACGGCAGCGGGAGCGGCGGCCAGAACCTCCTTGGTCTGCGCCTCCTCCTGGACGGCCTCGACCACCGGGGCCGGCGGCTCTTTGCCGGCCGACCTGGTTCCGGCGCAGGCGCTCAGCAGGCCGACCAGCAACAGCAGGCCCAGGCCGTAACAGCCCAACCGGAGCATCAATCCTCTTTTCATCTCTTTCCTCCCTGACATGCGATCATTAAAGCTCCAGGCGCTTCATATACATCGGTTCGGCGGCCGGGGCCGGCCCGCTGACCGGGTCGGCCAAGAGGTCGTTCACCACGGCGGTCCGGGGAATAACAACGGTGGCGGCGGCCAGCAGCAGGGCGCTGCGGTTGTCGATAATCCGGGCGTTGACCATCACCTGCCCGGCGGTGATGGTATAGGTGCCGGTCAGCATGGCCCCGGCGGCAACCCGGTCCGCGATCTCCGCCGGATTACGGGAAAGGCCATACTCGCCCCCCCGCTCCTGGACCCGCACCTCTTTACTCTTGCGCAACTCCACCACCGGCACCTGCCGCCGCTGCAGTTCGTTCATCAACTGCTCGGCCAGATGGCGGCCGAAGGAGGTGGTCCGGGTAAGCTGCTTCTGGTCCACGAAGGAGAGGACGATCACCCCCTCCCGCAAGCCGCCAGCCACCTCTTCCCCTCCCCCCAGCCCGGCAAACAGCTCTTCGCCGATCAGACTGATCTGGCGAGCCAGCAGCAGGGCCTCGTTGACCACCGGCCCGGCCTCCTCTTCCGGCAACAGTTGCGGGATTTGCGCCGTCGCCACCGACGGAGGAGTCGGCTCCGGCTCCGCCGGCTGCTGCTTGCTGAAGGGCCAGATAAAAGCCGCCGCCGACGGGGGAAAAAAACAACCGCCCGCCAGCAGGGCGGCAACCAGGGACCACGCCAGACCGCGCCCCAATATCCGGAGGCCATGGCCTCCGCGTTCCCTATCCGTTCCCATCGCGATCCTTTCCTCGGCTGGATAAACCAACGACCGCCCGCCCTGCAACGGGGCCGGGGCGGCTCCATTATTCTCCCGGACCAACCCCGTCAAACGGGGTTGGCCGGCCAGATCCCATACTCCGGTCTGTCTCAATCATCGGTCGTCGGCCTGATTTTCTTAAGAAAAAAGGTGAAGTCACCGGCGGCGGGTTCGGAAAAGCCGGCGGGCCTCGACCAGCCTGGCAAAGTCCAGGGGGGCGACCAGGCTCTCCTCCCCCGGGCCGGCCTCGGCCAGAATAACGCCATCGGGGGCGATGATCAGAGAGCTGCCGGCAAAATCGGTGCCCCCCACCAGACCACAGGTGTTGCAGGCCACCACGAAAACCTGATTCTCGATGGCCCGGGCTTGCAGGAGAATCCGCCAATGTTCCCGGCGGGCCGCGGGCCACTGGGCCGCGACCACCAGCAGCTCGGCGCCCTGGTCCACCTGACCGCCGGCCAGCTCGGGAAAACGCAAGTCGAAGCAGACCAGGGCGGCCAGCGGCCCCCAGGGGGCGGCCAGGGGGGAAGCCACCGGCCCCGGCCGAAAGTAACGCTCCTCCTCCATGGGGGCGAAAAGGCGCTGTTTGCGGTAAGGGCCCACCACTCCGGCGGGGGTCACCAGGTAGAGGCTGTTGTAAAAATCTTTTTCCCGGCCCCTGGCCACCGCTTCGGGCAGGCTGCCGGCCAGGCAGACTTGATAACGGCGGGCTTCCTCCTCCAGGGCCGCCAGCAGCCCCGGGGTGAGGGCCGCCTGCTCCTTAAGGCGCTCATAGGCAAAACCGCCGCCCCACAGTTCCGGCAGCACCACCAGGGCGGAAGCGGCCGGGGCCAGCTCGGCCAGCCGCCGCCGCACCACGGCCAGATTGGCCTCCGGGTCGCCAAACCGCACCGAAAACTGCAGACAAACCGCCTGGGCCGGCCAGGCGGCGGGGCTTGGTTCACTTATGGCCATCAGATTATCCTCCTTACTGGTTTTAATCCTCTCCCCCACCTCCCCAGCATAACCAGCGGGGATCACGCCGGGCAAGCGCTTTCCGTCCCCCTCTCCACCCTTGACAGCGCCGGGAATCCTGCTATTTTGCTCAACCATGAAAACGATAAAATTTCTACCGGATCAGGTCTCCATCGAGGTTGAAGAGGGAGAAAATCTGCTGGCCGCCGCCGCCAAGGCCGGGGTCTATATCAACGCCTATTGCGGCGGGGACGGGGTTTGCGGTAAATGCAAGGTCCAGATCGAGTCCGGCGAGGTGGTCTCCGGCAAGGCCCGGCTCAAGGACAAAGAGTACGCCGCCGGAATCCGGCTGGCCTGCCAGAGCAGCGTCAAGGGCGATCTTACCGTCCGGATTCCCGAAACCACCGGCAAGGACGGCAAGGCGCTGAAGCGCAAGCCGGTGACCACCCGGGCGATCTCGGCCCGCTCCCTGGACGACCTGATCGGCACCTGGCAGGTGGACCCGCCGGTGGAAAAACGCTTTTTAAAACTCGATCCTCCCGGCATGGAGGATAACATTCCCGACCTCCAGCGGCTGATGCGGGCCATCCGCCAGCGCTGCCACGACTGCAAGGACCCCACCTACGATCACCCCGAGTTGCTGATGGAGCTGCCCTTTACCCTGCGGGAGGCCAACTGGGAGATCACCGTGATCCTGCTCAAGGGTCGCCGGGCCGAGGAGCCCGATCGGATCATCGCGGTGGAGCCGGGCAACACCACCGACAAGCTTTACGGCCTGGCGGTGGATATCGGCACCACCACGGTCTGCGGCGTGCTGATCGACCTGGGCAACGGCAAGGTGATCGCCGAGGCTTCGGCCTACAACGATCAGATCGCCTACGGGGAGGACGTGATCTCCCGGATCGTCTATTCCCAGCGGCCCGGCGGGCTGCGCATCCTCCAGGACAAGGTGGTGCGGACCATCAACACCATCATCGAAACCGTCTGCAAAACGGTAATCATCAACCCCAGCGACATCAGCTACATCATGGCGGCGGGTAACACCATCATGAGCCACCTGCTGCTGGGACTCAACCCCAAATTTATCCGGGAGTCCCCCTACGTCCCCACCTGCAGCCAGTTCCCCCTGACCCGGGCCGCCCAGCTGGGGATCCAGGCCCACCCTTCGGTCCGGCTCTTTCTCTATCCGGCGGTGGCCAGCTACGTGGGCGGCGACATCATCGCCGGGGTGCATGCCTGCCGGATGTACAAGAGTCCCGAGCTGACCCTGTTCATCGATATCGGCACCAACGGCGAGATCGTGGTGGGCAACGAGGAGTGGATGGTCTGCGCCGCCTGCTCGGCCGGCCCCGCCTTCGAGGGTGGCGGCATTCGCCACGGGATGCGGGCCAACTCCGGGGCCATCGAGAACTTCCATATCCACCCCCAGACCCTGGAGCCGATGATCATCACCATCGACCGGATCAAGCCTTGCGGCATCTGCGGTTCCGGCCTGATCTCCATCGTTTCCGAGTTGCTGGAGGCCAGGGTGATCGACCAGCAGGGCAAGTTCAAGCGCCAGCTCGAACACCCCCGCATCCGGGAGGGGGAGGATGGCTGGGAGTATGTGCTGGCCTGGGGTAAAGACGCCCTGATGGGTGAAGATATCGTGATCACCGAGGTGGATCTGGACAACCTGATCCGGGCCAAGGGAGCGATGTACGCCGGTTATCTGACCCTGCTGGAGTCGGTGGGAATGACCTTTACCGACCTGGAGCGGGTGATTCTGGCCGGCAACTTCGGGGCCTATATCGACCTGGAACGGGCGATCAGCATCGGGCTGCTGCCCGATATCCAGCGGGAACGCTTCTACTACCTGGGCAACGCCTCGATGCTGGGCTGCCGGATCAGCCTCACCGACAACGCCCGTTTCCGGGAGCGGATGCAGGTAAGTTCGCTGATCACCAACCTGGAGCTGGCGGAAAACGCCCGTTTCATGGACCATTACATGGCCGCCCTCTTCCTGCCCCACACCGACATGAGCCTCTTTCCCACCGTAAAGGAAAAGCTGGCCGGATAGCCGGCCGTCCGGCCGGATGGATGGATGGATGGATGGATGGAAATCGAGTTCGACATCTCCTTCTGCCTCAGCGGCCCCCTGGAACTCGAGAAGCTGCGCGGCTTTCTGGAGGCGGTCGAGCAGCATTCCGGGCCGGTGGCCTACGAAGTGCTGGTGGCGGGCAGCCCCGTCAATCCCGCCTCCCCCCTTTGCCGCGACCTGCGGCTCGATTTTCCCCAGTTGGTTTTGCTTGAACCCGACCAGGAGCAACCGGGCGCGAGCAGCTGGGGACGGCGGCTCAACCCCGCCCTGACCCGAGCCCAGGGGCGTTACCTGGCCCCCTGGTCCAGCCGGGTCCACCCCCTGGCCGGCTGCCTGCAAACCCTGGTCGAATTCCTCGACGAAGAGACCGAAACCGCCTTGGCCGCCCCCCGGTTGGTGGACCGGGCCGGCCATCCGCTCCCCTCGGCCCGCCGCCTGCCCGGCCTGACCACCATCCTGCTGCTCCACACCCTGCTGGGGCAAAGCGGCCTGGGCGGCCCCATCCTCAAGCGGCACTGTTATGCCGATCAGCCGCCGGTACTAAACCAGGCTCCCCGGGAGTTTCTCAGCGGCCGGGCCCTGTTGATCCGCCGGGCGGCCTGGGAGGAGGTCGGTTTTTTCGACGAGGGCTTCCACACCCTCTACGCCGATGCCGACTACTGTCGCCGAGCCCTGGGCCTGGGCTGGCACTGCCACTACCTGGCCGGAGCGGTGGCCCGGGAGGGTGAACCGGAACGCCACCGCCCCGACTATCTGCTGACCCGACCCCAACCGGGCCACCTGGCCGACGCCACCCGTCTGCTGCTCAAAAAATGGTGGCGCCTGTGAACCGGGAAGCGACCTTCCTGCTCCAGGCCTGGCAGCGGCAACTGGTCCGGGAGCATCAAAACCTTTGCCATTACTACCGGATCGCCCTGCCGACCCCGCTGTTTGAGATCGGCCACGGCAACAGCCGGGCCGGCTCCTGGAGGCCGGATCCGGAACCGGGCATCATCACCATCGCCGCGAACCTGATCCGGGAGCAAAGCTGGGATCTGGTCCTGGAGGTCCTCAAGCACGAGATCTGCCACCAGTACGTCTCCCACTATTTTCCCACCCCCCAGGAAGCGCCCCATGGCCCCAACTTTCAACGGGCCTGCCAGCTCCTGGGGGTCCACCCCGCCCTGCGCCGGGCCCAGGGGGAGCTGCCGCCGCCGACCGCCGCCACCAGCCCGGCCCCGCCGATCACGGTCCGAGTGGAAAAATTACTGGCCCTGGCCGCCAGCGCCAACGAACATGAAGCCGCCCTGGCCATGGCCAAGGCCGGGGAGCTGATGCGCAAACACAACCTGCAACGGCTGAGCCCCGCGGCCGACCCGCCCCCCCTCGACCACTACGACTACCTGGTGATCGACAGCGGCCGGCAGCGGCGGGCGGCCCACCACAACCATCTGGCCGCCATCCTGAGCGATTTTTTCTACGTTAAAACGGTAAGCTATCAGCTATATCAGCCGACTGCCGACCGCCAGCACCGGGTCCTGGAACTGCTGGGGAGTAAAGAGAATCTGGTGGTGGCCGAACATGTGTACCACTTCCTGGAAAAACAACTGGAGCGGCTGTGGGCCGATTTCCGGCAAACCAACCCTGGGCGGGTGAGCGGCCGGGAAAGGAACTCCTACTACCTGGGAATCCTCAACGGACTGCGGGAAAAGCTGCGGGGGCAAGAGCAGGGGGCGGCCAAGCAAACCCGCACCACCGGAGCAGGGGCAGCCGCCCCCCCGACCTGCAGTCAACTGATCTGCGCCGCCGATGGCGGGCTGCGGCGGTTTCACGATCAGCGTTATCCCCGGCTGCGCCGCTCCCGCGGAAGGGGGGTCCGCCTTTACGACAGCAGCTACCGGGCCGGCAAAGAGGAGGGACGCCGCCTCACCATCCACCAGGTGGTCCGGCAGCCGCCCAGCAACCGGGGCCGGTTGCTGGGCTGAGGGCGGGATTTATCCCGGGTGGCAGAGGCACTGCAGAATTTTTTCACACATCTCGGCCACGCCGCTGGCCAGAAAGTGCAGCATCTCCGGGGTGGCGTTCCGCTCGGCGCTGCGATCGAAGGTGATCCGCAGGGTGGAATCCAGCCCATCCTCCGGCGGCTGGTAGGCCAAACGGAAAGGGACCCGGGGCAGGGGGCGTAAAAGCGCGACCCGCTCCCCGCCGGGTTCTCCCTGCACCTCCGCCTTGAACATCCCCAGCAGTTCAAAAAAATCCTCGCCAAAGCGATCGGCCAACTGCCGGAGCGGCTCTTCGCAGCGCTTGGCAAACAGCGGCGCCACCGCCGCCCCCTGGGCCAGTTCCGCCATGGGCAGCCACTCTCCCCGCTCCGCCGCTCCCTGGCAGACCAGCAGATAACGCAGCAGGGGCAACTGAACCCAGGGATTGACGTGGCACTCCGAGCTGAGCCGGCCGGCCGGGTCAATGACGAAATCCTTGCCCAGACAGGAGATCACCAGGCTCTCCCCCCGCAAAACCGCGCCAAGACGGGGGGCCAGGGCGGCGAAATCCAGCTTGGCCACCTGCTCGCGCAGCTCCCCGATCCGGTCCGCCTGCTCATCGGCCAGACTGCGGCGGGGGCAAAACTCCGCCTCCAGGCGGGCCAGCACCGCCGGTTCCAGCCGGGGGCAGGCGGTCAGCCGTTTTTCGCCGGCAATAACCGCGGCGGCAAAGGCCATGCAGGAGGGCAGATAGCATTGCCGGCAGTTATCCCCCGGCAACAGCTTGTACAGTTGTAGGGGATTGTTGTTGATCTTCATCTTCTCATGATAACCGATGGGCCAGGCCGGCGCCAGTCGCGGCTTTTCCCTTTACCATCCCCTCCACCCCCGGTAGGGTTAAGGGGTAACCTTGGGAGGAGCGGGGATGCGGGTGTGGGATCTTGATCCGGGATATCTCAATCGGGCCAGTCTGCTGGGGGAGCATCGGGAGCTGCACGGCATTGTCGCCATTCTCAGAGATGGCAAAACGGGCTATTCCCGGCATCCGGAAACCCTGCGCTGGCGGGGGCATGGCTGGGCCCTGAGCCAGCGCCACCGCCTGCTGGCGGCGGAGATGGCCCTGCGCGGTTACGTGGACCGCTCCCCGGTACGGCTGCGGGCCAACCCCCGGCAGTGGCCGGAAATTTTTCTCAATCCTCCCGGGGAACAGTTGCTGCTGCTGGCGGGCAAATACCGGGATCGCCCCCCCGGCCGCATCCCCCTGCCCCGCAACAGCCAGCAGCTCTGGGCCCAGCACAAATATTCGGTGCTGGCCCGGGATCCCGCGGCCTACCGCCAGATCGGCCGCGAGCTGGCGGTGGGCCACGGTGACCAGGACTGCGAGGAGCTGGCCCTCCGCCTGGTTCAGCTGCTGCGCCGCCCCCCCGAACCGGGGCATCTGCGCAACGCGATTCAGCATATGTGGGGTTATGTGGCCGCCTGCTCCCGGCTCTCGGGCTCCGGGATCAATCACCTCGCCCCGTCAACCCTGTTGCGGGAGATCCAGCACCTGGCCCTGGCCCACCGGATCACCTATCTAATCGAATCCACGGCCCTGGGCGAACTGGCGGCCTGGCCGGACCGGCAACCCCGGCAATAAGCGGCTTTCCCGGGAGGCGCCGCGCCCCTGTTCTGTTTCCCCGGCCGCGCTTTTGTGCTATACTCGCCGGGAATTGTCCCATAAAACACTTTTCATTGCCGAGGCGGAAGAGCCGTGCAGGATATCAAAGAAACCGTACAGGAGGTTTTTTGGGCGGTACTGCCGATCACCGCCGTGGTTTTCTTCCTCCAGTTCACCCTGATCTGGCTGCCGCTTCCCGTCTTTCTCCAGTTTCTGGTGGGGCTGGCCATGGTCTCGGTGGGGCTGACCCTCTTTCTCTGGGGGGTCCAGGTGGCGATGCTGCCCATCGGGGAGTTGATCGGCGCCGCCCTGCCCCGGATGGGCAAGGCCTGGCTGGTGGTCTTTTTCGGGGTGCTGCTGGGCTTTGCCGCCACCCTGGCCGAACCCGATGTCCGGGTACTGGCCATGCAGGTGGATCAGGTTTCCGGCGGCGATATCTCCAAAAACCTGCTGATCTACACGGTGGCCATCGGGGTGGCTTTTTTCGTCGGCCTGGCCATGCTGCGAATCATCCTCAGTATCTCCATCACCTGGCTGCTGGTGGTGGGCTATGCCCTGGTCTTCCTGCTGGCCGCCTTCACCCCCGGTCACTTTGTCCCGGTTTCCTTTGACGCCGGCGGGGTAACCACCGGCCCCATGACCGTCCCCTTTATCCTGGCCCTGGGAGTGGGGGTGGCCTCGGTGCTGGGCGGCAAAAACGCCTCCACCGACGGCTTCGGCCTGGTGGCCCTGGCCTCCATCGGCCCGATCCTGGCGGTTATGCTGTTGGGGATCTTCTACGGATGAACATCAAGATCTTTACCGGCTTCGATCATGTCCTGCTGGAGGTGGGCATCGCCCTGCTGCCCCTGCTGGGCTTTTTCCTCTTCTTCCAGTTCTTTATCCTCCGACTACCCCCGGCCCAGTTTTTCAATATCCTCAAGGGGCTGATCCCCACCTTCCTGGGGCTGGCCCTTTTTCTCCAGGGGGTCAAGATCGGTTTTTTCCCGGTGGGCACCGAGATGGGCGGAATTTTAGCCGCGATGGACCACAACTGGCTACTGATCCCCATCGGCTTTGTGCTGGGTTTTGTCGCCACCTTCGCCGAACCGGCGGTGCGGATTCTCAATATCGAGGTGGAAAAGGCTTCCAGCGGCTCCATTCCCCAGCGGATCATGCTCTATGCCCTCTCCATCGGGGTGGCCATCTCCATCGCCCTCTCCATGACCCGGATTCTGTTGGGGGTACCGCTGTGGTATTTCATCATCCCCGGCTATCTTTTGGCCCTGCTGCTGATCCGCTTCTCCAGTAAAACCTTCACCGCCATCGCCTTTGATTCCGGCGGGGTGGCCACCGGCCCCATGACCGTGACCTTTATCATGGCCATCTCGGTGGGGGCCGCCGCCACCATGGAGGGCCGAAATCCGCTGCTGGACGGCTTCGGGATGATCGCCCTGGTGGCCCTGGCCCCGATAATTTCGGTGCTGATTCTGGGAATCCTCTATCGGCACCGCCAAGGAGAGCAGTCATGAGCCTTATTTCATGCCACAAATTGCTGATCAGCGTGGTCCAGAAGGGCAAGGCCAAGAAGGTGGTCGAGGCCACCCGGCGGGCCGGAGCCGAGGGGGGCACCATCTTCCTGGGCAAGGGCACCGGGATCTACGAAAAAAAGTTTTTCGGCATTCCGGTCAACCAGGACAAAGAGATTGTGCTGACCCTCTTTAACCGCAAAATCATCGAACCCATCTTCGAAGAAGTGGTGGCGGCGGGCAAGCTGCTGGAAACCGGCCAGGGGATCGCCTTCGTCATCGACGTTCCCTACCTGATCGGTATCGTCCACTACTGCGAACTTGACAGCCTGGAGAGAGAGGCCATGAACCAACAAAGCGGCTATGAACTGGTGATAACGGTGGTCAACAAGGGGAACGCCGAAACGGTGGTGGCAGCGAGCAAGCGGGCCGGGGCCGAAGGCGGCACCATCCTCTTTGGCCGGGGCACCGGGATTCACGAACAGGCCAAACTCTTTTCCATTCCCATCGAACCGGAAAAGGAGGTGGTCCTGACCCTGATCGCCCGGGACAAAACCCAGGCGGTTTTACAGGCGATCCGCGAGGACAGCTGCCTGGACCAGCCGGGCAAGGGGATCGCCTTCGTGCTGCCGGTGGAGCGCACCACCGGCAGCAAGCGGCTGGAGCCCACCCCTCCTGAAGAGCAGCCCCGCCCGCCGGAATAAAAATCCCGACCTCGGCGCCAACCGGTTACTTCCGGGTTGACATCAGGGCCGCTTAAGGCTATTTTCCTGCGGTTATCTGCTTTTCATTCCGGCACAATCGTTAAAAATTCGGGACCCGACCCAAAGAGTCTCCCGGCAAATCGTTCACCATATTTTTTCCAAATCAGAAGGAGGGACCGATGTCCAAAGTAATGGCGATCGCCGAAAGCATCAATATCATGGGCAAGCGCAGCGGTGGCGCGATGAAGGAGCGCAACCCCGGCCCGATCCAGGAGATGGCCAAGGAAGAAGCGGCCGCCGGCGCCTCCTACCTCGATCTCAATATCGGCCCGGCCCGCAAGGACGGCACCGAGCTGATGCCCTGGGTGGTCCAGACCGTGGAAGCGGTCACCGACGTGCCCCTCTGCCTGGACACCACCAACACCGACGCCATGGCCGCCGGCTTTAAAGCCCTCAAAAACCGGGAAGCGGCCCTGATGAACTCCATTTCGGCCCAGCCGGAACGGATGCAGAAGCTGATCCCGGTGGCCGCCGAAGCCGGCTGCAACGTCATCGCCCTGCTCTGGGGCCCCGACGGCATGCCCCGGGACTCCAACGAGCGGGCCGCCATGGCGGTGGACCTGATGATGGCCCTGGCCGAGGCCGGGATCCCCAACGAGAAAATGCTTTTTGATCCCATCGGCACCCCCATCACCCTGGGCGCCGACCAGATCAACTCCGGCCTGGAGTTCATGAGCATGCTCCAGGATATCGCCCCCGGAGCCGGTTCCACCGTTGGCCTCTCCAACGTCTCCAACGGCGTGGCCGAGCACCTGCGCAAGTATCTGGATCGGACCTACCTGATCATGCTGATGAAGTACGGGATCACCACCGCCATCGTCAACTCCTACGACGCCGAGCTGATGGCGATCTGCAAGGGTGAGCGCCAGAACCTGGTTGACCTGGTGCACGGAATGATGGACGGCAACGATCCCGATCCGGCCGGGCTCAGCGGTACCGCCCTGGAGCACTACAAAACCTACAAGGTACTCTCCGGGCAGAATGTCTTCTCCGAGTCGTGGCTGGAACTGTAAAACCAACCTGGGAATAACCACGACACCGAAGAAGGGAGGGAGCAGGCGCCGCAACGCCCGCCCCCTCCCTTTTCTGCTTCCCGGCTCCGGCGGTCATTTATGAGCGATGTTGCTTCCCATCACCTGATTTACGGCCATCTCCGCGACTTCCTCACCGGGGAGTCCCTGGTGGACACCGATGATGAACGCTATCGCCAACGGCTGGCCCGGCTGCTGGTGGAGGAGAGGGGGTTCGCCAAAAGCGAGATCGAACCGCGGCTGATTATCGAGACCCTCTTTGCCGGAAACTTTGTCAGCTCGAAAATCGATTTCGTGATCAGAATCGCGGGCAAACGCCTGCTGCTGCTCCGCTACGGGCCCGGCTCACTGGTCACTCGGGAGCGGCCGGCCCTGGCCGCCGCCCGGGTTCTTGACCCGACCCAGGTGATCCCCCTGGCCGTGGTCAGCAACGGCGAGGATGCCGAGTTGCTGGAGAGCCGAAGCGGCCGGGTCCTGGGCCAGGGGCTAAAGGCCATTCCCGACCGGGCCACCCTGACGGCCCAGCTGCCCGGCCTGGACTTCAGCCCCCTGGCCGAAAAGAGACGGGAACCGGAGTTGCGGATCCTCAACGCCTTTGACATTGAAATATGCTGTGCCGGCGCCCCCTGCGCCCTGCCCGGCGCCAAAGAAGGTTAAAATTACGGGAGTCAAACCATGGCAGGTAAAACGAACTGGAGCAAGAGCAGCTGGCAGAACTTCACCGCCCTGCAGCAACCCAACTGGCCCGACCGGGAGGAGCACCGCTCCGCCTTGGCCACCCTCGCCGAACTGCCCCCCCTGGTCTTTGCCGGAGAGATCCGCGACCTGAAGCGGCAACTGGCCATGGCGGCCAAAGGCGAGGCCTTTCTGCTCCAGGGCGGCGACTGCGCCGAAAGTTTTTCGCTTTGCACCGCCCCGGTGGTCCGGGAGCTGCTCAAGGTGATCTTGCAGATGACGGTGATCCTGGGCTATGCCGGCGGCAAGCCGGTGGTCAAGGTGGGCCGGATCGCCGGCCAGTACGCCAAGCCCCGTTCCGCCGACACCGAAATGGTCAACGGGGTGGAGCTGCCCAGTTACCGGGGAGATATGGTCAACAGCAGTGAAGCCACCCCCGCCGCCCGCCGCCCCGACCCCCAGCGAATGGTCAGGGGCTATTTCCTGGCCTGCGCCACCATGAATATCCTGCGGGCCTTCACCACCGGCGGCTATGCCGCCCTGGAGCGGGTCCATGCCTGGAACAACGAGTTCGTCAAAAGCTCGCCCCAGGGCCAGATGTATGACAAGCTGGCCCGCAACATCGACCAGGCGATCAACTTCATGCGGGTGGTGGGCCTGGACACCAACGTGCCCCAGCTCACCCAGGCCAGTTTCTTCACCTCCCACGAGGCCCTGCTGCTGGGTTACGAGGAGGCCCTGACCCGCCAGGACTCCACCACCGGCAACTGGTACGACTGTTCCGCCCATATGCTCTGGATCGGCGAACGGACCCGGCAGGTGGATGGGGCCCATGTCGAATTTTTACGGGGGGTCAACAACCCCATCGGGGTTAAAATCGGGCCCAATCACGATATCGATGACGTCAAACGGCTGGTGAACGCCCTCAACCCGGAGAACGAACCGGGCAAGCTGACCCTCATCGCCCGGTTCGGGATCAAAAAGATCGCCGAGGGCCTGACCCCCCTGGTCCGGGCCCTGAAAGGGGAAGGGTTCAATCTGGTCTGGAGCTGCGACCCGATGCACGGCAACACCTACACCTCGGCCAGCGGCCTCAAGACCCGTAATTTCATCAATATTCTGGAGGAGATCCGGGCCTTTTTCGAGATCCACTGGCAGGAGGGCACCGTCCCCGGGGGCGTCCATTTTGAGATGACCGGGGCCGATGTCACCGAATGTGTGGGCGGCGGCCGGGATATCGTGGACCAGGAGTTGAGCCAGCGCTACCTGACCATGTGCGATCCCCGGCTCAATGCCGAGCAGAGCCTGGAGCTGGCCTTCCAGATCGCCGAGCTGCTGCGGGAAAAATAGGCCAAGCGGCGGCCGGCGCCGCCTTTGGGGTTCAGTCGAGGATCATATCGGCAATGGTCATCTTGATCCGCGGCTGGCTGACCGGGGCAAAGCGCTGCTCCAGCAGGGCCAGCTCCCGCAACAGCGGGGCCCGCTCCACGGTGGGGGCGGCCGCGCGGCCGGCGGTCAGTTCCTGACAGCGAAAGCAGCCGGGAAAACGCTGTACCCGACCATTGGGAAAGGTGAGACTGGAGGGCACCCCATGCATCCGGCAGATCATCAAACGATGCTGGTAGAGCCCGCAAAGGCCGTCCTCTTGCAGCAGGGGACAGTTCAGGGCCGGGCGCTCACCGGCGGCCAGGGCCTCCTGGGCGCCCAGGCGGTACGCCTTCGCCCGCCGGCGAATCCGCTCCTGCTCCTCGGCGGACAACCGCCCCAGCCCCTCCCGCAGATAAGCCCACTCGATTCTGGTGTGGTGGAGGAAGTAGGAGTCGCAGCAGTTATCGCTGCAGCCCCGGCAGGAGAAGTCAAGTTGCCGGGCCACGATATCGTAGGCCGCCTCCATCCGCCGGTAAAGATCGGCCAGGGCGGCCGCCAGGTCCGGGGCCAGGGGAGGGATTTCAATCTGGTTCATCGGGCCACTTTAACCCAATTGCCGCCGTTGACCAAGGGGTAACCATCAACCTGCCACGCTTATGATCCGCTCCCGTCTAGCCCCCACCCCCAGCGGCTATCTGCATCTGGGTAACGCGCTCAATTTTCTGTTGACCTGGCTGCTGGTCCGCCGCCGGGGCGGGGTGCTGAAGCTGCGGATCGATGATGCCGACGCCTCCCGCAGCCGCCCGGAATTTGTCGCGGATATCTTCCGGCAACTGGAGTGGCTGGGGCTGACCTGGGATGAGGGCCCCACCGGGCCCGACGATTTCGCCGCCCGTCATTCCCAGCTCCAGCGCCTGGAGCTTTACCGGGCCCTGCTGACCCAACTCGGAGAATCGGGCCGGCTCTTTTTCTGTACCTGCTCCCGTCGTCAGATCAACCAGGCGACCGTTAACGGTCTCTATCCCGGAACCTGCCGGAACCGCCGGAGTCTGCCCACCGTTCCCCACGCCATCCGGATTCAGGTGCCGCCGGAGTGGTCGGTCTCCCTGCCGGTTGCCACCACCGGACCGCTCACCACCACCGGGCCGCAACCGGCCAGCCCCACGGGGGACTTCATCCTCTGGCGGCGGGACGGGCTGCCCGCCTACCAGTTGGCCAGCCTGGCCGATGATCTGGCGGACCGGATCAATCTGGTGGTTCGCGGCCGGGACCTGCTGGCCTCCAGCGCCGCCCAGCTCTATCTGGCCGGCCAACTGGGGGCGGCCGGCCAGGGTTTTTGGACGGCCACTTTCTGCCACCACCCCCTGATCGCCGCCCCCGACGGCCGCAAGCTCTCCAAGTCGGATCAGGATTTGAGCTTGGCCGCCATGCGGGAGCACGGGGCCACCCCCACCCGGATCTACCGGGAGGTTGCCGCTTGGCTGGGGCTTGACCCAGGCCCCATTGGGAGCCTGGGGGAGTTGCGGGCCGCCTTCAACGCCTCGCCAGCGGCGATCAGTTGCGCATCACCCGCTCCAGCAGGTCGGCCAGATCTTCAATCCCGTAAGGCTTAGGGGCCACCCCCTTGAAGCCGTAGCGGGCGAATTCGGCCATAATCGGATCGTTGGAATAGCCGCTGGAGGCCAGCACCCGGGCCCCGGGATCGAGCTGCAACAGCCTCGCCACCGCCTCCTGTCCCCCCATGCCGCCGGGGATGGTCAAATCCATCAGCACCACGTCATAGGGGCGCCCATCTGCCATGGCCTCCAGATACATGGCCAGGGCCTCCTCCCCGTCACAACAGGGATCCACCTCATAGCCCAAGAAGGAGATCATCTGGCTGGCCACGTCGCGGACCACTTCCTCGTCATCCATCACCAGCACCCGGCCTCGCCCCCCGGCGGGGCCTCGTTTCTTCTCCACCAGGGCCGCCGCGAAACTTTCCGGATCGGCGGCCGGCAGCAGGATGAAAAAGGTGGTCCCGACCCCCGGTTCCGACTCCACGCTGATCCGGCCCTGGTGTTTGGTGATGATGGAGTAGCAGATGGCCAGGCCCAGGCCGTGGCCCAGCTCCTTGGTGGTGTAGTAGGGGTCGAAAATCCGGTTGATATCCCGGTTGGCAATCCCCTCGCCCTGATCCTGGACGGAGAGCTGGACATATTTACCCGGGCTGAGGGAGGGAGGCAGGCTGCTCTGGTCCAGAAGCATGTTTTCCGCCTGGATCCGGACCACCCCCCCGCCCGGCATGGCCTGGACCGCGTTGATGATCAGGTTTTGGATCACCTGGCAGATCTGGCCCTGATCAACCTCCACCGGCCAGAGGTCCTCGGCGATGACCTGCTCGCATTTGACCGAGGAGCCGCTCAGAGAGAAATCGGCAAACTCCTTGAGCAGTTCCCGCAAATAGACCAGCGACTTGACCGGCTTGCCCCCCTTGGCAAAGGTGAGCAACTGCTGGGTTAAAATCCGGGCCCGGGAGGAGGCCTTTTCGGTCTGGGTCAGCAGTTCATAAACCTTGCCGTCGGGCTCGGCAAACATCTTGGCCAGGGAGACATTACCCAGCATGGCGGTGAGCAGATTGTTGAAATCGTGGGCGATCCCCCCGGCCAGCAAGCCGATGGACTCGATCCGCGATGACTTGATCATCTCCTCTTCCAGCTTTTTTTCCTGGGTTACGTCGCGAAACACCACGATGGCCCCGGTAACCGCCCGGTCCTGGCCCCGGATGGGCGCCGCGCTCATGGTAAAGATCAGCTTCCTGCCGTCCCGCTGGCGGATGCTGGCGCTGCCGCCCATCAGATCATCGTCCCCGCCCAGCAGGACATTGCCGAGAATATCCAGGCAGATATGGCGATCATCCTCGTCGAAAACCCGAAGAATATCGCAGAGCGAACGGCCCACCGCCTCCGAGGAGGACCAGCCGGTGAGCTGCTCGGCCACCTGGTTCATCAGGACGATCCGCCCCTCCCGGCCGGTGGCGATCACCCCCTCGGCAATACTGGCCAGGGTGAAGAAGAGCCGCTCCTTCTCCTCGGCCACCGCCGCCTTGGCCTCAACCAGTTCGGTGATATCGTTGTAGAGCAGCACCGCCCGCACGATCCGCCCCTCACCATCCTTGATCGGGGAGGCCACCACATTGTAATGGCGCGAGCCTCGTTGGCCACAATAAACGCCCCGGGCGGTGCGCCCAGACCGCATCATCTCGTCGAACACACAGCCCTGGGGATGGTCACCCCGGCAGATAAACTCCCGGCAGGTCCGCCCCACCCCATCCTGATCCTGCCAGCCCAGCATCTCCCGATACTTCTGATTATAGGAGACGATCCGTTTTCCGCTGTCCAGAACCAGCACCCCGCCGCCCACCGCCTCCAGGATTCCCTGAATATCCTGCATGGCCAGGTGTAATTTTTCGTTGGTGGCCCGGGAGTTGGTCAAAATCCGGCGGAAAGATTCGGCGACGATGCCGATGGGATCGAGGGAGATCAGGGTGGCGTCATCCAGCTCCTCCGGACGCAGGGGGACGGTGCCGATGATGGTGAGAAGCTGATCCACCTTGCCACGGATATAGGCGGTGGCGGCCCGGTGGTTCCGCCGCAGGGCCCGGTTCTCGGCCACCAGCTCGGAGACCGCCGCCAGCAGGGGTTGCAATTCGTCACCCTCAACCTCCACCCCCGGCCAGGGCTGGCGGGGGTCGTGACGGTGGCGGCGCAACCAGGTCGTTATCTCTTCGATTTTAGTGGTCATTATCCGCTATTCCGCCAGGCCGAGAAGGATTCGATAGTGGCTCCCCTCCCGGCTAACTTTAACCTCATAGCCCATATTGGCGGCGATATCGGGAATGGTATTGGTCGCGTCCCGGTTATCGGTCAGAATCGCCAGCCTTTTGGCCCCGCATTGCAGATCCAGGCCATGGTTGTTGATCGCCTCCAGAGCCACCAGCATGGTGGCGGGGCAAACCTGGCCCCGCATGTCGATCTCGATGGTTCTCGCGTCCCGTTCCGTTGCCATCGCGTTGACTCCGCCCAACTTTGTGATTAGCGCACCAGCAGTCTGAACAGTTTAACACCGAGCCAGGTGCCGGGGAAAATACCCAACAGAAAAAGAATGCTCTGCATGACCATGATCGGCAGCCCGCCCATCAGATGCCAGACATTGCAGGCCGGAACCATCCGGGCCGCCAGCCCCATGAGAATACCACCGGCCAGGGCGCTGAGCAACTGGCGAAGCGGGACCCGCAGGTAAACGGCAAACTCCCGCAGCATCACGGCGGAGAGGGTACTCCCCAGCACCACCCCCACCGCCAGGGGCAACTGGATGGCAAAGAGCAGATCGGGCCGGGGACCGGGGCCGCCGGTCAGCCGGGCGCCACTGGCGGGATGGAGCACGTCCAGGGAGACCGCCTGGAAAAAACTCTGCCCCGCCACCCACTCGGGAGCCACCACCGCGGCCCCCATGGCGGCAAGCTTGGTGAAGGAGGTGGTGACCCCCATGGGCATCCCCACCAACAGGTAGGAGGCCAAGCCGATGACAGCCAGGATGGTCGCAGCCTGCCAGGGCTGGAGATAACCCGCCACCGAAACCGGGCGCCTCAGCAGCCCCTGCCGTCCCCAGCGCCAGAGGAGAAAAAGCGCCGGCAACCAGAAGAACAGGAGGGGCAGCAAGGGGTCCAGGTTCAGCAACTGGGGCAGGGTGATCCGCTCCGGAGCCAGGATGGTGGCCCGGGCCAACTCTTTCCACCAGGGATGGATCAGGGCATAGAGGCCGCTGCCCAGAATCAGGCCCAGAAAGGCGACGGCGCTGACCACGCTGCCGGCTCCCATCTTATAGAGGGTGCCGAACACGCAACCACCGGCCAGGACCATCCCCAGACCGAAGACCATCCCCCCCAGGAGATTGACCAGGGCGGGGGGGGCCAGAATGGGAAAGGGGTAAAGGGGGAGCAGACCGGCCTGGCGGGCCAGCTCGAAAAGGAGCATGGTCACCACCACCTGGAGGAAGAGGATCCGCAAGCCGCCATAGCGGCCAAAGAGGAAGGCGTCCCGGAACATCCCCGCCACGCAGTAGTCGGAACGATGCATGACAAAACCGGCGGTCAGGCCCAGCAAAAGGCCGGTCAGGACAATAAGGACCAGGGAGCCGGTGATCATGGTTTGGGCTGCTGCTTGGGCATCTTCTCTTCCTGTTGAGGGAGCGGGGGATAATTTTCCTTCCACCCGGCGACTATACCAAACTTTTAGCGCAGTTTAAAAGCCCCTTGTTCGTTATCCGGGCCGGACAGCTCGGACTTGAAAAAGTTATAGGCGTAGATGATCCCCAGGGCGAACAGGGCGGTGCCGCCCCCCAGCAGTGCTCCAAGCAGGGGCGGGGCGATCAGGGCCAGCCGGATCAGCACCGTTACCACCGCGAAGCCGGAGTTGCGGAAGGCCCCCAGATAACCGCCGCTGTAACGCAACGAGATCAGGACCAAAAGCACGTCGGTAAAAATCAGCAGGGTATAAAATTTTTCAAAGACGCTTTCGGGCTTGCCCTGGCTCAGATAATGCCAGAGGTCGTAGGTCACGATCAGGACGAAACCGGCCAGCAGCAGCAGGGCGATCCCCTTTTTGGTCAGAATGAAGCGGACCCGCTCCTCCGACTCCCCCCCCAGGGGATAGGGGCGCCGCACCCGATAATAAAACCCCAGCACCACAAAGATCACTAAAGCGCCGGCCGCCGAGGAGACCATGGGCAGCAGGGCCGGTTCGACCTGGGACCAGAGCAGGGGCTCGTCGAGATGGCTGATCTCCTTGAAGGTGTTCCGCAGCAGGATCAGGGAGAGGATCTCCAGCTGCTTACCCACCGAAATGGTCACCGACTTGGAGAGGGCCAGGGTCAGCCCCACCACCTCCAGCACCAGCACCATGGTAAAGGCCCACTCGATGGCGACCAGATGGTTGCGGGGGATCAGGGCCGCCAGGGGCAACGGCAGCCAGCCCTGACGGTTGCCTTCAATCAGCAGAATCGCCCCGAGAAAAAAGGTCACCAGAAAGAGGGAGGCCCGGCGATGGCCGGTGGGACTCTCCCACCCCTTTTCCAGCAGATCAAACCAGTGTCCGCCCCGGTTCAGCAATCCCTGCTTCATCAACCCCTCTCCTCCTGGCTGGCTGAGCCGCCGATCCTCCTTGACCGGCGACCCGGGGCAACTTATCCCTAGGCAAATGGCCCAAGGCCAAATATGATAGCACGTTATTAGCCCCCATCGCCAACAAACCGTAACCGAGGTTGAGAGATGCCCACCGAATCGCGACTGCCGGCCTGCTTCAAGGCCTACGATATCCGGGGCCGGGTCCCCGAAGAGCTCAACGAGGATCTGGCCCACCGCATTGGTTTGGCTTTTGCCGCCCAGCTTAAACCCCGCCGGGTGGTGATCGGCTGCGACATCCGCCTCTCCAGCCCGGGACTCAGCGCCGCCCTGGCCCGGGGCCTGCGGGAAGCGGGGGTGGAGGTCTTGAAGCTGGGGCTCTGCGGCACCGAAGAGGTTTACTTCGCCACCGCCCACCTCCAAGCCGACGGCGGCATCATGGTCACCGCCAGCCACAACCCCGCCGACTACAACGGCATGAAACTGGTCAGGGAGCAGGCCCGGCCGATCTCCGGCGATTCCGGCCTCAACGAGATCGGGGCCCTGGCGGTGGAGCTGGGCCGGGGGGGAAGCCCGCGGCCGGTCCCCGCCACCCCGCCGGAGCAGATCGGCGGCTGCAAGCACGTTTGCCGGCCGGCGGCCACCCGGGCGGCCTATATTCAGCACCTGCTGGGTTATATCGATCAGGCCAAACTTAAACCCCTGACCATCGTGGCCAACCCCGGCAACGGCGGGGCCGGGGCGGTGGTGGACGCCTTGGCCGCCCACCTGCCCTTCACCTTCATCCGCCGGCAATGGGAGCCCGACGGTCGTTTTCCCCACGGGGTGCCCAACCCCCTGCTCCCGGAAAACCGGGAGGTCACCGCCCAGGCGGTCCGGGAGCACCAGGCCGATCTGGGACTGGCCTGGGATGGGGATTTCGACCGCTGCTTCTTCTTCGATGAACAGGGCAACTTCATCGAGGGCTACTATCTGGTGGGGTTGCTGGCCCAGGCCATGCTGGCCCGCCACCCCGGCGGCAAGATCATCCACGATCCCCGCCTGACCTGGAACACCGAGGAGATCGTGCGCCGAGCCGGCGGGATTCCGGTGCTGGCCAAAACCGGGCATGCCTTTATCAAGGAGCGGATGCGCCAAGAGGACGCGGTTTACGGCGGCGAGATGAGCGCCCACCACTATTTCCGCGATTTCTCCTACTGCGATTCGGGGATGATCCCCTGGCTGCTGGTTTGCGAACTGCTGGCCACCAGCGGCCGCACCCTGGGCCAACTGGTGGCCGCCATGCAACAGGCCTTTCCGGTGAGCGGCGAGATCAATCGCCGGGTGGCCGATTCGGCAGCGGCCATCGCCCGGGTTAAGGCCTGGTGCGCCGATCTCCCCGGCGCCTACGATTACACCGACGGGCTCAGCTTCAGCGGCGACCAGTTCCGCCTTAATCTGCGCTCCTCCAACACCGAACCCCTGCTGCGGCTCAATATCGAAACCCGGGCCAACCCGGAACTGTTGCGGCGAATCACCGCCCAAGTCCTGGCCCTGATTGAAACAACCGACTGACGGACTGAAAAGATGCGTTTTTTATTGGCTTGCGCCACGATCCTGCTCCTTGCCGCCCAGGCCCAGGCCAGCGAACTGACGGTCAAGGTCACCAAAGTGGAGAGCGCCGAGGGGGGGGTTTACGTGGCCCTCTACGGCCTCGAAGATGGTTTTCCCAGCCGGCCCTGCCGCTGGTGCCAGAGGGTTCCCGCCCAACCGGGCACGGTGGCGGTGCTTTTTCCCCACCTGCCCCCGGGCCGGTACGCCGTTTCGGTTTACCACGACGTTAACGGCAACGGACGGCTGGACACCAACCGCTTCGGGGTTCCCACCGAACCCTACGGTTTTTCCCTGGACGCCCGGGGTTCCTTCGGGCCACCCTCCTTCGAGGATGCCAGCTTTACCGTGGCCGACCAGCCCCTGGCCCTGGAGATCAACCTGGTGAGCAACCCTCCGGCCCCGGAGCCGGAGCCGGAGCCGAATTTCTAACCGCTGCCCCCGGCCGAGCCCTGGCCGTTAACGGGTCACCCCATCATTATTTTGGGTATATACCAAAAACTCCCTTGACAGCCACTTAAGCATCTCCTAATGTTGGCATATGTTCAAAACTGCCGGGGCGGGGTTGGGTTTCCGATCCCCACCGGGCTCATAAAAAGTTTACGCCAGGGAGGTATGGAAATGCAGCAACAGGATCTTTACCGCACGGAAAGCAGCAAGCCGGTGGCCCAATTTGCCAGGGACCTGAAAGAGGTGGCCGCCACATATGGTTTTGTGGTCCACAACGCCGAGAAGATGGCCATGGCCGAGGCCTTTGCCCGCCACAACGCCCCGGTGGCACCGGATTTCGATCTCCATATGATTCAGCTCTGCAAACCGGAAAAGGCCGCCCAGAGCATGGGGGCCAACCCCGAACGCTCGGTGCTGATGCCCAAGTTCGTCATGGCCTTCAGCGGCGAGGGAAAAACCCAGATCCGTTTTTTGCGCTATAACGCCGAGGAGATCGCGGCGGTGGTCGGTGATCCCCAGTTTCCGGCCTCCCTGGCCGAAACCTACGGGCGGATCGTCACCATGATCGAAGAGGCCAGGTAACCGTACGGGGCAAGCACCATGTGGAATTTATTGCAGAAAATCAACAAGCAACTGGTCTACGCCATCCCCGCCATGATGGCGTTGGGTTTTCTCTTCGGCACCATGGTCGACCGGGAGCAGGTGCGGGGCCTGACCATCCTGATCGTTCCCCTCACCATCCTGATGGTTTACCCGATGATGATCTCCCTGAACATCGCCCAGCTCAAGGCGGGGGTCAAAAACGTCAGGCTCCAGGGGGTGACCCAGTTGGTCAACTTCGCCCTGATCCCCTTTTTGGCTTACGGCCTGGGGCTCTTCTTCTTCCCCGATCGCCCCTACCTGGCCCTGGGGCTGCTGCTGGCGGCCCTGCTGCCCACCAGCGGCATGACCATCTCCTGGACCGGCTTTGCCCGGGGCAATCTGGGGGCGGCCATCAACATGACGGTGATCGGCCTGACCCTGGGCTCCCTGCTGACCCCCCTTTACCTGCAGTGGTTGATGGGTGCCCGGGTGGAGGTGGATATGGCCCAGGTGGTCAAGCAGATTCTGCTGATCGTTTTCCTGCCCATGACTCTGGGTTATTTTACCCGCCAGGGGCTGGTGGCCCGCTACGGTCAGGAGGGCTTCAAGAAAAACTGGGCGCCCCGCTTTCCCCCCATCTCCACCCTGGGGGTGCTGGGGATCGTCTTTGTCGCCATCGCCCTCAACGCCCGGACCATCGGGGAGCAACCGGCCCTGCTGCTGGCGGTTATTCTGCCCCTGCTGCTGCTTTATCTGGCCAACTTCACCATCAGCACCCTGGTGGGTCGGCTGCTTTTTGCCCGGGGGGATGCCATCGCCCTGGTTTACGGCACGGTGATGCGCAATCTCTCCATCGCCCTGGCCATCGCCATCAACGCCTTCGGCACCCAGGGGGCGGACGCGGCCATGGTCATCGCGGTGGCCTATATCGTGCAAGTGCAAGCCGCGGCCTGGTACGTGCGCTTAACCGATCGTTTCTTCGGACCGGTGCCGGCCACCGCCTGAAAAGCGGCGCCATTCCGCGATCAATAAATAACCAACTAAAACCTAAAAAAGGAGCTGTTATGAAAAAGTCACGAATCGCCATCCCTTCCAAGCTACCGGGAGGACTGGCGGGGATGCGCTCGGAGCACTTCGGCCACTGCGATCTCTTTACCCTGGTGGATATCACCGAGGGTAAAATCGAGCAGGTGGATACCATCGCCAACGTGGAACATGGAGCCGGCGGCTGCCTGGCCCCGGTCAAACTGTTGAGTGGTAACGGGGTCAACGCCATGGTGGTGGGCGGCATGGGTAAAAGGCCGTTGATGGCCTTTCACGAGGAGGGGATTGAGGTCTATTACGCCCCCCAGGATCTCTACCCCAGCGTCCAGCTGGCCCTGGAGGGCTGGCTGGCGGCCCGTTTCGAGAAAATGAACGGCGACCAGGCCTGTCAGGGCAACTGCCATAGCTAAGTAAGCTGATCTTCCCCCGGGAGGGCCCCTTCGCTTTCGGTGGGGGGGGCGCTCTCCGGGGGAGACTCCTCGCCCTCGAAAACCAGGGCGGCACCTTCCACCAGGGCTTCGGTCACCTTGCGCCGGGCATTGGTGAGAATTCGCTGCACCGTCCCCCGGGAAACCCCCATCCGCTCGCCGGCCTGCTCCTGGAACAACCCCTCCAGATCACACAACTTGAGAACTTCCAACTCGTCGCGCTGGAGGACGATCTGGCGCAGCTCGCGCAACGGCTTCCCCGTCGGCTTGAAGGCCTGGCCGCAAAGCTTGAGTTGACAATGGCGTTGTTTTTTAGGTCTGGGCACAGGGCTTCCTTCCTGGTTTAGATTGGTCTGGCCGTCGCCATTTTCTACCAGTAATCAGCGCAAAAAGCAAACGGCCGGCCCAGGGTCGGCCGCCATCACACGAAATACAAAAACGTAACTTTTTTTCTTGACTATCCCCCGGCCCTGACCTATGGTGCGCGAAATCAAATTTCGTAACACGAACTACCCCCACCCAGGAGAAAGCGCCGATGCAGGAACCCATCAGTCCGGAACAGATCGAACAGACCATCGCCTTCCATGGCCACCAGTGCCCCGGCCTCTGGATCGGCATTCGGGCCGCCGAGCTCTGCCGGCGGGAGCTGGGCGCCCACCAAGACCAGGCCCCCCTGGTGGCGGTGGTGGAGACCGACATGTGCGGAGTCGATGCCATCCAGGTCCTGACCGGCTGCACCTTCGGCAAGGGCAACCTGATCCACCGGGATTACGGCAAGTCGGCCTTCTCCTTTTTTCGCCGCCGGGACGGCAAGGGGCTGCGGGCTCTGTTCCGGAACGCGGTGATGGGGGAGACGGGGCCGGAGCTGCGGGAGCTGATGAAAAAGGTCTTTGCCGGCCAGGCCAGCGAAGCGGAGAAAAAACGGGCCGGGGAACTCAAGGAGGAAAATCGGCAAAAGGTGATGGCCGCCTCCCTGGAGGAGCTTTTCACCATCAGCGAACCGGGCCCCATCCCCCGGGGAGCCAAAATTCTCGACAGCCTGGAGTGCGTGGCCTGTGGGGAGTCCACCATGGAGTCCCGCACCCGCCGCTTTGCCGGCCAGACCTACTGCATCCCCTGCTTTGAGCAGGTGGAGCAGAAAAAATAGCTCGCCGGCGACAACAAGAGAGGTAAGAGATGATCCGTCCCACCCTCCGGCTGGCCGCCCTTCTCCTGCTGCTGCTCCTGCTGCTGCCGGCCGGCCCGGCCCACGCCCAGCTCGAGGAGCTCCGGATCGCCGACAGCCGGGGCGACTGGGGGCCCCCCAGCCCCTATCTCCACTACCCCCGGGGGCCCGGCTATATCCGGATGAGCTGGCTCTTCGACACCCTGATCTGGAAGGACCGGGAGGGGTTTATTCCCGCCCTGGCCGACTCCTGGGAGTTCAATCCGCAGGAACTCAGTTATACCTTCAACCTCAACCCCAAGGCCAAATGGCACGACGGCCGGCCGCTGACCGCCGCCGACGTGGCCTTCACCATCGAACTGTTCCAACGCCACCCCTACCATTGGGTCAATGTCGAGCATATCGACCACAGCGAGGTCAGGGGCCCCCATCAGGTGGTGATCCGGCTGCAAAAACCCTACGCCCCCTTTCTGGCCGACGTGGCGGGCACCATGCCGATCCTGCCCGAGCATATCTGGCGGGAGGTGGCCGATCCCAGCGCTTTGCGGACGCCCGAGGCCTTTATCGGCAGCGGCCCTTATCGCCTGGGCGACTACAACCCCACCCAGGGCAGCTACCTCTACCTGGCCTTTGCCGACCACCACCAGGGGGCGCCCAAGGCCCGGCGCCTGATCTACCTCCGCAGCGGCCAGCCCCTGGTTTCCCTGGGCAACCGCCAGGCGGACCTGGCCCAGATCAGCCCCGAGATGGTGACTCCCCTGCAAAACCAGGGTTTCACGGTGATCCGGGATGAACGGGGCTGGAACAAGAAGTTGATGATCAACCATCAGCGGCCCCCCTTCAACGATCGCCGCTTCCGCCAGGCCCTGGCCCACGCCATCGACCGCCGGGAGCTCATCGCCAAGTCCCAGCGCGGTCATGGTCGCCCCGCTTCCTACGGGCTGCTCTCTCAAGACCATCCCTGTTACAACCCCGAGCTGCCCGATTATCCCCCTGACCCGGAGCGGGTCCGCGCCCTGCTGGCCGAACTGGGTTTCAGCCCCGACGCAAATGGCTTTTTCCAGCACCAGGACCGGCCGTTGCAGGTTGAACTGCTGGTTTCCAACATCACCGCCAGCGGCCAGAGCGCCCCCGACCGGGACGGCGAGGTGGTCAAGATGCAACTGGAGCGGGCGGGGATCAAGGTAGCCCTGATCAACCTGGAACAGGCCACCACCGACCAGCGGGTGAAAAGCTGGAACTTCGACCTGGCCCTCTCCGGCCATGGCGGCATCGGCGGCGATGCCAGGATACTCAACGAGATGATCTCCGCCAAGTACGGCGCCGGCTCGGTGAACAGCGCCCGCTTTGACCAGAACCCGGAGCTCAACCGCCTGCTGGATCAGCAGCTGCTGGCCATGGACCCCGAGGAGCGGCGCCGAATCGTGGGGCGGATTCAAGAACTCCACGCCCGGGAGCTGCCGGCGATCCCCCTCTACTATCCCGACTCCTACTCCGCCTACCATCCCGCTCCCGGCATCGCCTGGTTCTATACCCGGGGCGGAATCGGCAAGGGAATTCCCATCGCCCAGAACAAGGTTGCCCTGCTCAACGGGCCCCCCCCGGCCCCGTGAAGCATCCCCACCGCTTAGGCTATCTGCTGGCCGCCCTGCTGCTGATCTACGCCGCCTACCGCCTGCCGGGGCTGCTGCCCGGGGATTATGTCACCGCCATGTACGCCGACTCCCACGTCAGCCTGAGCGTCGAGGAGGAGCGGGCCCTGCGGGAACGCTATGACGATAACGCCGGTTTTCCCGGCTACCTGGGGCGGCTGGCCACCCTGGAGTGGGGCTACTCCCTGGGCCACCACGCTCCGGTTTCCGGCCTGATCCTCACCGCCCTGCCCTGGACCCTGTTGCTGATGGGTTCCGCCCACCTGCTCAGCACCATCCTGGGTTTTATCGCCGGGGTGGAGGCGGCCTGGCGGCGGGGGGGCAAGCTGGAAAAAGCCGGGGTGGGCGGGATGACCATCCTCCAGGGGGTGCCGGAGATCGGCAGCGGGGTGCTGCTGCTGATGCTCTTCTCCTATAAGCTGGGCTGGCTGCCGGCGGCGGGGGGAATGACCCTTTACGCCGAGCTGGGGCCGGGGGCCCGGCTGCTGGACCTGCTCCGCCACCTGACCCTGCCCCTGCTCACCCTGATGCTGGCCTACTTCCCCGGTAACTTCCTGCTGGCCCGGGCCAGCATGGTGCTGGTGCTCAGGCAGCCCTTTCTGGAAACCGCCCGGGCCAAGGGGCTGCCTCCCGCGCGAATCCGCTATCACCATGGGGCCCGCAACGTGCTGCTGCCCATGGCCACCCGCTTCGGCTTGCGGCTGGCCTTCATGATCACCGGGGCCCTGGTGGTGGAAACCATCTTCGCCTATCCCGGCCTGGGCACCCTGCTCTTCAACGCCATCGCCATGCGTGACCTGCCCCTGGTCCAGGGGATCGTCCTCTTCTCCGCCCTGGCGGTACTGGGGGTCAATCTGGCCCTGGACCTGCTTTACGGCCGCCTGGACCCGCGAACCCAAAGGGTGGGCCATGTCCGCTGATCTCAGGCGCCTGACGGCCGACCCCTGGTTTGTGCTCGGCGGCGGGTTGGCCCTGCTGCTGGCCCTGC
Organism: Desulfurivibrio modestus; assembly: GCF_044068625.1. Classification (NCBI taxonomy): domain Bacteria; kingdom Pseudomonadati; phylum Thermodesulfobacteriota; class Desulfobulbia; order Desulfobulbales; family Desulfobulbaceae; genus Desulfurivibrio; species Desulfurivibrio modestus. The sequence continues at coordinate 54,312 of NZ_JBIPKH010000010.1, forward strand.
TGCTGTTATTGGCCCCCTGGCTCAGGGCCCACGACCCCCACGACATGAGCTTTACCCCCCTGACTCCCCCCTCGGCGGCCCACTGGCTGGGGGTCAATGACGGCGGCATGGATATCTGGGCCGAACTGCTGACCGGACTGGGCAACACCCTGGCCTTCGGCCTGATCACCAGCCTGCTGGGCCTGACCCTGGCGGTGACCATCGGCCTGACCAGCGCCTGGTTCCGGGGCCTTACCGACGCCCTGCTGATGCGGCTGGCCGATCTGCTGCTGGCCATTCCAGCGGTGATGATCCTGATTCTGCTGGCCACCTTCTTCCAACCCGGTCCGGCCCCCCTGGCCCTGGTTCTGGCCCTGCTGGCCTGGCCCTCGGGGGCCAAGGTGATCCGGGCCCAGGCCCTGACCCTCCAGGGACGGGGTCATCTGCTGGCCGCCCGCCAGATGGGAGCCGGCAGCCCCTACATCATCGGTCGCCACCTGCTGCCGGAACTTTTTCCCCTCTATCTGATCAGCCTGGCCGCCCTGGTGCGGATGGCGGTCTTCATGGAGGCCTCCCTGAGTTTCCTGGGACTTTTTGATCCCGGCCGCAAATCCCTGGGGATGATGATCCGCCAGGCCCTGAACTATTACTATCTGGAGGTCTGGTGGCACTGGCTGCTCCCTCCCATCCTCCTGCTGACCCTGCTGGTGATGGCCTTTACCTTCCTGGCGGTGAGCCTGGAGAAACTTTTCGATCCACGCTTGAGGGGAGTCTGGTGAACCTGACCATCCATGATTTAAACGTAACCTATCAGAGCGGCGGCCATCGCCTGACCGCCCTGGAAGAGGTATCGCTGCGACTAACCCCCGGCCGAATCACCGGTCTGGTAGGGGAATCGGGCTCGGGCAAAACCTCTTTGGGCAAGGCCCTGCTGGGGTTACTGCCGGAAAACGCCGATTTTTCCGGCAGCATCCGCCTGGGAGAACTGGAGTTGGTGGGGGCCGACGAGGAGCGACTCAACGCCATCCGCTGGCAACGGATCGCCCGGGTGCCGCAAAACGGAGCGGCCAGCCTCAATCCCGTCCACCGCCTGGGCAAACAGGTGGCGGAACCACTGCTGGCCCACCGGGGCCTGAGCTGGAAGGAGACCGGGGAGAGGGTGGCGGCGGCCCTGGCCCGGGTGGGGCTGAGCCCCGAACTGGCCCGGCGCTTCCCCCACGAGATCAGCGGCGGCGAGCTGCAACGGGCCATGCTGGCCATGGCCCTGATTCTGGAGCCGGAGTTTGTGATCCTGGATGAACCCACCGCCGCCCTGGACGCCGTCAACAAGGGGCTGATCGGGGAACTGATCCGCCATTGCGCCGAGCGGGGCGCCGGGGTGCTGCTGATCAGCCATGATCTGCAACTGGTGAACCAACTGGCCGACGAGCTGGCGGTCCTCTACCTGGGCCAGGTGATGGAGACCATGCCCGGACCCGATCTGCTGACCGACCCCCGCCACCCTTACACCCTGGCCCTGGCCCGCTCCTATCCCGGACGCGACACCCACCGCGATCTGGGGGGCATCCGCGGCGACGCCCTCTATCGGGTGATCCATCGCCACCGCGAACCGGGCAGCGCCACTCCCCACGACCACGCCCACCTGGTGGGCAGCGCCACCTCCCACGCCGATTGCCATCTCCCGGCCCGGGGCTGTCTCTTCCAAACCCGCTGCACCCAGGCGGTGGCGGCCTGCGCCCGGGAGGAGGTAACCCTCCGGGGGGCGGGAGAACATCAGGTGCGCTGCCTGCGGGGGGGGATTGCCGTCGAGCTGGAATTGCGGGGGATCTGCAAAAGTTACGGCCAGGTGGCGGCCTTGCACCCCACCGACCTGAGCCTGCGGGCCGGGGAGACCTACTGCCTGGTGGGGGAATCGGGTTCGGGCAAGAGTACTTTGGCCCTGCTGGCCACCGGCCTGCTGGAGCCGGACCGGGGCCGCCGGATTTTTCAGGGCCGGGAGCTGACCCGGTGGCTCAAGGAAGATCGCCGGGGCCTGGCCCGGCGGATCGGCCTGATCCAGCAGCACCCGGCCCGGGCGGTGAGCCATCGCTTGACGGTGGCGGAGATCGTGGCCGAACCGCTCAGGCTGCAAAGGCCGGAGTTGAACCCGGCGGAGCGGCAACAACTGGTGGAGGGGGCCCTGCGGGACGTCCATCTCACCGCCGAACCGGAGTTCCTCACCCGCTACCCCCACGAACTCAATCTGGGGGCCCTGCAGCGGGTCTGCATCGCCCGGGCCCTGGTGGGCAACCCGGAACTGCTGGTGGCCGACGAGCCCACCAGCGCCCTGGACCCCGGCGTTCAGGCCAAGGTGCTGAAACTGCTGCTTGATCTCCAGATCGAGCGGGGGCTGACCATGCTCTTTATTACCCACGATCTGGGGCTGGCCCGCAAGATCGCCGACCGGATCGGGGTGATGCGGGCCGGGCGCCTGGTGGAAGAGGGGCCGGCGGCCCGGCTGCTCAACCACCCGACTGATCCCTACACCCGCCGCCTCTGGCAATGTGGGGCCGGCAACGAGTAGCGATCCCGTTTACTTCCGGTGCATCGGCAGGCTCAGGGCCTTTTTGGGGCAGTTGACCACGCAGTTTTCACAGCGCATGCACTCCAGGCTGGGCACCGCCCCCTGTTCCTTGTAGGCCCCGGGGTAGGTCTGGATCGGGCAGACCTTCCGGCACAGGCCGCACTCCTTGCAATCCGCCGAGACCTGCAACAGGTTGGTTTTAGGCGCCAGCACCCCCTGCATGGAGGCCATGGGGCAGAAGTTGCACCAGGAGCGGGGCTTGAAATAGAGGCCGAAGGCGATGGCAATGGTGGTGGCCACCGTCCACATCATCACAAAGACCGCCCCGATTTTGGCCGGGTCGCCGCCGGACATCACTAAACGGCTGGTCATCAGCCCCATCAAAGCCGCGAAGAAGAGCCAGCGAAACCAGCTTTTCTTGAACAGCTCCGGCATCTCCCGCCCCAGGCTGATCCTGGCGATGACCCGCTCGTGGAAGGCCCCCATGGCGCAGAGCCAGCCGCAGTACCAGCGGCCCCAGAAAAAGGTCAGCCCGATCATGGTGATCATCATCGCCAGGGCCAGATAGCCCAGGTAGGGATAGAAGTAGCCCCCGATGATCACCAGCGGCACCAGGGGGGCCAAAAAATATTGGATGGTCCTGCGAGAAGCCTTTTCCCGTATCTTTTTCATCTCCAACCGCCTTGCGCAAATGGTTAAGCAATAAAGTAATTCACTAAACCATTAAATAACATGACGGGAGGATTTTGTCAAGGAACAGGAGCGGTCGCCGGGGCCTCTTTAATCTTCGATTCGGATCGCCCGGCGATTGAGCAGGGAGCCGTCCAGCCGATAGAGCTCGGTGATGGCCCGGCGATGGGCGATGATGGCGTCAACCTCGGCCAACTGGCTTTCCAGCAGGTCCCGCTGGGCCTGGGCCACGGCCAGGGCGGTGCCCCGCCCCACCTCGAACTTGACCTGCTCCACCCGCAGCACCTTCTCCTGCAGGCGGCGGCGCTCGGTCGAGGCGAAGATCTGGGCGTAGGCCCGGTTGGCCTCCAGGTGAGCCTTGTGAACGTCGGCCACCACCAGTTGGGCCAGGTTGGCCAAAGCGGCCCGGGCCTGGGCCTGGCTGGCCCGGGCTCGGCTGTCGGCGGCGCCGGCGGCCCGATTCCCCCCCAGATTGAGATTGAAGCGCAACCCCAGGCTGCCGGCATACCCTGAACCCTCGCCGATATCGGACCAGGATGAGCCGAAGCTGTCGGCATATCCGGTTTTGCCCAAGGAGAGGAAGAGATCCAGCCGGGGCAGCAGGCCGTTGCGGGTCTGGACGATATCCAGCTCTCCCCGTTTAAGACGCAGCCGGGCCTCCTCCAGGTCGGGCCGCGAGATAACGGCCAGGGCGACATGGTCGGCCACCGGGTCGGGTTGCAGCTCCAGCCGCCGGGGCTGGTCTTGGGGCACCACCATGATCGACCAGTTATCGCCGCCCCCCCCGGCCGCCGCCGGCTGGGGATTAAGCAACCGCAACAGGTCGATCCGGGCCTGGTCCCGGCGGCTTTCACCGTCGATCAGGCTCTGGCGGCGAAAGGCCAGTTCGGCCTCGGCCGCCGCCACCTCGATCTCCGGGACGGTGCCCACCTCGATCCGGCGTTGGACATCCCGCAACTGGGCCTCGGCCACCCGCAGGGATTCCTGGAAGATGGCGATCCGGCTCTGGGCCAGCACCAGATTCCAATAACTGTTCTCCACCTCCGCCACCAGGGCCTCGGTGAACCCCCGCAACTCGTAAAGGGAGGCCAGACTCTCCAGTTCGGCCCGGCGAATGCCGGCCAGGTTGGCCTCCCGGCTGCCCCCCCGCAACAGGGCCTGGGTCAGGGTCAGGTAGGCCCCCGCCCGCTGCTGGTAGCTTCCCCCCGCCACCGGCTCGCGCCGCTGCTGCTCCAGGGCCAGCTCCAGGGCGGTGCCGCCGCTCAGCTCCCGCTCCAGCCCCAGGCGGTAGTTCTCGCCCTCACTGGTGAGATAATCATCACCCAGGCGGCTTTTTTCACGACTGGCGGTGGCTTCGGCAAAGAGGGCGGGATCGAACACCGCCCGCTCCTGCTCGACGAAGGTGCCGGCGATCAGCGGCTGGTAAAGCTGGACCCCCAGGGCCCGATTGTTGCGCAGGGCCAGAAAAACCGCCTCCTCCACCGTCAACGGCAACCGCCCCTGGGCGTCGGGCGCCGGCAGAACGATTTCGGCCCGGGGCCGGGGAAGATAGCGCTCGATATCGGGCTCCCCGGCCGCCGCCGGAACGGGGGCGGCCAGCAGCAGAACCGGCAGGGCCAGGGCGACCAGCGCCGCCGCCCCCGCTTGGCCGGCGCCCCCCGCTCCCGTTGCCCCCGTTGGCCCGGAACGGGCGTAAAAGAGGGAGTAGAGTACCGGAATCAGCAGCAGGGTGATAAAGGCGGAGCTGAGCAGGCCGCCCACCACCGCCCGGGCCATGGGGGCCTGCTGCTCACTGCCCTCCCCCATCCCCAGGGCCAGGGGCAGCATGGCAAAGGTGGTGGTCAAGGTGGTCATCAGAATCGGGCGTAAACGGCGGCGACCCGCTTCCATGGCGGCTTCGTAGGCCGACCACCCTTCGCCGCGCCGCAGCCGGGAAGCCTGGTCGACAATGAGAATGGCGTTATTGACCACAATTCCCACCAGCATGATTCCTCCAATATAAGAGTTGGCGTTCAGGGTGGTGCCGGTGAACAGCAGCATGGTCACCACCCCGATCAGGGCCATGGGCACCGAAAACATCACGATCAGGGGGTCGCGCAACGATTCATAGAGGCTGGCCATCACCATATAGACCAGAATAACCGCCAGCAGCAAGCCCAGGGCCATCTCGCTGAACGCCTTCTCCTGCTGCTCGTAGTCGCCACCGAAGGTGATATCGATGCCCCGGGGCACCGGAATCTCCGCCAGTTTGGCCCGGACATCGGCCACCACCGAGCCCATGTCGCGGCCGCTGAGGTTGCCCTGGATGCGGCTGATCCGCTGCTGATCCTGACGCTCGATGGTCAGCGGCCCCTCGGCCCGCTCCACCATTACCACATTGCGCAGGGCCACGAACTCCCCCAGGTCGTTGCGGACGGTGATATTCAAAATATCGTCGAAATCCAACTGCTCGGCATCCTTGAGGCGCATGAAGATCCGGTACTCGTTGCCGCCGTCCCGGAACTGGCCGGCGGTGGAACCGGCCATGGCGGTCTCGATGGTCCGGGCGATTCCGGCCACCGACAGGCCGAGATCGGCGGCCCGTTGGCGATCGATCCGCAACAGCTCCAGGGGCACCCCGCCCTCCCGACTCAGGCGGAGATCGGTGATCCCCTCCACCTCCACGATGGCGTCCCGCACCTGGCGGGCCATGCGATCGAGCAGATCAAGCTCGAAACCACGCACCTCGATACTCAGCCGTTCATCCTCGCCCCCGGCCGCCAGGCGCAGAATAAAGAGGCCACCGCTGCGGGTGGTGACCCGGGCGCCGGGAATCGCCTGCAACAGGGGGCGCAGGGCGGCGGCGATCTCCTCGCTGGAACGCTGCCGCTCCCGGGCCGGCACCAGGGCCAGCCGAATGTCGGCGTTGGCCGGGGCTCCGGTACGAAAAGAGGTGCCACCGATCTGGACCACCGAAGAGCGGGTTTCAGGCACCGCCGGCAGCACGATCCGCTCCACCTCCCGCACCTTGCGGTCCAGCAGGGCCAGTTGGGTGCCGGTCTCCATCTCCACCGCGATCCGCACCTGGCCCTCGTCGGCCTGGGGGAGAAACTCGCTGCCCAGTTGGGAAAGCAGCATCAGGGCCAGGAGAAAGAGGCTCATGAAACCGATGATCACCAGGCCGCGATTGCGCATCGCCCCTGCCAACAGGCGCTGATAAAACTCCTCCAGCCCGCTGAAGATGGCGGCGGTGAGCCGCAGCAGACCCCCGGCCGGACCGCCCCGGCCGCGACTGTCGGCCGGGGGCTGGACCAGGCGGGCGGCCAGCATCGGGGTCAGGGTCAGGGCCACCACCAGGGCGGCCAGCAGGGCAAAACCCACCACCAGGGCCAACTGGCGAAAGAGAATGCCGGCCAGCTGTTCGGCAAAGAGCATGGGCAGAAAGATCACCAGGGTGGTCAGGGTGCCGGCCACAATGGCGGCGGCCACCTCGCCGGTGCCCCGCACCGCCGCCTCGGGGGCGGCCAACCGCTCCTTGTCCCGCAGACGGGCGATATTTTCCAGGACCACGATGGCGCTGTCCACCATCATCCCCACCCCCAGGGCCAAACCGCCCAAGGTCATCAGGTTGAGGGTGAAACCGCCGAAATAGACCAAGGCGAAGGTGGCGACCACCGACACTGGAATCGCCACCGCCACCACCAGGGCGGAGCGGACGCTGCGCAGAAAGAAGAGCAGCACCAGGGAGGCCAGGGCGCCGCCATAGAGCAACGAGCGGCCGACATTGTCGATGGAACGCTGAATATACTCGGAAAAATCGATGATCGGCACGATCTCCACATAGGGGAAATCGCGGTTGAGCCGCTCCACCTCCCGCAGCACCTCGCGGGCCACCTGGACGGTGTTGGCGTCGGGCTGCTTGCGCACCGCCAGGCGAACCCCCGGCTGGTCGTTGATCCGCACGATCCGGGTCACCTTGCGATGGGTGTCGCGGATCTCCGCCACCTGCTCCAGGGTGATGGGGGCCCCACCCCGCACCGTCAAGACGGTGGCGGCCAATTCCTCCAGGCTGGTAAACTGGCCCGGGGTGCGCAGGGTGACATCCAGCCGCCCCCGCTCGATCTCGCCGGCGGGCACGGTGATGTTGGCGTCGCGGATCGCCTGGCGGATGCCGTCCAGGGTCAGGCCCAGGGCCTGGATCTTGTCGGGCAGCAGATTGACCTGGATCTCCCGTTCCAACCCGCCCCAGACATCCAGGGAAGCCACCCCCGGCACCCGCTCCACCCGGAAACTCATCTGTTCGTCGATCAGCCGTCGCAACTCCAGGGGATCCAGGGGACTGGCGGCCCCCAGAATCAGGACCGGGGTGGCGGAGATATCGAATTTGCGCACTTGGGGCCGGGTGACATCATCGGGCAGCAGGTGCATGATCCGGTCCAGCCGATCCCGGAGATCGTTGGCCGCCACGTCGATATCGGTCCCCCAGGCAAAGGAGACCCGGACGTTACTGATCCCCTCCGAAGAGTTGGAGTTGATGCTCTCCACCCCGGCCACCGCCGCCACCGCCTGCTCGATGGGCCGGGTGATCAGCTCCTCCACCTCCTCGGGGCTGGCGTTTTCGTAGCCGGCCGAGATGGTCAGGGTGGGATAGGTGACCTCGGGCATCAGATCGATGGGCAGACGGGCCAAAGAGACCGCCCCGACGATCACCGCGATCAGGGTGACCATGGTGGTGAAAACCGGGCGACTGACCGTGAACCGGGCCAAATTCATCGGTTTCCACCCTGCTCCCGCTCCCGGGCCGAACCCGGGGTCGCATGGCCGGGCACCGTGATCCGGCCGCCATCACTAAGCAGATGCTGCCCCAGGGTGACCACCCAGCCCTCAAGTTCCGGTTGAACGATCTCCACCTGTTCCCGATCCTGCAACCCCAGATACACCGGCACCCGGCGGACGACCCCCGCTTCCAGATCGGCCAGATAGAGGGCGTAACCGCCGGCCCGTTCCAGCAGAGCCGCCCGGGGCACCAGCTGGGCATCTTGGCGACGGGCCAGTTCAACCTCCAGGCGCACGAACATCCCCGGTTTCAGGATCTGGTCGGGATTGGGCACCTCCACCTCCAGCCGGGCCTGGCGGGAGGCCTCCCGGATCACCGGAGCCAGCCGAGCCAGGGTGCCGACAAAGCGCCGCTCCTCAATGGCATCGGCGGCCACCAGCACCTCCCGGCCCACCGCCAGCCGGGGATAATCCCGCTCCGGAACATGGGCCACCGCCACCAGCCGGTCGAGCCCGACCACGGTAAAGACCGGGGCGTTGGCGGCCAGCAGGGTGCCGGCATCGACCAGACGTTCGGCGATTACCCGGGGCTGCTCATCACCCTGCCAGTCGGCCCGGATATTGGTGTAGGAGAGCCGCAGCTCGGCGCTGTCCAGGGCGGCCCGGCGCTGAGCAACCTGGGCGGCGGCCATGGCCACCCGGGCCTGCTGGGCCTGGTGATCGGTCAGGGCCCGATCCAGCTCCGCCTCGGAGGCCACCCCCTGGCCCCGCAAGCGCTCAATCCGCTCCAGTTCCCGGGCCCGGGCGGTGAGAGAACTTTCCGCCTCGGCCAGTCCCGCCTGGGCCACCGCCAGTTCCGCCTGGGCTCGGACCACTTCCAGCCGATACTCCTCGTCATCCAGCCGCCCCACCACCTGGCCCCGCTGGACCAGGTCCCCCAGATCCACGGTCAGCTCCAACAGCCGACCGCTGACCCGGGCGGCCAGTTCGAAACGGGCGGCCGGCTCCAGGGTGCCGGTAAAGGAGCGCCGCTCGATGATCGGCCCCCGGGTCACCGGGGCCACCTCCACCGCCACCGCCACTCCGCCTCCCCGGGCTCCCGGCGGGCCGGGGGCTTGGGGAACGGCGCCATCGTCGTCGGAGAGATACCAGTAGGTCAACAGCAGCAAAAAAAGCGCCAGGCCGGCGCCAACCAGAGTTTTCAAATGTTGTCGTTTCATGGGTAAATAATAACTAGATTCCGGAATATTGTAAAAAAGTAATCGTGCAAAACGGCTTTTGCCCTTTGGGCAGAGACACTTGACCGGCCATGAAGTTGCATGTTATTTCTGCCCAACAGGCAAACGAGGGAGGCAACCCGCCGATGAGCAGCACGGATGAACATTTCATGGACCTGGCCCTGGAACAGGCCCGGACGGCCCTGCTGGCCGGGGAGTTTCCGGTGGGAGCGGTGCTGGTGGCCGGCGGCCGGGTGGTGGCCGACGGTGGCCGCCGCAACAGCCGGAGCGGCGGCCCGGAAATTCCGGCCAATGAACTCGATCATGCCGAAATCGTGGCCCTGCGGGAGTTGCTGGGCCGCCAACCGGCGATCGAGCGCCGGAGCCTGACCCTCTATTCGACCATGGAGCCCTGCCTGATGTGCTACGCCACCCTGCTGCTCAACGGCGTGCGCCGCATCGTTTACGCCTATGAAGACGCCATGGGCGGCGGCACCAACCTGCCCCTGCCGCAACTGGCCCCCCTCTACCGCGAGATGGCGGCGGAGGTGGAGATCGTGCCCCATGTCCGGCGGCAGCAGAGCCTGGAGCTGTTCAAACAGTTTTTCCGCGACCCGGCAAACAACTACTGGCGGGGCAGCCTGCTGGAAAAGTACACCCTTGCCGGGAAATAGTATGCGCCGATCTCTTTTTCTCCCCATCCTGCTGCTTCTGCTGCTGCTCCCGCCCCTCCCCGCCCGGTCGGCGGCGGCGGAGAACGCCCCCCGCTGGGTGGCGACCCGGGAGCTGGGCCAGGTCGCGATTTTCCCCCGGCATACCGCCCCGGCCACCGTGATCAGCCGCAACGACAGCCGGTTAAGCTCCGAGATTCGGGCTAAAATCAAGCATATCCCGGTGCTGGTCGGGCAAACGGTGGCACCGGGCCAGACCCTGGTGGAGTTTGTCTGCGATGATTATCTGATCGCCCTGGGGGCCGCCGAGGCCGGCCTGGAACTGGCGACGCTCCAGGAAGAGCGGGCCCGGGTCCTGGAGGAGCAGCAGGCGGTGCCCCGGGAGTATGGGGAGCAGCGCCGGGCGGAACTGGCCGCGGCCAAAGCCCGGCAGGAGAAAGCGGCCCTGGACGTCCAGCGCTGCCGCCTGAGCGCCCCCTTTGCCGGGATCGTGCTGGCCCGACTGGCTTCCGAGGGTGAATACGCCGATATCGGCAGCCCCCTGCTCCGCCTGCTGGCCAGCGAGCAACTGGAGGTGACCGCCCAGGTTCCCCTGGATGGCAGCACGTCCCTGGCGGCGGCCGCCGAGTTCCAGTTGGAGGTCAATGACCACCGCTTTCCCCTGGAGCTGCGCATCCTGGTGCCGGCCATCGACCCCCAGGCCCGCAACCGGGAGGCCCGCCTGCTCTTCACCGGCCCTCCGGCCCTGCCCGGCACCGCCGGCCGCCTGGTCTGGACCAGCCCCCGTCCCCATCTGCCCGCCGATCTGGTGGTGCGCCGGGAGGCGGGGCTGGGTTTTTTTGTAGCCGAGGGGCAACGGGCCCGCTTCATCTCCCTGCCCGAGGCCCGGGAAGGCCACCCCGCCGCCCTGGAACTGCCGCCGGCCACCCTGATCATCGACACCGGGCGCCACGGCCTCCGCGACGGCGATCCCATCCGGATCGAGGGCGGCCCCGGCAACAACCCCGCCAGCCGCCGCTAAGCCGCCATGCTGGCTCGCCTCTACCAAAACCATGTGCTGGCCAACCTGACCTTTGCCCTGGTACTGGTGATGGGGGCCCTGACCTACGCCCTGCTCCCCCGGGAACAGGAGCCCACCGTCAACTTCAACTGGATCGACATCACCACCATCATGCCCGGGGCCGCCGCCGAGGATGTGGAAAAGAGGGTGACCGACGTGCTGGAACAGGCGGTGCGCCGGGTTTCCGACATCAGGTTCGTCTCCAGCAACAGCCGGGAGGGGGTTTCCAATATCCTGGTCCGGTTCGATGATATCGACGAACGGACCTTCGACCGCCGGCTCAACGATCTGCGGCGGGAGGTCCAGACCAAGAGCGACGAGCTGCCCGATGCCGCCGAAGACCCCCATATCACCGAAATAACCTCCGCCAACGCCTTCCCCACCGCCATGCTGGTGGTGACCGGCCCGGCCGCCGACGAAAACCTGCGCCGCCAGGCCGAGCTGGTCAAACTGGGGATCGAACGGCTGGCCGGGGTGGATCGGGTTTACGATTCCGGCCTGCCCGGCCCGGAGCTGCAGGTCGATTTCATTCCCCAGCGGCTGGCCGCCCTGGGACTGAGCCCCACCGACCTGGCCGATACCGTGGCCCAGTCGTTCCGCGACGTGGCCGCCGGCTCCCTGCGGGTGGGCGAGGTCAACTGGCTGGTCCAGTTAAGCGGGGCCGACCCCGATCCCGCCCGGCTGGCCGCCCTGCCGGTGGTGGGGGCCAAAGGGGAGGTGACCCTGGGGAGCATCGCCGAGGTGGCTCGGGGCCGGGAGGAGCCGCGGCGGCTGGTCCGCTTCCAGGGCGATCCGGCGGTGATGCTGGCGGTGACCAAGATGGGCAAGGCCAACACCCTGGAGCTGGTGGCCGAACTGGATCAATATATCGCCCAGCGCAACGCGGTGGCCGGCCAGACCGGGGTGCGCCTGACCCTGATCGACGACCAGACCGAAACCACCCGCCACGCCCTGGCGGTGATGCAGAACAACGCCCTGATCGGCCTGACCCTGGTCCTGCTGGTGACCTGGATCTTCCTGGGCAGCCGGATCGCGCTGCTGGTCACCATCGGCATCCCCTTCTCCCTGGCCGGCACCTTCTGGCTGCTGGGCCACCTGGGCCAGACCCTCAATATCAGTGTCCTGCTGGGGGTGGTGATCGCCCTGGGGATGATCGTCGATGACGCGGTGGTGGTGGTGGAGGCGATCTATTATCGCATCCAGCGCGGGGTTTCCGCCCTCCAGGCCGCCCTGGAGGCCCTGCGCGAGGTGTTTGCCCCGGTGACCACCTCGATCCTCACCACCATGGCCGCCTTTCTCCCCCTGATGCTGCTGCCCGGCATCGTCGGCAAGTACATGCTGGTGATTCCCCTGGTGGTGACCACGGCCCTGGCGGTCAGCCTGCTCCAGGCCTACTGGATGATCCCCACCCACGTCACCATGCTGAATATCAACTTCCAGCGCCCCTCCCGGCTGCACCCCTGGCGGGTGCGGCTGCTCAGGACCATTCGCCACCACTACGCGCGGCTGTTGATCAAGGCCCTGCGCCGTCCCAAACTGGTGGCGGCGGCGGCCGCCCTGCTTTTCGCCCTCTCCGGGGCGGCCATCGGCGGCGGCCTGGTGAAATTCGACTTCTTCGCCTCCGACCCCCTGCGGCTCTTCTATGTCAATATTGAGATGGCCGAAGGCACCCCCCTGGAGCAGACCCTGGCCGCGGCGGCCCGGGTGGAGGAGCGGCTGCTCACCCGGCTACGCCCCGAGGAGCTGCAGGCCACCGTGGCCTACGCCGGCCAGATGTTCACCGAAACCGCCCCCTTCCAGGGCGACCATTACGGCCAGGTTTTCGTGGTCCTGCAACCCCGGGCCCCCCACCTGCGGGAGGTGGACGAGGTGATCGAGGCGGCCCGGGAGACGGTGATGGCCACCGCCGGCCCGGTCAAGCTCTCCTTTCTCCGCCTGGCGGGAGGGCCGCCGACCTCGCGGCCGATCAATCTCAAGGTGCGGGGGGATGAGTTTGCCGAAATCCGCCGGGCCGCCACCGCCTTAAAAGAGATCATGGCCGACCAGCCGGCGATCCACGACATCACCGACGATGACAACCCCGGCCGCCTGGAGCTGCGGCTGACGGTGGATCACGACGCCGCCCGCCGGGCGGGAATCCCGCCCCTGCAGGTGGCCCGCTCCCTGCGGCTGCTGGTGGACGGCGAGGTGGTGGCCGGCATGCAGGACGGCGGCGAGGAGCTGGAGGTGCGGGTACGGGCCCGGCCCCGGGTCTTCGCCTCTCTGGACGGCCTGCTGCAACAGACCCTGCCGGTGGCCGGTGGGGGCAATATCGCCCTGGCCGAGCTGGTCAACGCCGAAACCCGCCGGGGCCCGGCCGGGATCCGCCACTACAACTTCCGCCGAACCATCACCATCGAAGCCGACCTGAACCGAGAACTGCTGGACACCGTGGCCGCCAACCGCTGGCTGGCCCGGGAGTGGGAAATGATCCGGGCCGATTATCCGGATATCGATCTCGATTTTTCCGGCGAGCTGGACGACATCATGGAGAGCCTGAACGCCATCGGGGTGCTTTTTCTGCTGGGGGCCGGGCTGATCTATCTGATCCTGGGCACCCAGTTCAAAAGCTACTTCCAGCCCCTGCTGATTCTGGCCACCATCCCCATGGCCTTTACCGGGGTGGTGATGGGCCTGCTGGTCACCGGCAACCCCTTAAGCCTCTTCACCCTTTACGGGGTGGTGGCCCTGGCGGGGATCGCGGTCAACTCGGCCATCGTCCTGATCTCGGCCGCCAACGCCCGCCTGGCCTCCGGCCTGGGCCTGACCGGCGCCACGGTTTACGCCGCCCGTCGCCGGGTGGTGCCGATCCTGATCACCACCTGCACCACCATCGCCGGCCTCTTCTCGCTGGCCACCGGCCTGGGCGGCAAATCCCTGCTCTGGGGCCCGGTGGCCACCGCCATCGTCTGGGGGCTGATGGTCTCCACCCTGCTTACCCTCTTCGTGGTCCCGGTCCTCTACCGCCTCACCATGGCCCGAGGCAATCGCCGGCCGGCCAGCGGTTAGCGGGAGCGGGAGCGAAGACGGCGGGCCATGTAGAGTTTGGCGACCAGAAAGAGACCGGCCAGAATCAGCAGGGGAGCAAGCAGTTGCCAGGTGACGAACCTGGCCCCCTCGTCAGCCCTGGTGACCTGATGGATGGCGGTGGCGTAAAGATAACCCTTGACCCCAAAGCCGATCAGGGTGGCGGGAACAAAGGCGGTCAGCGGCAGTTGCAGAATACCCGCCCCGTAATTGATCACCGAATGGGGAAAACCGGGCAGCAACCGCACCGCGCTTAGGGCGACAAAATCGCCATGCCGCTGGAGAATGGCAAAGAGGGGAGAGTTGGTGATCCGGGAAGTCATCCCGTCGGAGAGGCGGCGGGAAAAGAAGTAGGCCGCCACCGCCCCCCCCAGCCCCCCCAGGGCGATGATCAGCGCCGCCGGCCCGGGCATGAACAGCACCCCGCTGATCCAGATAAAGATGGAACCGGGCAGGGCCAGGGTGTAGGCCAGGATCATCAGCAGGGTGATCAGGGGGGGAAACCACCAGTGATGGGCATAGCCCCGGCTGATCTCCAGCACTTCAAACCAGTCGACCAGCTCCAGGTACTGCACCGCTATCCCGGCAAGCAGCAGGCCGGGTAAAATTAAGGTTTTCAGCGGCAGGCCGCGTTTTTTTTCTTTTACCACCAGTTCATCCATGGGTTGATTGTCGCTCCACCAGCCGGGCCACCCGGGCGTGGAGGGCTTGGGCGATCCTTTCCGGAGGGGGACTTTCTCCCCCCCCCTTCTCCAGTTGCTCGGGTCGCAGCACCGGCCCGAACTCGATGCTCAGCCGGTGCCAGCGGGGCCAACGGCGATGCCGGGGCCAGACCTGGTAAGCCCCGTGGATCGCCACCGGCACCACCGGCACCCGGCGCCGATCCAGCAGGATACCGATACCGGGGCGAAACTCCAGCAGTTGGCCGCTTATTGAACGCTCTCCCTCCGGGAACCAGACCAGATTGTCACCCCGCTCCAGGATCAGGGCGGCGAAGGCCAGGCTGGAAGCGGTGGCCCGGCGCGGATCGACGGGCACCACCTGGCCCAGCCGGCAGATAAAACGGAAAAAGGCGTTGCTGAAAGCGACCTCGCTGAGCCCGGCAAAGCGGGTGCGACGCATTACTTCAAAAGGCAGAGCCGCCCCCAGGACAAAGGGGTCGACATAACTGACGTGGTTGGGGGTAATGACCAGGGGGCCGGTGGCGGGCAGATTGGCCAGCCCCTTGACCCGCAGCCGGAAAATCCCCCGGAAAATGGCCCGGTTCAGTTGGTAAAGCAGCCAGGCCAGCACCCGCTGGGGGAGATTGTGGGGGGCCAGCCAGCGCCGCTGACCGGCATCCAGCACCGCCGCCGGATCGGCCAGGGGGTCCAGGGGGGTAAACCCTTTGGCCTGCTCGGCGGGATGGGCCACCTCCTCCAAAAGATCCCGCACCGTTTCGATCCGGCCGATGGTCTCCTCGCTCAACTCCAGGTTGAAGTGGCGGCCGAGATCGGTGGCCAGGTTCAGCCACTCCAGGGAATCCACCCCCAGATCGAGATGGGGGCTGGTATCGGGAGTAAGCCGCACCGCCGGGTAACGCCGGGCCAGCCACTGCCAGACCTCCCGGGCGGCCGGCACCTCCAGCAGGGCCCGATCGTGGTCGGACATCTCATGGGGGTCGATGGCCCCTCCGGCCCCGGCCCCGGCCTCCCGCTCCTGCTTGGCCTGCTGGTAGCGGCCCTCCAGCAGGTGGCGACGAATCTTGCCCAGCCGGGTGCGGGGCAGGGCCTCGCGGCTGACCGCGTACTGATCCGGGCGCTGATAGGAGGGCAGATCACGGGAGAGTTCCAACAGGGCGGCGCGCAGGGCCGCTTCGATATCGTGTTCCCCGGCCCGGCGCAAAAGGGCCAGATCCGGCACCAGCAGCACCGCCAGCCGTTGCTGGTACTGCAAAACCCCCGCCTCCCGGATAAAGGGGTGGGCGGTCAGGATCTCCTCCAGGGGCTCGGGCTGGATATTCTTGCCGCCGGCGGTGACGATCAGGGTGGAGGCCCGGCCGGAGAGGAAGAGATAACCCTGGTCGTCGATCCGGCCCAGATCGCCGGTGCGAAACCAGCCGTCGGCGGTGAAGGCGGCGGCGCTCTGCTGCGGCAGGTTGCGATAACCGGCAAAGACGTTGGGGCCTCGGGCCAGCACCTCGCCATCACTTCCCCCCTCTTCCCGGGCCGGTCGGTCGATCCGCAACTCCACCCCCGGCACCGCCCGGCCGACGCTGCCGAAACGACCAGCGGGCGGATTAACCGTGAGCAGGGGCGAGGTTTCGGTGAGCCCGTAGCCGATGGCCACCTTCCAGCCCAGGGCTTCCAGCTTCAGGGCCAGCTCCGGGTCCAGGGCCGAACCGCCCGAGGCCAGCAGGCGCAGGGAAGGCCCCAGTTTGCGGTGCAGCGGCCCCAGCAGCAGACGCCCGGCCCGCACATGCAAATAACGGCGCAGGGCCAGGGCCAGGGCGGAAGCGGTCTTGAAGTAAAGCCCGGCCAAACGCCCCCCGGCCGCCGCCTTGGCCGCGATTCCATCCACCATGGCCTGATAGAGGCGAGGCACCCCGATCATGGCGGTGGCCTCGCCCTCCTTGAGGGCCCGCAAGATCCGGGGGCCGGTGGGGGCGTCGGGCAGGATCAGGGGCAGCCCCAGCCAGAGGGGGCCCAGCAGACCGATCACCAGGGGATAGACATGGTGGAGGGGCAACGGCAGCAAAACCCGGTCGCCGGGTCCCACCAGGCCCAGCTCGGCCATGGTGTTGAGCTGAAAGGCCAGGTTGGCGTGGCTGAGGGGCACCCCCTTGCCCCGGCCGGTGGTGCCGGAGGTGTAGAAGAGGGCGGCGGGGTCCCGGGGTCGGGCCGGGGCCAGGGCCCGGTCGGGCCCCGAGGGCAGGGAGTCCAGCAGCAGCAGACGGGGAGCGGTTTCCCCGGGCAACTTGGCGAACCGCTCTGCCTGGACGGCGGAGGTGAAGAAGAAGCGGGCCTGGCTGTCCTGGAGCACATGGGCCAGCCCGTCGCGGCCAAGTTGCAGATCCAGCGGCATGACCACCGCCCCCACCCACCAGCCGGCCAGGGCGGCCACCACCCATTCCGGCCGGTTTTCGGCCAGCAACCCGATCGGCTCGCCGGGCTTAACCCCCAGCTCGCGCAAGCCCCCGGCCAGCCGGGCCGCCGCCGCCGTCAACTCGCCATAACTGATCTGCCGCCGCACCTCGCCCTCGATCACCACCAGGGCGGGCCGATCACCATGGGCAACCAGCCGGGTAAGCAACTCCTGCAAGGTGGAACAGCTCACAACATTTTACCTCGATCTATTCACGGCCTGACAATTACAAACCTGCGGTAGGATTAGACTTTTTACTTGCAATAAGCTACCCGCCCCATTAAGAAATGTAAATGGCCGATTTAGCTTAAGTGCTGGTTGGGGGGAAGGAGCGAAAGAGAGTGACAGGACCGTCAAGCAAACAGATGATCCAAGGGGCTGCGCAGGGCGTCGATATCCCGTTGCATGACATGGGTGTAGATCTCGGTGGTTTTCACGTCGGCATGGCCCATCAACTCCTGCAACACCCGGATATTGACCCCGTTCTCCAACATATGGGTGGCGAAGCTGTGGCGGAGGGTATGGCAGCCGACCTTTTTCATAATCCCGGCCCGATCGGCAGCCAGTTTAACCGCCTTTTGCAGGCCGGACTCCATGATATGGTGCCGCATCTCCCGACCGGAACGGGGATCGATCGATCTTTTTTTGGCCGGGAAAACATATTGCCAGCGAGTCTCCTTGGCGGCCCTGGGATATTTACGGGCCAGGGCATCGGGCAGATGGACCTCGCCGTACCCCTCCTCCAGGTCGGCATGGTGCAGCAGGATAACCCGGTCGATATGGGTCTTAAGCTCTTCCCGCACCATGCCGGGGAGAATGGTGACCCGGTCCTTACCGCCCTTGCCGCCGCGGACAAAAATTTTGCCCTGACCTAAATCGACATCCTGGATGCGCAGCCGGATACACTCCATCAGCCGCAAGCCGGCGCCGTAGAGGAGCTTGGCCATCAGGGCGTGGGTGGCATCCATCACCATGAACAACCGTTTGACCTCCTCTTGGGTGAGGACGGTGGGCGGCCGCACCTGGCGTTTGGAGCGGGCCGGGGCGATTTTGCCTTCCAACGGCAGGTCGAGGACATCCCGGTAAAGAAAAACGATGGCATTCAGGGCCTGGCGCTGGGTGGCGGCGGCAACTTTACCATTGGTTGCCAGGTGGGAGAGGAACCTTTCCACGTCGGGCGCCCCAAGCAGTTTGGGATGGGTTTTGCCGCCGTGGAAACGAATATAGCGCAGAATCCACTGGCAGTACGTGGTTTCGGTACGATAGGCGTAATGATGATAGCGCAAAACTTCCCGGACCTGGTCCATTAGCTTCAGGGAAGGATTTGGGCGAAATTTGGGCTTGTTTTCCATATTGTATGCTTTGTTAGCATAATATGCGGAAACCCGGCAACCAAAAAGTAATAAATGGACAAAGTTTTCCGTGTCTGCCGCTTAATATTAAAATATGCGGAAAACTTTGCCATCTATAGCGGCTGATATGACGGAAAATTTCCACTTATTGAACCGTTAGGCATAAATACACCTATGAGCGATATTCCGGAAATACTTAAATCCACTCAGCCGCTGCTTTATGAAACGGGCTTTGATGAATGGCACTACGCGTATGCGGGTTCATGCTTCCCTGTGCGCTGGGGTGGGCGCCTGTACATTGTTTCAGCATACCATTGTTACGAAAATCACCAGGTTGATCCGGTAAATACGCTTTACTCAATTCCATCCGATTCGAGAAGCTTTTTTGGGTTCTGCAACACGTTACGAGGAAAGGTGCAGGGCGCAACCGATCAAAAGCATTATGACCAAATCGCACTAGAAGTATCTTGTGAAATTCATGATAAAACCGCTTTAGGTTCAGTTAATGCTCTTGACCTGAGCATACCCAAGAACACAATTTCGCTTTCCGATTCCTCCCTCAGCGATGTTTGGTTAAGGGGCTTCGTATTCGATAATCCTGCTCATGAGGTCTGCTACGAAAATAGCAAGATTCGGCAGCAGGCCTACGTCACCAACGGAATCGTTTCTTCAAGGAAAAGTACTTTCGATCATTGCCACATGGTGAAAGTAAAAACGCCTGTTCCTAAGGGCTTTTCGCCACGAGGCATGAGTGGGAGTGCGGTTTACGGTGTGGATCGAGATGGAAACGTTCGATTCGGTGGTACTGTTATTGAGTTCAACGAATACACTAATGAATACATGGTTATAGATGCAGCCGTCCTGTCTGGGGTGCTTGGTCATGAAAATGCCTAACAAAGCCATTAAATTCGCTCCCTGCGGTCGCCGGACGCTCGTTCCTCGCGCCGTTTATGGCGGGCGTTGCCCCGCATTCGCGGGGCAACCGGGCCGGATAAACAGCGCGCGGCCACAAGAAAGGGGTTTGCCAGCGCCAAAGCCAGGGGCAACAAGGCGATGGAACAGGCGCGAAATATCGCGCTGCTCATCCGGCCCGGTTGAAGTAATGGTGAGTTGAAATGAATTCTTGGGGCAAGATCAAAGAATGGTATCGGGGCGCTTATGTTCTCCCTCCAAAGAATGATCCGGGGAGCCCAATCGTAATTATCTCGTCTGGGCATTACGAACAGCCGCTTTTGGCGAAACTACTTGGTGCCATTGGGCACTTCTGGTTTGCACATTGGCAATGGATCATCGGCACAATCTCGGTGAATTCGCCCTGGCCGAAGGCAAGAAGGGCGGCCAGTTCTACACCCCGCGCAGCGTGGTCGAACTGCTGATGGAGATGCTGGAGCCCTACAAGGGCCGGGTGCTCGACCCCTGCTGCGGTTCCGGCGGCATGTTCGTGCAGTCGGAAAAGTTTGTCGAAGACCACCAGGGCAAGATCAACGATATTTCCATTTACGGCCAGGAGAGCAACCAAACCACCTGGCGCCTGGCCAAGATGAACCTCGCCATCCGCCACCTCGACAGCTCGCAGGTGAAATGGAACAACGAGGGCTCGTTTCTGAACGACGCCCACAACCTCGGCCACCTCATCAATCGCCCACAGTTGATGCAGCAGGACAAGCTGCGCGAGCTGGCGGTGGCCTTTTTTTGAGGGTGCGGGCCCGGGGAAATGACCCCCGGAACCGCCAACGGCGTACACCGCAGTTGACATTGGCAAGAATACCAACAATGGGATGCCGCCGACGCCCTGACTCGGGCGCCTGAGCCCGGGTGTTCTGCCTTTAAGGATTGGCAGAGGATAAGCAACCATGGTACGGTGCTTTTGTAATCAAACGTGAGGTGACCGATGCCAAGCACAGCTGAAATCATACGCGATGCGGAGTCGCTCCCTGTTGAGGAGCGGACGGTTGTTGTTGACTCCCTACTCCGGTCTCTCAATCCCCCGGACCCCGACATCGACCGGAAATGGGCAGCCGCCGCCAAGCGGCGACTCGAAGATCTCCGTTCCGGCCGCGTTAAGCCGATCCCCGGTGAAGAGGTCTTCGCAAAGATACGCCAGCGATTCGCCGTATGACCTTTGACTTCCACCCTGAGGCGGAAGAGGAGTTTGTCGAGGCAGTTGCATACTACGAGGACTGCGACCCGGGTCTTGGTATCGACTTCTCACGCGAGATCTACGCCACCATCCAAAACGCGGTGGACTACCCGGCGATGTGGCCGGAGATCAAGGGTGACGTCCGCCGCTGTCTGGTCCACCGTTTTCCTTACGGCGTACTCTACAGCATCGAGCCCGACGGCATTTTTATTCTCGCCGTCATGCATCTTCACCGGGACCCCGGCTACTGGAAACAGCGGTTGGAAGCGAGCGGAACAAAACCCTGAACCGTACCGCAGAAAATGGTGTCTGACCCCATTTCTCCCCAACAGGATCTCCCCACCTACGACACCCACAAGTAACCCGGCTCGCCTACCCCCTAAGTAACTGTAGGTACAATCATGCGCGTCTGGGATATTCACCCCGGTTATCTCAACCGGCTAAGCCTGTTGGGCGAACACCGGGAGTTGCACGGGATTGTCGCCATTATCAGCCAGGGCAAAAAGGGTTACTCCCGGCACCCGGAAACCAGGCGCTGGGCCGGCCATGGCTGGGCACTGGCACAGCGCCACCGCCTGCTGGCCTGCGAGATGGCCCTGCGCGGCTTCACCGACCGCAGTCCGGTGGAGCTGACCGGGCGGCCGGGAAGCTGGCCGGTCAGCTATCTCGATGTCCCGGCCGCCCAGTTTGCCCGGCTGGCGGAAAAATATCGCGACAAGGAGCCGGGCCGGCCAGGTGACCTACCTGCTCACCTCCACCGCCCTGAGCGACCTGCTTGCCTGGCAGTGTTGGTGAGTGTTCACGCTAATGCCGAGAACGATTCAAAAACAGAATTGTTAATTTCGACCTTCAAACGGCTACTGTTGGGGGTCAAATCCAGGCTCGTTCTGAAATATCAGGCAAGGCCCTGCCCGCAATCAATGGGCAAATTGCCGCGACAGCAATTTCTTACAACCTGAGAGAAGAATCATGACCGAAATGGAAGAAAGAAACCGTTTGGAGCAGGTGCGGCAAAAACTGCTGCTGGCGGTGAAACATATCGATACCACCCTGCGGGACCACGCCGTCAAAATCCGGGAGCAGAAGACCTACCTCTGGGAACACCGGGCGGACATGGATCATGTTGAAAAGATTACGACCCGGCAGCTCGTGGAGCAGAGATCCATGCTCGGCGAGCACGATCTTGCCCGCAAGAATCGCCTGCTGAAACTTCTCCTCGCCCCTTACTTCGGGCGGTTCGATTTCACCCGGGAGGGTGAGACCCAGCCGCTGCCGGTTTACGTGGGCATTCACACCTTCTTCGACGAGAAGAGCAACAAATACCTGATTTACGACTGGCGGGCGCCCATCGCCACCATGTTTTACGATTATGAAACCGGCGCGGCGCGTTACCACTCCCCATCCGGCGAGATAGCCGGCCGGATCAGCCTGAAACGGCAGTTCCGGATTCGTGACGGGCGGCTGGAATTCATGCTGGAGAGTACGGTCAACATCCTGGACGATGTCCTCCAGGAGGAGTTGAGCCGGTCCGCCGACGACCGGATGAAAAACATCGTGGCCACCATCCAGCGCGACCAGAACGCCATTATTCGCAACGAAGACGCGCACGAGTTGATCATCCAGGGGGTGGCCGGCTCGGGCAAGACCTCCATCGCCCTGCACCGGATCGCCTTCCTGCTCTACCGGTTCAAGGAGACCCTCACCTCCCAAGAGATCCTGATCATCTCGCCGAACCAGGTTTTTGCCGACTACATCTCCAACGTGCTGCCGGAGCTGGGGGAGGAGAACATCGCCGAAACCAGGATGGAAACCCTGGCGGACGAATTGCTGGAGGGTAAGTTCAAGTTTCAGACCTTTTTCCAGCAGGCGGCCAGGCTGCTGGAAAAAAGGGACGAGGCGTTGCAGCGCCGGATTCAGGAAAAGGCTTCGCTGGCCTTTCTTAAGAAACTCGATTCCTATGCCGCCCATCTTGAAAAGAACAGCATCCGGGCCACGGACTTGCAGGTCTCCCGCCACCCGGTACCGGCCAGGTTCATCGAGGCATCTTTCCGGAAACACCGGGCCATGCCGGCCGCCAGCCGGGTGCGCCGGGTGGCCGGAGATATCGAGCACCGGCTGGCAATAGACCACAACTACGAATTGACGGCCGGGGAAAAGAAGGAGCTGAGGAGCGCCCTCGGGAAAATGGAGCGGAACCAAACCTTGCGGGCCGCCTACAAAAACTTTTTCGCCTGGTTGGACCAGCCCGACCTGTTCAAACCGGTCAAAGGCGCCGAGCTTGAATACTGCGACGTCTTTCCGCTTATTTACCTGAAAATTCGCTTGGAAGGGCTCAAGCAGGTGCGCCATGATGTCAAGCACCTGCTGATCGACGAAATGCAGGATTATACCCCGGTGCAGTACGCGGTGCTCGCCAGGCTGTTCCCCTGCCGGAAAACCATCCTGGGCGATGTCGGCCAATCGGTCAATCCTTTCAGTTCATCCAGCGCGGAGCAGATCGGTCAGGTTTTCCGCCGGGCCGATTGCGTCAAGCTGTGCAAGAGCTACCGTTCGACCTTTGAAATCACCCGGTTCGCCCAGCGCATCGCGCCCAATCCGGACCTGGTGGCCATCGAACGCCACGGGGAAGAGCCCGCGGTTCTCGGGCTTGCAAACAAAAAAGCGGAAACGGCGCACATCCGGCGGCTGATCGCGGATTTTGCCGGCAGCGGCCATCGCACCCTGGGAATCATCTGCAAGACCCAAGGCCAGGCGGAAGAGCTCCAGCACGCCATCGACGGTGAAAAAACCGGGGTCCATCTCCTCACCGCGCAAAGTACCGGCTTTGCCAAGGGAGTGGTCATCTGCACCGTGCATCTGGCCAAAGGACTGGAATTCGACCAGGTCATCGTACCCGGAGCCACGGAAGCCAATTACGCCTGCGAAATCGACCGCAATCTCCTCTACATTGCCTGCACCCGCGCCATGCACCGGCTCACCCTCACTTTTGCCGGCCGACCAACCCGGTTCGTCCACTGATATGGTTCTGTTTTCTCAACCGCTCAGGGTTCATCCACCTGAGAATGGCACCCCATAGATCACGTCCATGCCGGGCATACCACCATAGGAAAGCAATCCACAATGTGGTATAATCATACCAGGCTATTTTCTTTTCACGAATTAAGACTGACAAGGCGGAAGTGATGCCCCCCAAGGAGGTAACCAAAATGCAGACCCTGAAAGCAGCCGTGCTCACCCTCACGATTGTTCTGGCGCTGACCATACCGGCATGGGCCCTGGCCGGGGAAGAGAAGCGCGCCCCAACCCCGCCGGCCCCCCAAGTGGTCGCCCAGGGGGAAAACTTGCCCCAAAAGGAGGAGTGGCGGGAACGCTACGACCGGATGATGGAAGAGCGGGATTCGGCCATTACCCGTTGCGGACCACCCGAGGGGGGTTGGTTCGGAGAGGAGGAAAAAGGATTGTGACGATCGACGACCGACTACGGGCCCACCGCTTGTTCGTGACCGATACCAACAATGGGATGCCCGATGCCCCGACGCCCTGACTCGGGTGCCTGAGCCCCGTGTTCGACTGGCATTGATAAACTTGGTGGTATTGAATAAGCTCCTGTCAAATTAGTGTCTCGGCAGAAATCCAGCAATTGGCATAAGGATTGTGTTACGATGGGCCACGGTCCGGTTCTCCTTACCCTACGTTGGTAAATGTTTTGGCTAATTTCTTACTGACACTTGAGCAAGTCGTAAAAATATCGTCATGAAAAAACGACTTAAACCGACGATCAACCGCACTGAACAAGCCAGGCCTCCCGCGGAAGACGCCCCGGTAGTGCAGGAGAGTCCACCTTTTCCCATCGCCGGCCTCGGCGCCTCCGCCGGCGGGCTGGAGGCGCTGGAACAGTTTCTGCGGCATGTTCCGGAAGAGAGCGGCATCGCCTTTGTGATTGTCCAGCATCTCGACCCAAACCACAAGGGGATCATGCCTGAACTCCTGCAGCGCGCTACCGGCATGGAAGTTTTCCAGGTTCGGGACCGGATGAAGGTCCAGCCAAACTGCGTCTACGTGATCCCCCCCAACAAGGACATGTCCATTCTCCATGGCGTGCTGCATCTGTTCGCGCCGAAGGCGCCCCGCGGCCTGCGACTGCCCATCGATTTTTTCCTCCGCTCCCTGGCCGAGGACCGGCGGGAGCAAAGCATCGGGGTCATCCTTTCCGGCATGGGCTCGGACGGCACCATGGGCCTGCGGGCCATCAAGGAAAAGGCTGGGGTGGTGCTGGTGCAGGAGCCCTCCTCGGCCAAGTTCGACAGCATGCCCCGCAGCGCCATCGATGCCGGCCTGGCCGACCTGGTTGCTCCAGCGGAAGAGCTGCCCGGCAAGATCATCGACTATCTGCGTCATGCCCGTGTAGTCAGCGGGACCGTTTCCCCTCTGGCGGTGAAGGAGCGGAGCGCCCTGGAGAAGGTCGTCATCCTGTTGCGCGCCAAAACCGGCCACGACTTCTCGATGTATAAGAAGAACACCTTCTATCGCCGCATCGAGCGGCGCATGGGCATCCACCAGATCGACCGGATCGCCGCCTACGTCCGCTACTTGCAGGAAAATCCCCAAGAGGTGGAGCTTCTTTTCAGGGAACTGTTGATCGGCGTGACCAGTTTTTTTCGCGACCAGGCGACCTGGGAGCAACTCCGGGATGAAGCCATCCCGGCGCTCCTGGAGGGCCACGGCCGGGTGCTACGGGCCTGGTCGGCCGGCTGTTCGACCGGGGAGGAGGCCTATTCGCTGGCCATGGTGTTTAAGGAGGCACTGACCCAAATCAAGCCCAAGGCCGGTTTCGCCTTGCAGATCTTCGCCACCGACCTTGACCGGGATGCCATCGACAAAGCCCGTCAAGGCTTCTATCCAGCCAACATCGCCGCGGATCTCTCCGCCGAACGTCTTGATCGGTTTTTCATCCCCCAAGAAAACGGCTACCGGATCGGCAAGGAGATCCGGGAGATGGTGACTTTCGCCACCCAGAACGTCGTCATGGACCCGCCCTTCACCAAGCTGGATATCCTCATCTGCCGCAACCTTTTGATCTATCTGGCCCCGGAACTGCAAAAGAAACTGCTGCCACTTTTCCACTACAGTCTTAACCCCGGCGGGATCCTGTTTCTGGGGAACTCGGAGTCGGTCAGCACCCACACCGATCTGTTCGCACCCCTGAACCTCAAATCGCGGCTCTTCCGGCGACGGGAAACGATCCTGCCGGCCGAACCGGTCGCCTTTCCCGCCTCATTTGCCCCCGCCCAACCGGCACTGCCCAAGGAACCGCCGATTTTGAAAGCCACCACCAATCTCCAGTCGCTTGCAGATCAGGTGCTGTTGCAGCACTTTGCCCCGCCCGCCGTGCTGGTCAACGGCCAGGGCGACATCATCTACATCAGCGGCCGCACCGGCAAATACCTGGAGCCGGCGGCCGGCAAGGCCAACTGGAATGTTTTCGCCATGGCCCGTGACGGGCTCCGGTTCGAACTGGGGATCGCCTTCCAGAAGGCTTTCCGGCAGCAAGAGGCGGTCACCGTCAAGGGGCTCAGGGTCGGCGAGGACGGCGCGCAGACCGTCGATCTCACCGTCCAGGCGATCAATGAGCCGGAAGCGCTGCGGGGCATGGCGATAATCGTCTTCAACGCCGTGCCGACCCCCGTGGAAAAGAAAGCGCCCGGACGCTCCCGGGCCACGGTTGCCAGCAACGCCAAGGTGCTCGAACTGGAGAAGAAACTCCGAGAGGCCCATGAGGAAAGGCGCGTACTGCAGGAGGAGATGCAATCCTCGCAGGAAGAGCTCAAGTCGACCAATGAGGAGTTGCAGTCCACCAACGAGGAGCTGACCACCTCCCGGGAAGAGATGCAGTCCCTGAACGAAGAGTTGCAAACGGTGAACGCCGAGCAACAGTCCAAAATGGACGAACTGGCTCGCATCGACAACGACATGCGCAACCTGCTCAACAGCACGGAAATCGTCACCGTGTTCCTGGACAACGAGCTGCGCGTCCAACGCTTTACCCCCGGAGCGGACAAACTCTTCAAGCTGATCCCCGGCGATGTTGGGCGGCCGCTTTCCGACATTGTCAGCGACCTCTTTTATCCCGGAATGACCGAAGAGGTGCAGGAGGTGCTGCGGACGCTGGTCTTTACGGAAAAACAGATCACCGCCACCAACGGACGCTGGTTTACCGTGCGCATCATGCCTTACCGCACCGTTGACGACGTCATCGGGGGGGTGGTGATCACCTTCGCCGACATCACCGCCGCCAAGAAGTTGGAAGCGGAACTGCGCGCGGAGATTGCCAGACTCAAGGCCAGGGATTGACCATGGGAATCGACAAAGGTAAGCCCCAGTTAACCGCAATCGGCGAACCGCACCGCCGGAAGGCCGAGCAGCCGCCGGCGCCGGTGGGCTCCACCCGAACCGAGCCAGAGGCACAGCGGCTCCTGCATGAACTCGAGGTCCACCAGATCGAGCTGGAGATGCAGAATGCCGACTTGCGCGACGCCAGGGAGGAGCTTGAATTATCGCGGAACAGGTATGCCGAACTCTATGACTTTGCCCCTGTGGGCTATTTCACCATTGATGAGCGCGGTTTGATCCGTGAGGTTAACCTTGCCGGGGCGCAACTGCTGGGGATCGAGAGGCGACTGCTGGTCAAAAGACCTTTTACCGATTTGCTTATCAATGCTGCCAGTCGAGAGATTTTTTCCAGACACCGCGACGCGGTTTCACATAACCAGGGCATGCAGAAATGTGAAATCGACCTTAAGAGAAAAGACGGCACGACGCTGCCTGTTCAGCTGCAGAGCATCATGGTGGGAAATGTCGGCGACAAGGTCGACTATATCCATACCACGGTCATCGACGTCAGCGACCGCCGGCGGGCGGAGGACGCCCTGCAAAAAGCCTATGGCCAGCTGGAGCGGATGGTAGAGAAACGAACCCAGGCGCTGGTCGGAGCAAACGAACAGCTGCTGCTGGAAATCGAGGAACACAAGGCGACCGAAGCCTCGCTGCGTAAGGCAAACGTAGAAATCAAGCAGTTGTCGGATCGGCTGCTGGCGGAGAATATCCACATTCAGCGGGAGATATCCCGAGGGTCCGACTTCGGCGATATCATCGGCAAAAGCGACGCTATCTCGTATGTCTTCTTCCGGGTCGAGCAGGTGGCGCCGCAGAATGCGACGGTGCTTCTCCTGGGTGAGACCGGTACCGGCAAGGGGTTGATCGCCCGAGCCATCCACAGCCGCAGTGCGCGTAAGAACCGGCCGATGATCACCGTCAACTGCACGGCGCTACCGGAAAACCTCATCGAAAGCGAACTCTTCGGGCGGGAAAAAGGGGCGTTCACCGGCGCCAATGCCCAGCAGATGGGGCGCTTCGAGCTGGCCAATGGCGGCACCATCTTCCTCGACGAAATCGGCGAAATGGCGATGCCGCTGCAGTGCAAACTGCTGCGGGTCATTCAGGACGGCGAGTTCGAGCGACTGGGCAGCCCCCACACCATCAAGGTCGATGTCCGGATCATCGCCGCCAGCAACCGCAAGCTGGAGGAAGAGATCCGGGCCGGCCGCTTCCGGGGGGACCTGTTCTACCGGCTCAGCGTTTTCCCCATCACCATCCCACCCCTGCGGCAGCGCCGGGAGGACATCCCCATCCTCGTCCAGTATTTCGTCGCCAAGTACAACAAGAAAATCGGCAAGGAGATCGATACCGTTTCAAAGGAAACCATGAACGCCCTGCAGGAATACCAATGGCCCGGCAACGTGCGGGAGCTGGAAAATGTTATCGAGCGGGCGATCATCACCAGTCATGGACCTGAACTCCAGGTGTTGGACCGCTTCGATACGTTTCAGGATCAGGGGGGGAGACACGAGGCCCAGGCCCTCGCCGACCTGGAACGCAACCACATTCTAAAGGTGCTGGGGGAAACCGGTTGGCGCATCGAGGGGAAAAAGGGGGCGGCGATTATTCTGGGCCTCAACTCCAGCACGCTTCGAGCCCGCATGCGGAAATACGGCCTCCGCCGCCCATAAAGCAAAAGTTGCCTTCGCTCTAGCCGCCACATATGACAGTTATGTCAAGTGTGACGGATACCCCTGACAGATTATCCCTCCCCCTGCCCGTGCTTATTCTTTTTTACTCTCCATAATCAGCACTTTACACTCAACTAATTCGCAGGTTGTCGCCGGCACGCTAGTTGCAATCTGCCCTATATGCCGGCGATGAGCACGCCGCGCTCATTGTCAGGCAAGCAGTTACCCATGAACACCGACCGGAGGTCATCATGAAATATAGCACCAGAGACAAAGCGGAAGGAAAGCTGCACGAGGCGAAAGGCAAGCTCAAGGAAACGGCCGGAAAACCCAGTAAAAAGGAGAAGTTATTATGAAAGTATTATTTTCCATAGCTCTAATGTTGGCAGCGGTAGCGGTTCTGTCGTTCAGCGTACCGGTGCAAGCCTCCGGCCAGGACGACAAAATCGTATCTTCAGCCAAGCAGTCGCATGTGTTTAAGACCTACCTCAAGGACGATGATATCAAGATCAAGTCCAAGGACGGCGTCGTCAGCTTGACGGGGACCGTATCCGAAGAATCCCGCAAATTCCTGGCCGCTGAAACCGTGGCGGGTTTGCCCGGCGTCAAGAGTGTAGACAACAAGCTGGAAGTCAAAGGAGAGAAACAAGCTGAGATGTCAGATGCGTGGCTCATGACAAAAGTCAAAACCACGCTTTTGTTCCGTCGCAGTGTGAGCGGCCTCAAAACCGAGGTCGACGTCAAAGACGGCATCGTAACCTTGCGCGGTGATGCTGAGAATCAGGCCCAAAAAGACTTGGTTACTGAATACGCCAAGGATATCGAAGGGGTCAAAAACGTAAAGAATGAAATGACCGTGGCAAAGACCGCGAAGGAAACCAAGGATCCCCGTACGGCTGGAGACAAGATCGATGACGCCTCCATCACCGCCATGGTCAAGACGACGCTGCTCTATCACCGCTCGACCAGTGGCCTCCAGACCAAGGTTGAAACGAAGAACGGTGTGGTTACTTTGAGCGGCAAGGTCAAGAACGCGGCCGAAAGGGACCTGGCCACCAAGTACGCCAAGGACGTGAATGGCGTCGAGGATGTAAAAAACCGGATGACAATCGAGTAATTCAAGTCAACGACTAAAGAAAATGCAGTGCCTTTGCCGGCTTCGATGATGATTTAACAGTCGGCAAAGGCACTGCCACCACGAAGGAGAACTTATGAGATCAAGACTTGCAAAGGCCGTTCTTCCCCTCGTCGTGCTTTTCGGTGCAATCATTTATCTGCCCGGCTGCGCAACAATCGGAATGGAGCGGGCGACAAAAACCACCGATACCATGCAGGCGCTGGAGAACGACTACCAACAAGCCAGTTTACAGATCGCTGCCACCAACGCAGCTCTGACGAGTCTTGTTATGCCGACTCAGATAGACACCCGCAAAGCCTACAAGGCCTACACCAAAGAGGTCAAGAAGATGGAGGCCCTGGGCAGCCGCTTGAACCAACACGCCGATGAGATGCAGAGCCAGCGCGACACCTATTTTGAAAAATGGGAAACTTCATACGCCAGCGCCGAAATCCAGGAACTTAGCGAACAGCGTCGCGTCGAGATGCGGGCAGCCTACGCGAAAATCCCCGCAGCCAGCATCGGAGTAAAAGGCGCTCTCCAGGCATATTTGAATGATACCAGTGAAATACAAAGATATCTCTCCAACGACCTGACACCCCAGGGGATTGAGTCCATCAAGCCGATCGCCGACAGGGCTGTTAGGGATGGTGACCGGCTGCAGGAATCGATCAAATCCGTGCTGACCGCCATTGGCCAGGTCAGATCAGGAATGGTCCAGGGCAATAAATGACAACGAGGAGGTGAATAAAAGTGAAACCACAACTGTTATTAGGGATCATCCTCATTGTTATAGCAGTCATTGCTTTTGCCTATCAAGGCATCAACTACACGACCAGAGAGAAAGTTGTCGATCTTGGACCACTGCATATGACGGCGGAGCGGACGAGAACGCTGCCGCTGCCACCGATTGTGGGAGCCGTCGCGCTTGTAGGCGGCATTGTGCTGCTGGTTATGGGCCGCAAAAATAATTAGGGGGGGATTAATCATGTTGTGGACAATAGCTTTAATACTAATCGTTCTGTGGGTGCTGGGGTTGGTGAGCAGTTACACCATGGGTGGCTTTATACACATCCTGCTGGTTATTGCCGTTATCGTTGTGCTGCTCAATCTCATCCAAGGAAGAGGCAGGCTTTAGGCCGAACGGACAAAGGTGGAATCATGATGGATGCCTCGATCAAGCTGACGGCCCCACCCGCCAAACGCAAAGAGATACTGCAAGCCGTTAGGGCGATACTTGGGCCGATCAGGCTCGAGCAGGGCTGCATTAACTGCCATTGCTACGTTGATATTGAGTCTGAAAACTCAATCTACATCAAGGAAGAATGGGAAACCCGCGACGATCTGGGCGCGCATGTGCGATCCGTTCATTTCGGCATCCTGCTCGGCGCGATGAAAATGCTCACCGAAGAACCGGAGATTAGATTCAACTCCATTATCTCCACAACTGGAGTGGAGGAGCTGAAAAAGTTGCGAGTGTGAAGAGGTCACACATTGGGAACAGACAAGAACCGGCTAGTAGAATCCGACAAGTTGCGCCGCCGGGCGGAAAAATATCTGATCGCGCAAGGATCTGAGAAGAGTGCTTCCCGGACGGTTGTTGAAATGCAGCGTATCCTGCACGAATTACAGGTCCACCAGATCGAACTGGAGATGCAGAACACCGAGCTTCGCCAGGCCAGGGACGAGGTGGAGAATGCTCTGGAAAAGTATACCGACCTCTACGATTTCGCCCCGGTTGGCTATTTAACCCTCGACCGCGACGGGGCCATCCATGCCGCGAACCTCTGTGGCGCCGCTCTCCTCGGTATCGAGCGATCACAGCTGACCGGCTTGCGCTTTGGAAAGTTCGTCACCAAAGAACATCGCCCCGCTTTTAACGCCTTCCTCGGCAAGGTCTTTGCCAGCAAGGGCAAGGAAGTGAGCGAAGTGGCGCTTCTAAACGGGAAAAAGCAACAAATTGTCGTGCAGATCGAAGCAGTGGCAACCGCTTCGATGCGGAATTGCCGTCTGGCCTTGATCGACATTTCCGAGCGCAAGCGGGCGGAGAAAGATTTAGAGCGGCTCAACACCGACCTGACAAACCGCGCCGCCGAACTGGACGCCGCGAATATCGAGCTGGAGGCATTCAACTACAGCGTCTCCCACGACCTTCGCCGGCCTTTGACCTTAATCAACAGCTACTCTCAGGAGGTCGAAGAGTTGTGCGGCGACAAACTCGACGACCAATGCCGAAAATTTATCCAGGAAATTAATGAAGGTTCCCTGCGCATGAATCGGCTCATTGACACCCTGCTGACCTTTTCCAGTGTCAGTCGCGTCGCAATCAACCTTGAATCGGTTGATCTGAGCGCCAGGGCGAATTCGGTGGCGACGGAACTGAAACTGGCCGGGCCGGAGAACCGGGTCACCTTCCAGATCGCCGCCGGGATTGTGGCCAAGGGTGATCCGGGCCTTTTGCAGGTGGTCTTGGATAATTTAATCGGCAATGCCTGGAAATTTGCCGGCAGTCGGGAGGAAGCGGTTATAGAATTCGGCGTGACGGCGGTTGACGGCAAACCGGCCTACTTTGTCCGTGACAACGGGCCGGGCTTCGACATGGCCTTGGCTGACAAGCTGTTCCTTCCTTTCCAGCGCCTCTCCGGGACGGGCACCGAAGGTCAAGGCATCGGTCTTGCCACCGTGGAAAGGATCGTCAGACGGCACGGCGGCAAGGTGTGGGCCGTAAGTCAGGCCGACAAGGGAGCGACCTTCTTTTTCACTTTGGGGGAAATCCTTGCGAATATTGCTAGCTGAAGATGACCTGAGTTTTCGGCTCCTCATGGAAAAAAAGCTGGCCGCCTGGGGATACGAGGTCGTTGTCGCGGAGAATGGCAATGCGGCTCTGCAGATTTTACAATCCGATGACCCGCCGAGACTCGCCCTGCTTGACTGGATAATGCCAGACCTGGAAGGAGTGGAAGTCTGCCGGATAGTTCGACGAAAAAAGGAAGAACCCTATACGTACATCATCCTATTGACTTCCCTGCAACGGGACCAGGATATCATCACCGGCATGGAAGCCGGCGCCGACGATTACATTACCAAACCATTCAAGCACCATGAGCTACGGTTACGCCTGCGCGCCGGACGGCGCATAATCGAACTGCAGAACGAGCTGCTGACAGCTCGCGACATGTTTCGGACGAAAGCTTCCCGCGATTATCTCACCGGCCTGTGGAACCATGGGGAAATCGTCGAGATCCTGACGCGTGAGCTGTCCAGGGCCAAGCGTGAAAGCAGTTGCGTGGCCGTGATCATGGCCGATATCGACTTGTTCAAAAAAATCAATGACACCCATGGTCATCTAGCGGGCGATGTGGTTCTCCGTTCGGCTGCCAGAAAAATGCATTCCATGATGCGTTCCTACGATTTTATCGGCCGCTATGGCGGCGAGGAGTTCCTGGTTATCCTTCCCGAGTGTAATCTTGAGTACGCTTACGCGTTTGCCGAAAGACTCCGGCTATCCGTGGGCTGCGACAGTATTGACACCCCGGAAGGGGTGATACCCATAACCCTCAGTTTTGGCGTGGCAGCGAGCGGTAATACCCAGCTGCAAGATGTTTATTCACTCGTCAATGCCGCAGACAAAGCCCTTTACCGGGCGAAAGAAAACGGCCGCAACCGCGTGGAAGTTGCCCCTTTCGACGGGGCGATGACGTGAAGGCCACCACAACGCCAAGCCCTTCCCGGTTGAAATCATTGATCACGTTTTAAACCAGGTAGTCCAGATGCTGGATGGTGCCGGCCCGACCGGTTTCGCTGAGGTAGATGGAGGTTTCTGCCAGCCGGCCCTGGAGGTTGTCGGCCGAATCGTGGAGATTGAAAGGAGTTTGAATGGAATCGAGCAGGATGGCGCCGATTCCCTTCTCGGCCAGGGTGTAAAGATAGTCGTTACCATGCTGGTCCTTCATCCAGAGGCGGAGCTGATGGAAAAGGGGATCGATGAGCCGGGCATCCCCGGCCCGGATGGCAATACTCTGTTCCCGCACCGTCTCCCGGTGCAACCGCAACTCCAGGCTGAACTCGATGGTCCGACCGGCGGCGTCAGCGGCTGCTCAACGCCGCTAACCGGGCTGAAGCTGCTCACCCGAATTGCCCAGCCGGTAAGGGCTTCCAGCACCAGGCGGATTTTACGAACCGCCGGGTCCTCCTGGGTCAAGGCCGAGCCCCCGACCCAGGCCCGCAACGATTCCCGGCGCTGATAATCCCGACTCACCTGATGGTCGGCCTGCTGGCTGACCTGGGCATTGATGATTTCCATAACCCACCCGTGACCGCACAAAATTTAAACTCGCTGGATAGCATATCCATCGGCACGGGGGGCGATGAGCTTGAGAAAAAAGCCCCGCCACGCTACCCGCTTGAGTTCTGCCCGGTGGTGGTCTATAATCCCGCCTTCCCCTTCCACCACCGGAGAATACCGAAATGAAGCTATTGGAGAGCATTGGCAATACCCCCTTGGTCAATCTGGAGCGGATCTGGGATCCGGACCAAAGCGGGGTTCGAGTTCAGGTCAAGCTGGAAGGGGCCAACCCCGGGGGCTCGTTGAAGGATCGTCCGGCCTGTTTCATGATTCAGGAGGCGATCAAGAGCGGCGCCCTCAAGCCTGGCCAGACCATTCTCGAACCCACCAGCGGCAACACCGGAATCGGGATGGCCATGGTGGCGGCCAATCTGGGCTATCGGATCAAATTGACCATGCCGGCCTGCGTTTCCGAGGAAAGACGGGCCATCCTGCTGGCCCTGGGGGCGGAACTGGAGCTGACTCCCGGCTGCGACCGCACCGACGGGGCCATTGTTCGGGCCCGGCACATCATGGAAAATTCCCACGGCGAATATTTCATGCCGGATCAGTTTCGCAACGAGCATAACTGGCGGGCCCACTTCGCCACCACCGCCCCCGAGATCTGGAGCCAGACCGCCGGTGAGCTGACGGCCCTGGTGGCCGGCATGGGCACCACCGGCACCCTGATGGGCTGCGCCCGTTATCTTAAATCCCAGAGTGACCAGGTGCTGGTGATCGGGGTGGAGCCCGATCTGGGCCACCGAATCCAGGGTTTGAAGAACATGCGGGAATCCATCGTCCCCGACATCTACCAGCCGGAGTTGCTGAGCGGCATTGTTCCCTGCAACGACGCCGACGCCTTCAACACCACCCGCGACCTGGCCCTGCGGGAGGGGATCTTCTGCGGCATCTCCAGCGGGGCGGCGGTCTGGGGCGCCATGACCGTGGCCCGGGACCTGCCCCGGGGTTCCACCGTGGTGGCCATCCTGCCCGATCGGGGCGACCGCTATCTCTCCTCCCAGGTCTTTGCCAGCAAATGCGCCATCTGCCCCCCGTGAAAACCGCGCACTAAGGAGGCCCGACCATGCCCCCAGCCAACTTTCGCCACCTCGCCACCATTGCCGCCGCCTGCCTGTTTTTCCTGGCCCTGACCGGCGGTTGCGCCCCACGCTTTCAACAGAAAACCCTTGAACCCACCAGGTACAAGGTCACCAAGTCACACCCGGCGGTGAATATCGCCCAGGGGATGCTGGGTAAGCCCTACCGTCCCGGCGGCAACTCCCCCCAAAAGGGGTTTGACTGCAGCGGTCTGGTTCATTATGCTTTCAGTCAGGCTGGGATCGCGGTCCCCCGGACCACCAGAAGCCTTTATCAGCAGGCCACCCCGGTGCCGCCGGGAAAAATTCAGGCCGGCGATCTGCTCTTTTTTCGGATCAACGGCAGGGTTTCCCACGTCGGCATCTATGTTGCAGAAAAAACGTTTATTCATGCCCCTTCCAGCGGCAAGCGGGTAAGCTACGCCCAACTGGACAACCCCTACTGGAGCAGCAGACTGACCAAAACCGGGAGAGTTGATTAAGCCGCTTACTCCCGGAGAGGATTTCAAGATTGAGATTGTCAGGATTTCATCTTATCCGCAAGGAGGTGTGTTATGGGCGTTCAGAATCCGGTTATCGTTATTCCCGGCATTACGGCTTCATCGCTGCAGGATTATTACCAGGTCAGTCCTGAAACCGTCTGGGGGGTCTTGAAGAAAGATGAACTGCGGGCCGCCCTGCATCCCAATGACCGCCGCTACGAACTGGTGGAGCCGGCCCGGGTCGAGGCCGAGGCCCTCTTCAAAATCGTCTATGGCGACCTGATCGAGGAGCTGCGCACGGAGCTCAGCACCCCCGCCGCCCAGACCCCGGTTTATCCTTTTGTTTACGACTGGCGCCAACCCCTGGAGATAACCGCCCGGCACCTGCAAGCCTTCATCGAAGAAGTGATCGGACGTAGCTCGCTCTCGCGCCACTATCACCAGGCCGGCTACCCCGCCAAGCCGGCGGTGGATATCGTGGCCCATTCCATGGGCGGACTGGTGGTGGCGGGATACCTGGCCATGGCTGGCGCCCGGTCGCAGGTCGGTCGGGTGGTCACCATCGCCACGCCCTTCGGCGGCTCCATCGAAGCGCCGATCAAGGTGGCGACCGGCACGGCGGACCTGGGCGAGACCCAGCCGCCCAGCCCCCGGGATCGTTTTGGGGCCCGGCTCACTCCGGCCCTTTACCATCTGTTGCCCGATTTTACCGCTGCCGTGCAGGCGGCCGAGGGTATCCCCGCCGATCTGTTCAAGGTGGATGCCTGGCAGTCCAGCGTCCTGGAAAGTATTGGTGACGCCCTGGCGCTTTACGGGCCGTCGCCCCCTTCCACCCGGGCCGCCCGGCGCGAAGCCGCCCGGGGCATCCTACAGGAGATGCTGGACGAGGCCAGGGCCTACCGCAAGCGGGTGGACAGCCTGGATCTGGCCGCCTGCGGGCTCAGCAGCGATCGCTGGTTGTGCCTGGTCGGAGTTGATGCCACTACCCGGGTGACCATGCCCATCCGCTCCAACCGGGGCAAGCCCGAATTCGAGCTGCGCTCCCGGGACCGGGCCAACGACTGGGGCCACAAGGACCCCGAGCTGGCCGTGCAGACCGGCGACGGCACCGTCCCCTTCCGGGGCGCCCTCCCCTCCTTTATTCCCCTGGAACGCCTGGTCTGCCTGCGGCCCAAGGATTTCGGCTACTGGGAAGTGCGGGATCGGGCGTTAAGCCTCGCCGCCGGCTTCCATGGCGCCCTACCGACCATGAACCTGGTCCACCGCCTGACGGCGGCCTTCCTGCTCGACAAGCCGGGCCGCAAGGGCCTGGGCGGCTGGCGGCCGCCGGGGGTGGCCAGGGACCAGTGGAACCCGCCCATCGCCAGATTGCCGGATCGTTCGCGCTAGCGGCCCTGGCCACCCTCAGGCGGGACTCGCTCCCAGCGCCTTGAACCAGCGCAGACGCAGGGTGTTCAACACCACGGTGATGGAGCTGAAGGCCATGGCGGCGGCGGCCAGCATCGGGTTGAGGATGATCCCGAAGAAGGGGTAGAGGGCGCCGGCGGCCACCGGAATCAGGACGATATTGTAGAAGAAGGCCCAGAAGAGGTTCTGGCGGATCATCCGCATGGTGGCCCGGGAGAGCCGGATGGCGGTGGGCACCCCGTTGAGGTCGCCGGAGACCAGAGTGATATCGGAGGCCTCCATGGCCACGTCGGTGCCGGTGCCGATGGCGATCCCCAGGTCGGCCCCGGCCAGGGCGGGGGCGTCGTTGATGCCGTCGCCGACCATGGCCACCACCCTGCCCTCGGCCCGAAGCTTACTGATCTCCTCGGCCTTGTGCTCCGGCAATACCTCGGCCAGCACCCGCTCGATCCCCACCTGGGCGGCAATGGCCTCGGCGGTGCGGCGGTTGTCGCCGGTGAGCATCACCACCTCCAGCCCCAACCGGCGCAGCTCCCGGATCGCCGCCGCCGAAGAACTCTTGACCGTGTCGGCCACCCCCAGCAGCCCCGCCGCCCGCCGGTCGATGGCCACCATGATCGGGGTTTTGCCCCCCACCGCCAGACCCATAATCGCCTCCTCCCAGGCCCCGACCACCTCGACTCCTTCCTTGACCAGCAGTTGCCGATTGCCGACCAGCAGTTGGCGGCCGGCCACCTCGGCCCGCAGGCCGTAACCGGGGATCGCCTCGAAGTTACGCACCTCTGCCAACTCCAGGCCCCGCTCGGCGGCGGCCCGGACGATGGCCTCGCCCAGGGGATGCTCCGAGGCCCGTTCCACCGCCGCCACCAGGGCCAGCAGCTCGTTTTCCGCCCCCAGGGCCTCCTCCTCCCCCGGTTTCAGCTTTAAGCCGGCGGCGGTGACCACATCGGTCAGCGAAGGCTCGCCCACGGTGATGGTGCCGGTTTTATCCAGCACCACGGTGTTGATCTTGTGGGCCAGTTCCAGGGCCTCGGCCCCCTTGATCAGAATACCGTTTTCCGCCCCCTTGCCGGTGCCGACCATGATGGCGGTGGGGGTGGCCAGGCCCAGGGCGCAGGGGCAGGCGATGATCAGCACCGCGATAAAGACGGTGAGGGCGAAGATCAACGAGGGTTCCGGCCCGAAATACCACCAGAGAGCGGCGCTGACCGTGGCGGTGACCACCACCGTCGGCACGAAGACGGCGGCGATCTGGTCCACCAGTTTCTGAACCGGGGCCTTAGAGCCCTGGGCCTCCTCCACCAGCTGGATGATCCGGGCCAGCATGGTGTCCTTGCCCACCCGGGCGGCCCGCATCCGAAAGGCGCCGCTCTTGTTGAGGGTGGCCCCGATCACCTGGTCCCCCTCCTTCTTGCTCACCGGGATGCTCTCGCCGGTGAGCATCGACTCATCCACCGAGGAGCGGCCCTCCACCACCACCCCATCCACCGGGATCTTCTCGCCGGGCCGCACCAGGATCAGATCATCCACCGCCACCTCCTCAATGGGGATATCGATAAACTCTTCTCCGCTGCCATTATCCGCTGCTGCCGGCAACGGCAGCGGACAAGTCGTGTCCTCACAGTCCTCAGGGGCGTCGCCGGTCGGCAGTGCCGCAGATTGCGGCAAGCGGGCCGGCGATGCGTAGTCCACTGCGTGAGCCGGATCGATCGCCGTAAGATGCGGTGCTGCCGACCGACGACGAACCCGGGCGGTTTTGGGGCGCAGGCCCATCAATTTGCGCATCGCTTCCGAGGTTTTGCCCTTGGCCCGGGCTTCCAGCAGGCGGCCCAGCAGGATCAGGGTGGTGATCACGGTGGCGACATCGTAATAGAGCTGGTAGGGGAAGCCCAGAGCGGTGAGGTAACCGGGGAACAGGGTCATGGCGGCGCTATAGAACCAGGCCGAGGAGGTGCCCATGGCCACCAGCACGTTCATATCGCTGGTGCCGTGGCTCAGCGAGGCCCAGGCCCCCCGGTAGAAACGCCAGCCGGAGACGAACTGGACCGGAGTGGTCAGCAGCAGCAGGGTAAAGGGGTTGCCCAGCCAGGCCGGCACCACCGCCCGGGCCCACTCATGGTAAGCCATGGGCACCATCTCCGGCAGGCTGCCGAAGAGGACGATGGAGGTCAGCAGGGCGGCCAGGGCGAAATCCTTCCGCAGCCGGGCCATGGTCCGGGCCCGCTCCTCCCGCTCCCGGTCGGCGGTGGCCGGGGTTTCATTCAGCTCCGCCGGGGCGGCCTTGAAACCCAGGGATTCAACGGCGGCGATCAACTCCGGCGGGGTTATCCCGGCGGGATCGTAATCGATTCGCGCCCTTTCGGTGGCCAGGTTGACGGCCACCGCCGCCACCGCCGGATGGCGGGAGACTACCTTTTCAATCCGGGCCACGCAGGAGGCGCAAGTCATGCCGGAAACTTTCAGATTGAGCCGGACCATCCCGGCGGGAGTTGAATCGGTCATGGGATTACCCCGCTGCTGTTTTATCTGCTGGTTACGGACGGCAACCTTTGGTGTTCCCGCTAAAATCGGGTATCTTATGGTGTCCGTCCCGGCACTGCCGCCGGGTATCACCATACTAAATTACCTTTTTTTCCGAAACACCCGCCTGCCGGATTGAGTTTGATGAAACGTTTGCTGCTGTTTTCCACCCTGCTCTGCGCCCTGCTCCTCCTGCTGGCGGCCGGGCTTTACGGTTTGCGGGAACAGTTGCTGGGGCCCCGGCTGCTGGCGGCTCTCAACGCCGAGCTGGCTCCAACCCTGGGGATCGAGCTGACGGTGGAGCGAATCGGCGGCAATTACTACAATCAGCTCCAACTGCAAAATATCCGCAGCCGACCGCTGAGCCAAACATCCTCGGCCACCCCCATTGACCTGGTCCTGGCCGAGGCGCGGGTGGATTATTCCTTGCCCGCTCTGCGCCACGGGCTCGACCCCTTTCTGGCCACCGTCAGCGTCACCCTGGCCGACGGCCGGCTTGATCTGGACCTCAACGCCCCTTTCCCCGCCGCGACCGCCACCGAAAAGGAATCCGGGCCGGCGGTGCTGCCCCTGCTGCCGGCTATCGCGATCCGGGACCTGGATTTCAGCCTGCGCCATGGGGAGTTGGAGCTGTTCGCCGCCGACCTGAATTTGAGTTTGACCTCCCAAGGGGGCCCGGAGCCCCCCGCCATCATCCTGGCTCTGGAGAGCCCCCGCTTCCGGCTGGCCCATCCCCCGCTGACCCCGATCCAGGCTCCCCTGCAGGCCGAACTTCGAGGCGACCTCCACTCCCTGCGGATCGAGAGTCTGCGGCTGGGGGAACTGCTGATTCTGGACACGGCTCGGCTGGAGTACGGACCCGGGGCTCCGACCTGGCGGTTTGAGCTGGCCGGGCAAGCCCTGGGAGCCGGAATAAACCTGGAGGGCGAAGGTGCCCTGGAAGATGGTTCACCGGGCTGGCGGGGAGCGGTGGTGATCGGCGGACTGGAGCTGGCCCGGCTGGCTGAGCTGGCCCCCGCCGCCCTTGCGCAGACCTGGCGGCCTCAAGGTTTGCTGGACCTCTCCGCCCAGGCGGCAGCCGGCCCGCAACCAACTTCCTCCGATCTGACCGGAGAGCTGGAGTTGCACCTGCGGCAGGCCAGCCTGGCCGGCTACCCGGTGGATGACCTTGTCCTGGAAGCCCGGTTGGCCCACGGCTTGCTCCGGCTGGAGCAACTGGCCGCCCGCCTGGGGGCCAATCATTTGCGGGGCAGCGGTCTGGCCCTGGATCTGGCCGCCCTGACCAATGGCGAGCTGCCCCAATTGCTGGCGGGCAGCAGTATCGAGGGCTTCAGCGGCGAGCTGGCCGATCTCCCGGCCCTGTTCACCCTGGCGGGTTATCCGTTACCCTCCCTGGAGATTCCCGCTCACCGGCTCACCTTTGCCGGCAACTTGAAGGAGGGGGTGCTGCAACTGAACCGGGCCGATCTCGACACCACGGCGGGCAATCTGGCTCTAAGGGAGGTTACTCTGGGACCCTGGCCCGAGAGCGGTGAGCTGCCCGATCTGCCCATAACCGGAGCCCTGGGCCTGCGGATCGACGATCTGGAACTGTTCGCGGCCCTGGTGCCCCTGCCGGGGTTGCCCACGCTGCCGGGAAATCTGGCGGTGGACCTGGAACTTGACCGACAACGGCTGCTGGTGCATGGGATCAATCTGCAAAGCGGCCCCGACCACTTGACGGCCCAAGGGGTTTTATCCCTGGGGGAGCTGGAAACCCGGCCCCGGCAAAGGCTGCCGCTGATCGCCTGGCTGCACCGGCTTAAGGGCGAGGATCTGCGTTTAAGCCTGGAGGTGGCGGAGGCGGCCGCTTACCTGGACTTGCTGCCGGCAACCTGGCGGCAGTACGGGCTGGGCGGGGCCATTACGGCGTCTCTAACCGGCGACGGCACTCCCGACCACTACCTGCTCCAGGGCTCCCTGCGGCTGGAGCAAGGCCGCTGGCAGGGGATCGAGGTGGCGGAGCTGACCCTGGCGCTGACCGGGGGCGGGCAACGGGAGCAATATCAACTGAGTGGTTCCCTGAAGGCGGCCCAGAGCCGCTACCTGGAGCTGGAACTGGAGCGGCTGGCCATGGAGTTCAATCTGGCCGGCGCCTTCGCCGGCGGCCAACCCCGCGGCGAGGTGCTGCTCCGGGCCGAAGAGTTTGCCGGACCGGAGCAGAGCATCGCCCTGCTGGTGGCGGAAATAAGCAACGAAGGCAGCCTTGAGCCCCACCACCTGCAGGGGGCTCTGCGCCTGGAGGAGGGACGCTGGGGCAGCCACCATCTCGATCTACTGACCAGTGAGCTGACCTGGCGGGAAGCGACCCTGATCATCCGCCAGGCCGAACTTAATACCCCGTACGGCCAAGCCCGGCTGGCCGCCGAGATCCTGGGCCTGGGCAGCTCGGTAATCGATCTGCGGCTTGACGATTTACACCTGCAAAGCGGGGAGATGGCGGTGAGCCTGGTCGAGCCCCCCGGCCGGCTGGTGATCACCGACGGTTGGCTCACCAGGGCCCAACTCAAGCTGGGGGGGCCCACCGCCACCCTGGCCCTGGATGGCCGATACGACCCGCGCAGCCCCGGAGCCGAACTGGATCTGCGCGGCGAACTGCGCAGTGACGATCTGGCCTGGCTGGCCCCCCTGCTGACGGGGGTGCGCCGGCTGGAGGGCGGGTTTAACGCCCGGTTTCAGTTGAGCGGCCCCCCCGCCGACCCCCGGCTGGCTGGGGGCTTCTCCCTGACCGGCGGGGGGCTGCGCTTTACCGGCGATACCCCGGCCCTGCGGGATCTGACCATAAGCGCCGAATTCGACCGCAACCGTTTGCAATTGCAAGAATTTACCGGCTCATTGGGCGGAGCCCCCTTCACCGTCTCCGGCGAGCTGGAACCCTCCGTCGACCACCCCTTGGATCTGGCGCAACTGCGACTGAATCTGCAACTGAGCGGCCGGGATATCCTCTTCTATCGTGACGAAGGGATCCGAGTCCGGGGCGACGGCGAGCTCAATTTCATCGGTCCCCTGGGGAACCTGCTGGTTGCAGGGCAAATAATGATCACCGATGGCCGCTACACCAAAAATGTCGATTTTCTCGAGTTTTTTCGCGGCAGCGGCACACCTCGGCGCCAGACCCGGCTGGAACTATTTTCCCTGACCACTCCCCCCTGGCGCGATCTTATTTTCAATATCCGCCTGGAGACCGCCACCTCCTTTCTGGTGGCCAACAACATGGCTCGGGGCAGCCTGCGGCCGGTGCTGACCCTGGGTGGTACCGGCGAGCTGCCGGTGCTGACCGGGGAGATCTACCTGGACCCGATCCGGGTGCTGCTGCCCTCGGGCCGGCTGACCGTGGAATCGGGCCTGATCCGTTTTCCCCAGGCCGATCCCGACCGACCCTCCTTCGACATTAACGCCGGCGCCCGCCTGCTGGGTTACGACATCCAACTCTCCCTGCAGGGCAATGTCGATGAACCGGTGCTGACCCTCAGCTCCACCCCGCCCCTGGCCGATGATGAACTGCTGCTCCTGCTGCTGACCGGCCGGGCCCCCGCCATCAGCGGCGAGGAGGCCAGCCGCCAGGCCGGGATGAATATCGCGGTTTACCTGGGCCGTGATCTGCTGACCCAGTGGCTGAGCGGCGATGAGCTGGAGGCGGAAGAATCGATCATGGAACGGTTGGACCTGGAGATCGGCCGGGGGGTAAGCCGCGGCGGCCAGGAGACCATCGAGGCCAGCTTTCTGCTCACCGAAGATACCCTGCGCCGGGGAGACCGCCTCTTTATCACCAGCGAACGGGACATTTATGATGATTTCAATGTCGGGCTCAAAATTGTCTTCCGCCGCCGCTAGTCCGGGCCGGCGGAGCCGGTTGGGTCCGCTCCTGGCCCTGCTCCTGCTGATCCTGCTGATCCTGCTGATCCAGGCGGCGGCCGCCCCCGCCTGGGCCACCGCCAAGGCGAATAATGCCGGCTCCTTCCGGTTCCAGGGCAACCACAGCCTGACGGAAAGCCGGCTGCTGGCCGCCGCCGCCCGGGAGTTGGCCGATTTCCCTCGCCTGGGTCGCCGCGAGGCGGAGATCAATGATGCCGCCTACATGATGCAACTGGCCTACCGCCGGGCCGGCTACTACTTCGCCGAGGTGGATTACCGGTTGCAAGAGGAGGAGGGGCTGGAAGGGGTAAGCCGGGTTACCTTTCTGATCAATGAAGGCCCTCTGGTT
Source organism: Desulfurivibrio modestus (assembly GCF_044068625.1). NCBI lineage: Bacteria > Pseudomonadati > Thermodesulfobacteriota > Desulfobulbia > Desulfobulbales > Desulfobulbaceae > Desulfurivibrio > Desulfurivibrio modestus. The sequence goes on from NZ_JBIPKH010000010.1 coordinate 98,187, forward strand.
CTGGCCAACCCCATCGTGCTGCTGGGCAACACCATCTTCAGCGACCAGGAGTTGATCACCGTTGTCGAGACCAGCCTCCGGGACGGCCCCGGCTCGGGTCCCCCGCCCCTGGTGGAGAGCCGGCTGGACCGGGCCCTGGGCATGATCCGGGAGATGTATCTGTTGGCCGGTTACTGGGACGCCGAGGTGATCTCCCTCCCCTTGCGTTTCGGGCCCCAACGGCTCACCGCCGAGCAGTTGCGGGAAAAACTGTTTCCCTTGGGAAAAGAGGCCGGCCCCGTCCCGCCGGCGGCCCGGCTGGAGGGGGAGATTACCCTGGAGATCCGGGAGGGGCTCCGCCAGCTGATCAGCGCGGTCCAACTGGCGGAACCGGAGCGGGAGTACCCGCCGGAGATCCGGCAGGCAGTGGCCCAGATGAGCGCCGAGCTGGTGGGGCAACCCTATTTCACCCGCCGCAAACTGCTGCTGCGCAGCGGGCTGCTGGAGACCTACCAGGAACTGGGTTATCCCGAGGTCCGGGTGGTAATCCACGACCGGCCCGGGGAAAATCCGGGCGATATCATGCTGCTGGCCGAGGTGGCCAGCGGCGCCAAAGTGCGCATCCGGGAGATCGAGATCAGCGGCAATCAGCGGAGCAGCGATGATTTCATCCTCCATCGCCTGGAGATCAGCCCCGGCGATATCTACCGCGACAGCGCCCGCCGGGAATCCTTCCGCGAGCTTTACCGGAGCGGCCTCTTCACCCGGGTGGATATCGGGATCAGCCCGGCGGCGGAAGAAGTGGAGGTTATCGCTGCCGCCGAGGAACAGCGCACCCTGCTGGTGGCGGTGGAGGAGGCAAAGGCCCAGGAGTTTTTTCTGGAGGCCGGCTGGGGTTCCTACGAGATGCTGCGGGGGCGGGTGGGATTCATCGACCGCAACCTCTTCGGGAGCGGCCGGATCTTGCGCCTGGAGAGCGGGGCCTCGTTGAAGGGGGCCGAAATCAAGGCGGGAATCACCGACCCCTGGGTGCTGGAAAGCAAGATCACCGCCGATCTGCCGGTTTATTACCGGGTGCGCGAGGAGCCCGCCTTTACCCGCCGCGAAACCGGGGCGGGCCTGACCTTCTCCCGGGCTCTTCCCCACCGGATGTTCGCCTCGTTGGGCTACCAGATCCGCCGCAGCGATATCTCCGACATCGAAGCCGACACCACCCTGGAAAGCCATGAGGAGGATTACGCCATCGCCTCCATCAAATTTCAACTCGCTCGGGACACCCGCAACGACATCTTTTTCCCCAGCGCCGGACAGCGGGTCTTCGGGGCGGTGGAGGGCGCCGAAAAGGCCTTGGGCAGCAACCTGACCTTCTATCGCTTCACCACGGGCTGGCGCCACTTCAGCCCCTTGAGCAACCGCCTGGTGCTGGGGCTGCGGGCCGACACCGGCCTGATTCTACCGGGCAGCGGCCAGGACAACATCCCCGTGGGCGAACGCTTTTACAACGGCGGCGAAAACTCGGTGCGCAGCTTCCGGCAAGGGATGCTGGGCCCCAAGGATCTGGCCGGCAACCCGGTGGGGGGAATGGCTTATAATCTGCTGAGTGTCGAGCTGCGCCGGCGCCTGCGCGACAACCTGGCCATCTCCCTCTTTTTCGATTACGGCAACCTCTCCCCCAACCAATCCCGGCTGGAAGAGGGAGAAACCACCATGGCCAGCCGCTCCGAGGTGATCGACGCCACCTTCAGTGATTACTTC
>NZ_JBIPKH010000011.1:0-94733 GCF_044068625.1 Desulfurivibrio modestus
ATTACTTCAAGGATTTTCGCCCCGGCCTGGGGGCCGGGATCCAGTATCTGTTGCCGGTGGGCCCGGCCCGGCTCGATTTCGCCTTCAACCCCGACCGCCGGGCCGACCGCCACGAACCCGATTTCGTGATTCATTTCAGCCTGGGGATGGCCTTTTAACTTTTCTGAGCCCGGCTTGACATAAACAGATCGGGCTTTTATGGTTAGTACCCCTTTCAACCCCAATTTTTGTCGACGTCGCTGTCAGTCATCGGCAGCATTGCCGATAAAAAGCCGCGACGACGACAGGGCGCTCTTTGTAACTGCTTATTTTCGCATGGCCGACCAACACGTTTGGTGGGTTTTTGCAAGGTCATCATTTTTGCTGGAGGCTTTTCTGGTATGGCACGGATCAACGACAACTATCTCAAACTCAAGGCCGGTTACCTCTTTCCCGAAATCGGCCGGCGGATCAAAATGTTCACCGAAGCCAACCCCGAGGCCAAGGTGATCCGGCTGGGGATCGGCGATGTCACCCGGCCCCTGGCCCCGGCGGTGATCGAGGCCTTTCACCGGGGAATCGACGACCTCACCCGGGTTGACTCCTTCATGGGTTACGGCCCCGAGCAGGGTTACGAGTGGCTGATCGACACCATCATCGAGAAGGCGTTCGCTCCCCGGGGGGTCAAGCTCAAGCGCTCGGAAATTTTCATCTCCGACGGCTCCAAGTGCGACTGCGGCAACATTCTCGATATCTTCGACCTGGGCAACAAAGTGGCCATCGGCGATCCGGTCTATCCGGTCTACAACGACACCAACGTCATGGTGGGCCGCACCGGCGAGGCCGACAGCCGGGGCTATTACGACGGGATCGTCTATATCCCCTGCACGGCGGAGAACAACTTCACCCCGCCCCTGCCCACGGAAAAGGTCGATCTGATCTATCTCTGTTTTCCCAACAACCCCACCGGGGCGGTGGCCGGCAAGGCGGAGCTGCAAAAGTGGGTGGACTACGCCCTGGCCAACGAGGCGATCATCTTTTTCGATGCCGCCTACGAGGCCTTTATCACCGATCCGGCCATCCCCCATTCGATCTATGAGCTTGAGGGGGCGGAACGGTGCGCCATCGAGTTCCGCTCCTTCTCCAAAACCGCCGGCTTCACCGGGGTGCGCTGCGCCTTCACCGTGGTGCCCGAGGCCCTGACCGGCAAAACCGCCCGGGGGGAGAAGGTGGGGTTGAACAAACTCTGGAACCGCCGCCAGTCCACCAAATTCAACGGGGTCTCCTACCCGGTGCAACGGGCCGCCCAGGCGGTCTATTCCGCCGAGGGGTGGCGCCAGAACCAGGAGATCATCAACTACTACCTGGAAAACGCCCGTCTGATCCGCGAAGGGCTCAGCGCCGCCGGGATCACCTGTTACGGCGGCACCAACGCCCCCTATATCTGGCTGCGGACCCCGGAGGGCATCTCTTCGTGGGAGTTCTTCGATAAACTGCTCAACGAGTGCCATGTGGTGGGCACCCCCGGCTCCGGTTTCGGCCCCAGCGGCGAGGGTTATTTCCGGCTGTCGGCCTTCGGCCAGCGGGAAAACGTGGAGGAGGCGGTCAGCCGGATCAGAAAAAACCTGGCCAAATGAGCAAGATCGACCAGTCCCTGCGGGATATTTTCGGCTTTACAACCTTCCGCCCCCACCAGCGGGAGATCATCGAGGCGCTGATCGGGGGCCGGGACGCCTTTGTCCTGATGCCCACCGGCGGGGGCAAGTCGCTGTGCTACCAGATCCCGGCCCTGCACCGGCCGGGGGTGGCCATCGTGGTTTCTCCCCTGATTTCGCTGATGAAGGATCAGGTCGACGCCCTCCGGGTCCATGGCCTGAAGGCGGCTTTTTACAACTCCTCGCTTCAGGCCGGGGAGGCCCGCCAGGTCCTGGCCCGAATGCACGCCGGCGAGCTGGATCTGCTCTATGTGGCCCCCGAACGGCTGATGAACAGCGATTTTCTGGCCCGGCTCTCGGAGCTGTCCATCGCCCTCTTCGCCATCGACGAGGCCCACTGCGTCTCCCAGTGGGGCCACGATTTCCGCCCGGAATATATTCAGCTGGGCCGACTGCGGCAGCAGTTCCCCGCCGTCCCGATCATCGCCCTGACCGCCACCGCCGAGCCCCACACCCGCAAGGATATTCTGGCCCGCCTGGGGTTGGAGAACGCCCGCTGCTATCTCACCAGTTTCGACCGGCCCAATATTCGCTACACGGTGCTGGAGAAAAAAAATCCCTTCCGCCAGCTCACCACCTTCCTGGAGGATCGCCAAAAGGAGGCGGGGATCATCTACTGCCTCAGCCGGAAACGGGTGGAGCAGCTCACCGCCAAGCTCAACGCCGCCGGCTTTAGCGCCCGCAGCTACCATGCCGGCCTGCCCGCCGAGGAGCGGGAGAGCGCTCAGGAGGCCTTTCTTCGCGACGATACCCTGATCATCGTGGCCACGGTGGCCTTCGGGATGGGGATCGATAAATCCAATATCCGCTACGTGGTCCATTACGATATCCCCAAGAATATCGAGGGCTACTACCAGGAGACCGGCCGGGCCGGCCGTGACGGCCTGGAGGCCGAGGCCCTGCTGCTCTTCGGCTTTGGCGATGTGGCGTTGGCCCGCGGCCTGATCGACAACAGTGATAACGAGGAACGGCGCCGGATCGAAAGCCACAAACTCAACGCCATGGTGGGTTTTGCCCAGGCCTGCGGCTGCCGCCGCCGGGTGTTGCTGGGTTATTTCGGGGAGAACCTGGCCCAGGATTGCGGCAACTGCGACACCTGCCTTAACCCCCCGGAGATGGTGGATGTCACCGAGGACGCCCGCAAGGCCCTCTCCTGTATCTTCCGGGTGGGGCAGCGGTTCGGGATGACCCATGTGATCGAGGTGTTGCGGGGTTCAAAAAACCGGCGGCTGCTGGAGCTGGGTCACGACCGCCTTTCCACTTACGGGATCGGGGCCGACCGGGACAAAGACTACTGGGCCGCCCTGCTGCGCCACCTGATCCATCTGGGTTATGTGGAGCAGGATGTGGGCAGCTATTCGGTGTTGAAACTTACCCCCACCAGCCGCCCCCTGTTGCGGGGGGAGAGCAGCCTGGAGATGGGGCGGCCCCGCCCCCGACCGGTGGCGGAGAGGGCTGTTCCGGCCGGACGCTATCGGCCGGGAGCCGGACGGGGGATCGAGGATGCGCCGGGTCGCCTTGACCCAGCGGGGCAAGCCCTTTTCGAGAACCTGCGCCGCTTGCGCAAGGAGATCGCCGAGCGGGACGGAGTGCCCCCCTTTGTGGTCTTCAGCGATGCCGCCCTGGTCGCCATGGTGACCCAACGCCCCGCCGGCGAAGCCGCCTTCCTGGAGATCCACGGGGTGGGCCAACACAAACTGCAACGCTACGGAGCCCAATTTCTCGCCGCCATCAACCAGTAACCCACAACCTCACGAGGGCAACATGGAACTTATCGGACGGTATCTGCAAGGTATCAGCTGGGATGATATTGTCACCACCAGCATCCGGATCATGCTGATTCTGCTGGTTGCCTGGGGGGTAATGCTGCTGATCCGCAAGGGACTGAAAAATTTGGAGCAGCGCCTGCTGGAGCAGGGCAGAAAGGAGGGAGAGCCGCCCAGCGAGGCGGCCAAACGGGTGGAAACTTTGATTCGCCTGGTTCGCCAGGCCGCCCTGATAGCCATTACGATCACGGTGGGGCTGATCATTCTGCGGGAACTGGGGCTGGATATCGCTCCGATTTTAGCCGGGGCCGGTATCCTCGGCCTGGCCCTGGGGTTTGGCGCCCAGCACCTGGTTCGCGACGTGATTGCCGGTTTCTTTTTTATCCTGGAAAATCAGGTCCGGGTGGGGGATGTGGCGGTGGTCAACGGCACCGGCGGCCTGGTGGAGAGGGTCAATTTCCGGACCCTGGTGCTGCGGGATCTGGGTGGCGTGGTCCATATCTTTCCCAACGGCACCGTAACCACCCTGAGCAACATGACCAACGACTGGTCGGCTTATATCTTCGACATCGGGGTGGCCTACAAGGAGAACACCGATCAGGTGATGGCGGTGATGAAAAAGGTGGGTGAGGAGTTGAAGGCCGATCCGGAGATCGGCCCCCTGATGCTGGAGGAGCCGGAAATTTTCGGGGTGGATAAGTTTGCTGATTCCTCGGTGGTGATCAAGGGCCGGATCAAGACCAGGCCGATCCGCCAGTGGGCGGTGGGGCGGGAATACCTCCGTCGGGTCAAGCTGGCCTTCGACCAAAACGGCATCGAAATTCCCTTCCCCCACCGCACCCTCTATTTCGGCGAGGCCAGCAAACCCATCGAACTGCAACTGCTGGAGAGATACCGCCCCGACTCCGACCCGGCTACTCCCCCCACTTCAGGATCAGCCGCATGAAGTAGCTGGTGTCCAGTCGCTTCTCGCCGGCCGGGCGGCTGTCGTATTCGTTGCGTACCCCCGTCCGCAGGGACCAGAAGTCGCCCAGCCCCACCGGCATCTCCAGGGAGCTTTCATGGATCAGCCGGTAGTCGTCGGCCATTTGGGAAAGGCTGGGAGAATAGGTCAGCTCGTTGAGCCATTTCAAGCGTTGGTCCAGGGTGTAGCGGTGGAAGAGACCCAGGTCCAGGGTGGGGTCGGAGTCATCTTCATGGGGACCTTCATATTCGGTATAGCGGTAACCGAGACCGGCCCGGAACACCAGGCGGTGCTCCTCCCTCTTGAAGATTCGATAGGATAAACCGGCCGAACTGGTGGAGCGCAGATCAACCAGGTCCACCTTGTCCCGCTCCAGGGCGGTGCGGAAATACCAGCCGATCCGCTCGCTGAAGAAGGCTTCGTAATCAAGGCTGCCCATCACGCTGTCGGCGGTTTTCTCCCCTTCTGACTCACGGTTCTCCAGTTCACCCACCAGTTTCAGGGTGTCGTCGGCTCCGCTCAGGGTGGCCCCCAGGTTGATCCCCAGGCCGAACTCCCGCACATTGCCCTCCCGGCCCATCAGATCCAGGCCCGCCTCGTAGCTCCATCGGCGCGGTTTATCTTCGGTGACCGCCAGGGTGAGCGAATCTTCCCGGTTTTCCTCCGCCGCCGCCGACAGGGGAAAAATCCCCAGCAGGAGAGCGGACGAAATTGCTGCGGCACGAAAAAACATATCAACCTCCTCTTTTTTAAAATCCTTGGGAAGGAGTGCAAAGTAACCCGAAAATTCCTGGCCGGGCAAGGATTGAAGGCCGGGGAAACTCGCCGACAAGGAGCTTGACAGTCGCCAACCGCCCATAATATGGTGGCTGAAGAGTCCTCCTTTTTACCCGCTTTTTTTACTAATTTTTGGTCGGTAAACCATCGCCATGGATCAGCTTACCTCCCTTCTCGAGCCTGCCACGGGTTTATTGATCAACCTGCTTGCCGCCCTGCTGATCTTTCTGGTGGGAAAGGCGGCGGCCAGGTTTATCAGCCGTTTTCTGGGCCGGTTCATGGAACAGCGAGGGGTGGAGGCCACCCTGGTTAAGTTTTTGAAAAATGTCGCTTATTACGCCCTGCTGGCGGCGGTGGTCCTGGCGGCCCTGGATCGGCTGGGAATCAACACCACCTCATTCCTGGCCCTGCTGGGGGTCGCCGGCCTGGCCGTGGGCCTGGCCTTGAAGGATTCGTTGGGCAACTTCTCCGCCGGGGTGATGCTGATTCTCTTCCGCCCCTTCAAGCTGGGCGATTTCATCACCGCCGGCGGGGTTTCCGGTACGGTGAAGGAGATCTCCATCTTCAACACCGAACTGACCACCCCGGACAACCAGAAGGTGGTGGTGCCCAACGGCGCCATCATGGGCAACGTAATCACCAACGTCACCGCCCACCCCACCCGCCGGTTGGATCTGCTCTTTGGAATCAGTTATGGCGACGATACCGGCAAGGCCAAGGAGATCATCACCGGCATCATCACCGCCGAGCCCCGGGTTCATCGGGAGCCGGCTCCCCTGATCGCCGTTTCCGAACTGGCGGACAGCAGCGTCAATATCGTCGCCCGCCCCTGGGTCAACACCTCGGATTATTGGCCGGTCCGTTTTGAGTTGATCGAAAAGATCAAACAGGCCTTCGACCGGGAAGGGATCTCCATCCCCTTTCCCCAGCGGGATGTCCATCTTTACCATGAAAACGAGAAACTGAACTGAGTTGGAGGAGTTTAGCGATGCACGATTTTGTTTTTCATAACCCGACTAAAATTATCTTCGGCCGCGGAGCCGAAACGCAGATCGGCGCCGAACTCAAAGCCGTCGGCATCGGCAATGTCCTGCTGCTTTACGGCCGGGAATCGGCCCGCCAAAGTGGTCTCCTCGATCGGGTGATCGCTTCCCTCAATGGGAGCGGCATCGGTTTTGTCGAGTTTGGCGGGGTGGTCTCCAACCCGGTTTTAAGCCACACCCGGGAGGGGATCGCCCTGGCCCGCAGCAGCGGGGTGGAGGCGGTGCTGGCGGTGGGTGGCGGTTCGGTCCTGGATGAGGGTAAGGCGATCGCGGTGGGAGCGGCGGCCGAAGAGGATATCTGGGAATTTTTTCTGGGCCGGGAGGTGACCTGCGCCCTGCCGGTGTTCACCATCCTGACCCTGGCCGCCACCGGCAGTGAGATGAACGGCAACGCGGTGATCACCAACGAGGAGACCCGCCAGAAGTACAATATCGGCAGCATCCACACCCACCCCCGGGTTTCGATTCTCAACCCGGAGCTGACCCACAGTGTTAGCCCGGCCTATTCCGCCTACGGGGCGGTGGACGCCATTGCCCATCTGATCGAGGCCTATTTCACCAAGGAGGGCCAGGGGGAAGCCACCCGTTTACAGGACCGGCTGGTGGAGGGGTTGATCAAGACCATCATGGAGGATGCCGAAACCATCAAGAAGCGTCCTGCCGACCCCGAAGCCCGGGCCTCGCTGATGTGGGCCGCCACCCTGGCCTTGAACGGACTGACCCCGGCCGGCGTCGGCCCCTATACCTTTCCCAACCACATGATTGAGCACTCCCTTAGCGCCCTCTACAACATCGCCCATGGGGCCGGACTTTCCATTGTGATTCCCGCCTGGATGGAATGGTATCGGCCCCGCAATCCCCAACAGTTCCAGCGCTTTGCCCGAGAGATCTTTAATCTGGATGATGGTCGAGCCGGAATTGCGGCCCTGAAAAAATGGTTTACCGGGCTGGGCAGCCCGGTGAGCCTCCAGGAGGCCGATATTCCGGCGGCTGATATCGACATGATCGCCGCCAACGCCCATGGCCTGGCCCGGCGCTGGGAAATCGGGGAAATTTATCCCGCCAAAACCATCGCCGAAATTTTGCGACTGGCTTCAAATTGACAATTTGCCGTGATCCAAGAAGTTGACCAGGGTGTTGTGCAAGAGGGGACGGAACTTCTTGATCTGGTCATTGAAACGGCTGGGGTGGACCCGATTGGTCAACAGCACCATCACCAGTTCGCGGTGGGGGTCGATCCAGAAAGAGGTTCCGGCATAGCCCAGATGGCCGACACTGTCGGCCGAGAGCAGATCACCCCCCGATGAACCCTGGGCCGAAGGGGTATCCATCCCCAAAGCCCAGGTGGTGTCGGGTTTAAGCTGCTGTTTGACCAGGCAGTGTTGAAGGTCATCGGGCCGCATAAGTTTTACCGGGGCCCGATCCTGCCAGAGATCCAGCAGGTAGGAGGTCAACCCCGCCACCCCCTTGATATTGCCGAACAAACCGGCATGACCGGCCACTCCCCCCAAAAGGGCGCAGTTTTCGTCACCCACCTCACCCCGCAACAGACGCTGACGCCAGGAGCAGTACTCCCCGGGGGCATAGGCCACATGGCGGGGGTGGTTGTGGGGATTGAAAAAAAGCTGGTTACTTAATCCCAGGGGGGCATAAATATGCTTCTCAACAAATCGGGCCAGATCCTCTCCGCTCTTCAACTCCACCACCATCCCGGCCAGGATATAACCCAAGTCGCTGTAGAGGGTGGCGCTGCCGGGGGTAAAAAGCAGGGGCCGGGCCAGAATTTCGGTCATCACCTGCTCCCTGATCTCCTCCCGTTGCTCCTGGACGGCCAGGGGAGTCCACTGCTCAAAAAAGGGAAGATGGGCCGGTAAACCGGAACCGTGGCCCAAGAGCTGCCGTAAACGGATCGCCCGCTTCTCCCGGGGAACCTCCCGTTGCAAAAGATCTTCAAGTTTATCATCAAGACTAAGTTCTCCCCGGGCCAGTAAAACCAGCAGGGCCGGCAGGGTGGCCAGGGGTTTGGTCAAGGAAGCCAGATCATAAAAGGTTTCCGAGTCCACCGGCTCTATTTCATCCCCCTGATAACCGGTCTTTCCAAAGCATTTAATTTCGGTGTTTCGATTAGTTGCCAAACCATGGGCCACGGCGATTGCCGCCCCTGGAAAAACCCCTTTGGCCATCGCCTCCAGAAAAATATCTTCTAACATTTTGTTTTGCTGTGAAAAAAAATTTATCATCCTCTTTATTTCCTTATTTTTATTTATTTTTTTACCCTTTTACGCTAAAATGGAGGGGTTATTAAGGGGTGTTTTTCCCATGGCCGTTATTATTATAAATAATACCTAAAAACAATATTTTAATTTGTTTTAAACAGTGATATTAACAAAAACGGTTTTCCGGCGGTTGATTGACTGTGGAAAAGTTGTTTAAAACTGAAAAAAAAACTTTTCACGAAATTGTCCCCAAGCGGACTTTTGATAAAAAAAATAGTCTTTTTAAGAGTTTGTTCAGGTATTCCACAAACTGACAATCTTTAATAACCATAAGTTTAATCTTTTTAACTCTTTTACTTATTAAAAGGGATCCGCCATGGCAATCGCACTGAATGTTCCCCGTCCCGAATTCCTTGCCGCCCTTGCCGCTCTCCAGAACATCACCGGCAAGAAGGGCACCCTGGCCGTACTTTCCAATCTGCTGCTGGAAGCGGATCAGGATGGTCTGACCCTCACCGCCACCGACCTGGAGGTGGGGTTACGCTGCCGGGTTCCGGCCGAGGTGATCACCCCGGGGGAGATTACCCTGCCGGCCCGCAAACTTTTTGAACTGGTGCGGGAATCGGAGGCGGAGCAGATCCGTTTGGAAGAACATGACAACTGTCGGGTCAAAATAGTTGCCGGCAGCAGTGACTGCCGGTTGGCTGGCATTACGGCGGAAGAGTTTCCCGCCTTTCCTCCTTACCGGGAGGATAACATGGCCACCATCGCCTCGGAGACCATGGCCGATCTGATCGACAAGACCATCTACTCGGTGGCCCAGGAGGGTGAGGGCAATTTCAACCTGGCCGGCTTGCTGCTGGAAAAGGAGATTTTGGCAGATGGTCATTTTCTGCGCATGGTATCTTCCGACGGTCACCGCCTCTCGATGATGGAGAAGAAGGTGGAGGGTGATCTGACCCCCCTGGAGATGGAGCGGGTAATTCTGATCCCCCGTAAAGGGGTGCAGGAGATCCGCAAGATTTGTGACAGCGAAGAGAGCCTGGCCATCGGGATCGAGGAAAAACAGGTGGTGGCGCGGGCGGGCAGTTTTACTTTGGTTATTCGCCTGATGAGTGGAGATTTTCCCGATTACAAAAGCATTATCAAAGTGATAAATAAAAACAATTTCATCGGTTTGGAGCGCAAGAGCCTGATGCACTCCCTGCGCCGGGTCAATATCTTCACCGAAGATCGCTTTAACGCGGTGCAGTTTTTGATCGAAAAGGATAGCGTCACCCTCTCCTCCCAGAATATGGATTTCGGCAGCGCCAAAGAGGAGGTGGCGGCCAAGTACGATGGCGAAACCATGCAGCTTGGTTTCAACGGTAAATATTTTTACGAGTCTCTCCAGGTGATGGCCAGCGAGATGATCAAGGCCTATATCAATTCCGAGGAGAGCCCTTGTTTGATCCAGGGAGACCACGATCCCGGATATCTCAGCGTAATCATGCCCATGAAAATTTAGGTGGCAGCTGGTTTGATAATTTGGCTCAGTTTATTGGGTAAATAAAACAGAGGGATGGACCGCCTTGAGTGAAATATTGAAAAACAGTTACGACGCCGATCAGATCAAAGTGCTTTCCGGCCTGGAAGGGGTTCGGAAACGGCCGGCCATGTATATCGGCAACACCGCCGAAGAGGGGTTGCACCACCTGGTTTACGAAGTGGTGGACAACAGTATCGATGAAGCCCTGGCCGGCCACTGCAGCCGAATTAGGGTGAGCATCCACAAGGATGGCAGTGTCAGCGTGGAGGATAACGGCCGGGGTATTCCGGTGGGTATTCATTCCACCGAGGGGGTTTCCGCCCTGGAGCTGGTAATGTGTACCCTGCACGCCGGCGGCAAGTTCGACCACTCCACCTACAAAGTTTCCGGTGGTTTGCATGGGGTGGGGGTTTCGGTGGTCAACGCCCTGAGTGTGCGAACCGTGGCCGAGGTCAAGCGGGATGGTAAGATTCACCGCCAGATTTATCACCATGGCATCAAGGAGGGGGATGTCGAGGTGGTGGGGGAGACCGAACATAGCGGCACCAAGATTACCTTCCTGCCCGATCCCGAGATCTTCAAGGAGACCACTGAGTTTAAATATGAAACCATCCAGGCCCGCCTCCGCGAGCTGGCCTTTCTTAACCGCAATGTCAAAATTCTTCTCCATGACGAGAGGACCGGAGCCGAGGATGAATTTCACTTCAAGGGCGGAATCAACGCCTTTGTCGAGTATCTCAACCGCAACCGGACCACGGTGCATCTGGAGCCGGTTTTCATCGAGGGAGAACGGGACGATGTCCAGGTTGAGGTGAGTTTTCAATATTTTGAGGGTTATACCGAGCGGCTCTTTCCCTACGTCAACAATATCTACACCCGGGAGGGCGGCACCCATGTGGTGGGTTTCCGGGCGGCGCTGACCAAGTGCATCAACCGCTATGCCAGCGACGATATCATCCCTAAGAATTTGCGGGAAAAATTAAGTGGAGATGATGTAAGGGAAGGGATCACCTGCGTAATTTCGGTCAGGGTGCCCAATCCCCAGTTCGAGGGTCAGACCAAAACCAAGCTGGGCAACAGTGAGGTCAAATCAATCGTCGAAACCATCTGCCACGAGAAGATCTCCCAATACCTGGAGGAACATCCCCAGGAAGCGCGAAAGATCCTCGGCAAGGCGGTGGACGCGGCCCGGGCCCGGGAAGCGGCCCGGCGGGCCAAGGAGCTCTCCCGCAAAAAGGGCAGCGGCATGGATCTGATGATGGCCGCCAAACTGGCCGAATGCCAGTCCAAAAAACCGGAAGAACGAGAAATTTTCCTGGTGGAGGGTGATTCGGCCGGCGGCAGCGCCAAACAGGGCCGGGATCGGGTTTTTCAGGCCATCCTGCCCTTGCGGGGCAAAATTATGAATGTGGAAAAAGCCCGCTTCGACAAGGTGTTGAGCAGCGAGGAGATTAAGCAGATCATCGCCTCCCTGGGCACCGGAATCGGCCGGGAGGAGTTTGATATCAGCAAGCTGCGCTATCACAAGATCATCATCATGACCGACGCCGATGTGGACGGGGCCCATATCCGGACCCTGCTTTTGACCTTCTTTTACCGCCAGATGCTGCCCCTGGTGGAACAGGGCCGGGTTTTTATCGGCCAACCCCCCCTCTATCGGCTCAGCCGAGGGAAAAAGGAGCAGTTCTTCCTCGATGATGAGGAATTGAACCGTTTTCTCTTTCAGCAGGCCAGCGAGATAATCAGTGTGCGCAGCAATGATGGCCGGGTCATCGAGGGCGAGGCCCTGGTGGCCCTGCTGCGGGATCTTTCCGGCTACCAGCGGCTGGTGGACTATCTGGAGCGGCTCAATCTCTGGGAGGAGCTGCTGCGCTATCTGGTGGAGGAGGATATCCATTCCGCCGACCAGTTTGAGAATGAAACCCTGCTGGGGGAATTGCACCAGCGGTTGAGCGGCGGCAGGTTTATCCTGGGCAACATCCGGCCCTGCCGCTGGCGGCCCAGTTGTTATGAGTTCGATGTGGCGGTTAAGGACAAGGCTCATCTCCTTACCACCATTGGCCCCCAGATCCCCTTGATGCCCGAGTATCGGGCGGTGTTGACGCAGTACCCCAAGATCAGTTCCATGTTGGGAGAGAGTTTTACGGTAATGGTGAAAAATCAGGAGCTGGCCGTCGCCTCCTGGCGGGAGCTGCTGACGGTGATCCGAGCCGAATCGTTCAAGGGCAGCTCGCTCCAGCGCTATAAGGGTCTGGGTGAGATGAATCCGGAACAGTTGTGGGAAACCACCATGAATCCCGAAAACCGGATTCTGCTGCGGGTCAACATCGAGGACGCGGAAAAGGCCGACGAAATCTTCACCACCCTGATGGGGGACAAGGTTGAGCCCCGCCGCGAATTTATTCAGGCCAACGCCCTGGAAGTTTCCTCTCTTGATATTTAATTAGAAACGGAAAATTGAACAGATATGACTGAAGAGACCAACAACTCTCCCACCGCCCCGGTTGAGCAGCCCTCCATCTCCATCGAAAAGGAGTTGCGCAAATCCTACCTCGACTACGCGATGAGCGTTATTGTCGGTCGGGCCCTGCCCGATGTTCGTGATGGCCTGAAACCGGTGCATCGCCGGGTTCTTTTTGCCATGCGGGAGCTGAACAACTATCACAACCGCCCCTTTCTCAAGTCGGCCAGGATCGTCGGTGACGTGATCGGTAAGTATCATCCCCATGGCGACTCGGCGGTTTACGACACCCTGGTGCGGATGGCCCAGAGTTTCTCCATGCGCTATCCCCTGGTGGACGGCCAGGGTAACTTCGGTTCGGTGGACGGCGACCCGCCGGCGGCCATGCGTTATACCGAGGCGCGGATGACCAGGATCGATCAGGAGATGATAACCGACCTGGAAAAAGAGACGGTGGACTTCATCCCCACCTACGACAATTCGATGAACGAACCCCAGGTCTTCCCGGCCCGGATTCCCAACCTGCTGGTCAACGGTTCTTCGGGAATCGCGGTGGGGATGGCCACCAATATCCCCCCCCACAACCTGCGGGAGGTGATCGACGGCCTGATCGCCCTGATCGAGGATCCCAATATCACGGTCAGCGGCCTGATGGAGATCATCACCGGGCCCGATTTTCCCACCGGCGCCTTTATCTGCGGCCGGGCCGGGATTCGCGAGGCTTATGAGACCGGGCGCGGCTCCCTGCTGATCCGCTCCCGCACCCATATCGAAAAACAGAAGAGCGGTCGGGAATCGATCATCATCACCGAAATTCCCTTCCAGCAGAACAAGGCCTCCCTGATCGAGAAGATCGCCCTGCTGGTCAAGGAGAAGAGGATCGAATCCATCTCCGAGGTCCGGGATGAGTCCGACCGTCAGGGGATGCGGATCGTTTTGGAGCTGAAAAAGGACGAGTTCGCCGACGTGGTGCTCAATCAGCTCTACAAGATGACCCCCCTCCAGAAAAGTTTCGGGGTGATTCTGCTCTCCATCGTCAATATGCGGCCGGAGATCCTGAATCTGCGTCAGATCCTGGAGCACTTCCTGCTCCACCGCAAGACCGTGGTTTACCGGCGCACCGCCCACGACCTGCGCAAGGCCGAGGAGAAGGCCCATATCCTGGAGGGGCTCAAAATCGCCATCACCAACCTGGACGAGGTGGTGGAACTGATCAAGGCCTCGGCCAACCCCCAGGAGGCCCGGGAGGGGCTGATGAGCCGTTTCGGACTCAGCGCCATTCAGGCCCAGGCCATCCTCGAAATGAGGCTCCATCGCCTGACCGGCCTGGAACGGGAAAAGATCATCGAGGAGTATGAGGCCCTGATGCGGGAGATCACCTGGCTGCGCCAGGTCCTGGCCGACGAGTCCCTGGTGATGAAGATCATCCGCGAGGAGTTTGAGGCGATTAGGGAGACCTATGGTGATGAACGGCGGACCGAGATCATCGAAGCCCCCGACGAGATCCTGCCCGAGGATATGATCGCCCGGGAGGAGATGGTGGTCACCGTCACCCACGCCGGCTATATCAAGCGTAATCCGGTGGATCTCTACCGCTCCCAGCGGCGGGGCGGCAAGGGGATTCGCGGGGCCGGCACCACCGAAGAGGACTTCATCAGCTGGATGCAGGTGGCTTCCACCCACGATACCCTGCTCTTCTTCACCAACAAGGGCCGGGTCTTCTGGCGCAAGGTTTATGAGCTGCCCCAGGCCGGCCGCACCGCCCGGGGCAAGGCGGTGGTCAACCTTCTGGATCTGGGGCCCGAGGAAAAGGTGGCCGCCATTCTGCCGGTGGCCTCCTTCGAGGTGGCCGAGGGCGAGGCCTGCAATATCCTGATGGTCACCAAGAAGGGGGTGGTCAAGAAGACCGCTTTAAGCGAATTCAGCCGCCCCATCCGCCGGGGCAAGATCGCCCTGACCATCCGGGAGGATGACGAAAT
The DNA here is from genome assembly GCF_044068625.1 of Desulfurivibrio modestus. Classification (NCBI taxonomy): domain Bacteria; kingdom Pseudomonadati; phylum Thermodesulfobacteriota; class Desulfobulbia; order Desulfobulbales; family Desulfobulbaceae; genus Desulfurivibrio; species Desulfurivibrio modestus. The sequence goes on from NZ_JBIPKH010000011.1 coordinate 14,429, forward strand.
CCTGGCCGCGGCCCTGACCAACGGCCACAATGAGGTGTTGCTCCTCTCCCGGCGGGGGATGGCGGTGCGCTTCAACGAGGATGATGTGCGGACAATGGGCCGCACCGCCAGCGGCGTGCGGGGGATCAATCTGGCCCCCGAAGATGAGCTGGTGGGGGTCCAGGTTCTTTCCCACGATCCCGAATCAACCATTCTGGTGGTGTGCGAAAACGGTTACGGCAAGCGCTCCCGGGTGGATGAATTCAGGCTGATCCGTCGGGGCGGCAAGGGGGTGATGGCGATCAAGGCCAGCGCCCGCAACGGCCAGGTGGTGGGAATGTTGCAGGTCTGCGACGACGATCAGATCATGATGATCACCAATCGGGGCCAGATCATCCGGATGCCCATGACCGATCTGCGGGTGATCGGCCGCACCACCCAGGGAGTGAGGCTGTTTAACCTGGACAAGGAGGAAAAGGTGGTGGCTCTGGATCGTCTGGCGGAATCGGTGGCCGATGATGATGAGGGCGAACTCGAGCTCGAGAGCGGAGATGAGTGAAAAGGGTGATCCCGGCCGGGTGGCGGTGATCGGGGCCGGCAGCTGGGGCACCGCCCTGGCCGGAGTCCTGGCCCGCAAGGGTTACCGGGTTCCCCTGTGGAGCCACACCCCGGCCCGGGTGGAAGAGATGAGCCGGGAGCGGGAAAACCGGGCCTATCTGCCCGGTTTTCCTCTGCTGGAAAATATCGAACCCGGCAGCGATCCGGCCCTGGTCAGGGGCTGCGAGGCGGTGGTGATGGCGGTGCCCTCCCACGGTTTCCGGGCGGTCTTTAAGCGGATTGTTCCCCATCTTGAGCCCGGCAGTGCCATTATCTCCGCCGCCAAGGGGATCGAAAACGATTCCCTGCTGACCATGACCGGGGTGATGGCCGAGGAGCTGGCCCTGGCCCAGCGACCGGAACTTAAATGCCGCCTGGGGGTGCTGGCCGGGCCCAGTTTTGCCCGGGAGGTGGCCGAAGGGCTGCCCACCGCCGTTACCGTGGCCGCCGCCGACCAGGAGATCGCCCGTTATTTCCAACAACTCTTCTTCACCCAGCGCTTCCGGGTTTATGCCGGCACCGACCTGATCGGGCAGGAGCTGGGGGGAGCCCTGAAAAACATTATCGCCATCGCCGCCGGAATCAGCGACGGGCTGGGTTATGGCACCAACTCCCGGGCCGCCCTGATCACCCGGGGGCTGGCCGAGATCACCCGGCTGGGGGTCAAGATGGGGGCCCAGCCCCTCACCTTCTCCGGCCTGGCCGGCCTGGGCGATCTGGTGCTGACCTGCACCGGCGATCTCAGCCGCAACCGCACGGTGGGGCTGAAATTGGGGCGGGGGATGAAAATCGGCGAAATTTTAGCGGAGATGCGGATGGTGGCCGAGGGGGTCAAGACCACCAGTTCGGCCCGGGCCCTGGCCCGGCGAATGGGGGTGGAGATGCCGATTCTGGAAGAGGTTTATTTGGTGCTTTATGAAGATAAATCCTGCCGGGAGGCGGTCCGCGACCTGCTCGCCCGGGAGGGCAAAGAGGAGTTGGGTTAAGTGAAGAAGCTGGAAAAGCTGACCGGCACCGTCAAAGCCGCTGGTTGAGCGGCTAAGTTGGGTCCGGGGGACCTGGACCAAATCCTGGCAGGGATGAACTTGCCCCACGATCCCCGGTTGCTGGCCGGAATCGGGGGCGGCGAGGACGCCGGGGTTTATCGACTCAACGACGAAACCGCCCTGATCCAGACGGTGGATTTTTTCACCCCCATTGTTGACGATCCCTACCTCTTCGGTCGGATAGCCGCGGCCAACGCCCTGAGCGATGTCTATGCCATGGGCGGCACTCCCCTTCTGGCCATGAACCTGGTGGCCTTTCCCATTCGCAAGATGGATTGCGCGGTGCTGAAGGAGATCCTGCGGGGGGGGCTGGATACCCTTAACGAAGCCGGCGCCCTGCTGGTGGGCGGCCACTCCATCGAGGATGAGGAGATCAAGTATGGTCTTTCCCTCACCGGCACCGTCCATCCCAGCCGGGTTTTGTTCAACTCCGGGGCCAAACCCGGCGATCAGTTGCTGCTGACCAAACCGGTGGGGATCGGTATCCTGGCCACCGCCATCAAGGGGGGCCTGGCCGGGGCCGATCTCGAAAAGATGATCGGCCAGGTGATGGCCCTGCTCAACCGGGAGGCCGCCCAGGTCATGGTTACCTCCGGGGCCCACGCCTGCACCGATATCACCGGTTTCGGCCTGCTGGGCCACCTGTATGAAATGGCCGCCGCCTCGGGGGTGGCGATCAACGTGAACGCCAAGGCGGTTCCGATTCTTCCCCAAACCCTCAATTTTGCCGGCATGGGGATCATCCCCGAGGGGGCTTACAACAACCGCGACTACTACCGCCAGTATGTCCGCTCCACCCTGGGGGAAACCGATCCCCTGGAGATGGCCCTTTACGATCCCCAAACCTCCGGCGGCCTGCTGATCGCCGCCCCCCCCGCCACCATTGACCGGATCTCCTCCCGCCTGGCTAAACGCCACTATCCCCTGGACTTCGGGATCATCGGGGAAGTGCTTCCCGGCCCCTCCGGAATTGTCCACCTCTCTTAAATTTTCTTTTTCAATCCGCCGTAACTTAGTGGTAGTCTGTTTTCGGTAACCTGGTAACGGTTAGGGTCCTGTTTTTTTATGTTGACATATCGTTATATTTAGACATATAAACAAAAGATCATTGCTTTTGATGGGGATTGGGTCTGGCAACAGGGGTTGCCCGGCCCTGATGGGGTGGTCCCCGTGTGGGGAGTTGCCACCAGGTGATAAATCTTTGGCAAGTGAGAGGAGAAGAGAAGATGAAGAAAACGTTCAGTATGTTGGCCCTGACCGGTCTTTTGGCCTTACCGGTGGTGGGAGAGGCGGCTACTCTGGAGAACGAGATCGCCGAGTTGAAGCGGCAGCTGGCCGAGCAGCAGGCCCAGCTTGACGCCCTTGACCAGACGGTCTGGCACGACATTGGCACCCGCTTCCACTGGTCGGGTGATTTCCGCAGCCGCTACGATTACTACAGCCGGGATCGCTACACCGCCGCCAATCCCAACGCCACGGTGACCGAAAAGAACGACAGCCTGATGACCAACCGTTTACGCCTCAATATGTACGCCAAGGTTCAGGACAATGTCGAGTTTGTCGGCCGCCTGGCCATGTTCAAGGCCTGGGGGATGCAGAATGCCCCGGATGATGAAGGTGGTTTCTTCGGCGGTTATCCGGGAATCGACGGCAACTCCGGCCGGCGGGCGTCCGACAACACGCTGCTGGTGGATCGGGCCATCGTCAACTGGAACAATATCGCCGACACCAACTTCTGGTTTTCCATCGGCCGTCGCCCCACCACCGACGGACCCCCCAGCCAGTTGCGTCAGAACGAAGATCGCCGGATGGCCACCCCGGTTTCCTACATGGACTGGCCTTTTGACGGGCTGACCATCGGCTATGCCTACGACAAGCTGTTCAGTTTTGTCGATCTGCCCGGCCGGATCCGTTTCTGCTACGGCCGCGGCTTTGAGTCCGGTTTGGGCAGCACCACCATCAAAGATACCGACTTCATGGGGATCAGCTGGGATATTCACAATCAGGGCAATCGTTTTGTCTACCTGCAGTCCTATATTGCCATGGATGTCTTCAACTACCCCGATATAGCCGATCCTTTGACGGAAGCGGCCATTTTCGCCATGATGGGCCCTCGCGACAATGTCGGTGATATCTACCACACCTCCGCCCTCTATATGGACAAGGTGCAGAGCGTGAACTACTTCATCGCCGGTGGCTGGAGTCGGACCGACCCCAACCAGAACGGGATGTTCAGTGATATGGCCGTCGGTCCCAACACCAGTTCGGAAAACGGTTACTCCATTTACGTGGGCACCCGTTACGATCTGCCGCAAGCCCCCGTCAAGCTGGGCCTGGAATACAACTACGGCAGCGAATACTGGATCGGGATGAGCCCGGGGCATGATGATATCTATGCCTCCAAGCTGGCCACCCGGGGTCACGTTTACGAGATCTACGGGATCTATGATATCCCCGGTCGCCAGGTTTCCCCCTTGGGCAACGCCTTTATCCGGGTGGGTTACCAGCACTACCGCTATGACTACACCGGTTCGCTGGATTGGAATATGCGGCCTTACGACCTGGGCAGCGCGGCCGAGCGTCAGCAGGCGGCCGCGATGGGTGTCTTAATGGCGGATAAGGCCGACCAGGTTTATGTAACCTTCGAAGCCAAGTTCTAATTTTCGCTGGGAAGTAACTAAACTTCGGCCCCGGCCCGCCCCCCTAAACCGGCGGCGGGTCGGGACCGGAATTGTGCATAAAAAGATTGACTCTTACCGGGTGGGATGGAATAGAAAAAAATACTCAGCATATATTTATGAAATTTGACCGAGGCGGACCAACCCAGCCATCATGGACTACCTCCTCATCGCGCTGGTTGTCAGTGGAGCCTTGCTGCAGCTGGCCTCCCTTATTCTGGTCAGAAAGCTGATCCGGGAACTTCCCCGGCCCTACCTCCGCACGGGCTGGAAAATTCTTAGCGTCTTCATCCTCTTCTTCTTTGCCAGCTACCTGGGTTATCTCTTTTTTCTCCAGGCCAAAACCGATGCGCTTTGCACCATTGATCTGCTGGTGCCCTTTATCCTCTTTTTCGGCGCGGTTTTTGTGCTGGTGGTCAATCTCCTCTCCCTGAAAACCACCCTGGATCTCAAGCGGATCTGTGTGTTGGAGCAGGAAAATATCACCGATCCCCTGCTGGGAATTTTCAACCGCCGCTATATGGAACGGCGGCTGCGGGAAGAGATCCTCCTTTCCCACCGTGATGAATTACCCCTGACGATCATGTTGATCGATATCGATAACTTCAAGGTGGTTAATGACACTTATGGCCACCTGGCCGGGGATCGGGTTCTGGTAAGCCTGGCCGGCCTGATCAAGGGGCAGTTGCGCAGAACCGATCTGGTGGCCCGTTACGGCGGTGAGGAGATTCTGGTTATTCTGCCCCATACCCCCGAGGCCGCCGCCTTGAAGCTGGCCGAAAAGTTGCGCCGGACCATTGCCGAAAGCGTGATGGTGCCGGCCTCCTCCTCCGAGGAGGGGGAGTGGCCGGCGATCAAAATTACCGTAAGTATCGGGATTGGTGGGTTGAGCCGGGAAGTTGAGTCGGCCAATGAACTGTTCGCTCTGGCCGATCAGGCCCTCTACCGGGCCAAGGGCAGCGGCCGTAACTGCTGCCTGGGGGGAGAGATCGCGGGATCTTAGTTGAGCAGCTCCAGATTGGCAACCCCCTGGGCTGGCGCCAGCACGAAACGCTTTTCAATGCAGTGCATGATGTCGGCCAGGGCCGGTTCGGCGATTTTGTAAAAAACCTTGCGCCCCTGGCGCTCGTTTTGCAGGTAACCCCGATCCTTAAGGATGCGCAGGTGCTCCGACACCGCGTTGCTGGGCAGTTCGCAGGCCCGGGCCAGCTCCCCCACCGATTCGTCATGCTCCAGCAGGATCTGGATGATCCGCAGGCGGTGTGGATGGGCCAGGGTGCGCAGACACTCCGCCGCCTTCTCCATTATTTCCAATGAAAGTAATTGGCCGTTGTCGCTCACTGTTTCCCCCGCCTTAAAATCCGAAAAGTTACAATATCCAACAAATATTACTACCACAAGACAAGGGTAACAGGCAAGACAACGTTGGCGGTCGCCCCCTGTTTTTGGTTGAATCTTTATTGCCACCCCATTATAGGATGGGGCATGGATTTACTGCAGATCGCAATTCTGGCCGTGGTTCAGGGCCTAACCGAGTTTCTACCCATCTCCTCCTCGGCCCATCTGATCCTGGTGCCGGTTCTCACCGGTTGGGTGGATCAGGGTTTGAGCTTCGACATCGCCGTCCATCTGGGCAGCCTGTTCGCGGTGGTGACCTATTTTCGCCGTGATCTGGCGGTGATGGGCCGGGATTGGGGCCGGTCGCTGGCCTGCCGGCAAACCGTGGGCGACAGCCGCTTGGCCTGGGGGGTATTGCTGGGCACCATCCCGGTGGGGTTGGCCGGGTTGCTGTTTAAGGTCGCGGTGGGGGAGGAGTGGCGCTCGCCGGTGGTGATCGCCTTCAGTCTGATCGGCTTCGGCCTGCTTTTGGCCTGGTCGGACTGGAAGCATGGCAACGGCCGGGACGAACACACCCTGAGCTGGAAAGATATCGCCATCATCGGCTGCGCCCAGGCCCTGGCCCTGATCCCCGGGACTTCCCGTTCGGGCATCACCATCACCGCCGCCCTTTTCCTCGGCCTGAGCCGGGAGGCGGCCAGCCGTTTCTCCTTTCTGCTCTCGATTCCGGTGATTGTCCTGGCCATGGGGCTGGAGGTTGTCTCCCTGCTCCGGGGCGACGAGGCGGTGGAGTGGTTGAGTCTGGGGTTGGGGGTGGTACTCTCCGGGATCAGCGCCTACCTCTGTATCCACTACTTCCTGGCCTTTATTCGGCGGATGGGGATGCAGCCCTTCGTGATCTACCGGCTTCTGCTGGGGGCGGTGCTGCTCTATTTTTTCGGCTGGTGAGTTAAAGGCTGCGGGAGATCATGGTCAGGCAAGCGGCCGCCCGGGCTCCCGAGACGGTCAAGGAGTAGATTTTTTCCGGATCTTGCTTAAGAAAGCCGGTTTCCTTGAGCACTTTCAGGTGAAAATTTACCTTGGTGTGATCGCTTACCTTGAGAGCCCGCACCAGATCCATAAAGCGGCAGGGGCCACTTTCCTGAAGGACCAGGATAATTTGGCGGCGGATCTGATTGGCCAACCCCTGGAAGATGCCGTCGATATTCACCTCCCGGCAAGCGTCGGTGAAGCCGGCCTGGGCCAGGTTTTTTCGCACCGTGGTAAGCAGCGCTTCAATTTTGAAGGGTTTGGTCAGATAGTCATTGGCTCCCTCCTGCATGGCCTGGACCGCGTTCTGGATTGAGGAGAAGGCGGTGATCACCACGATCCTGGTTTTGGGGGCGACTTTTTTGATCAGATGGATCGCGGTCATGCCATCGGTTCCCGGCATGATCATATCCAGCAGCACCAGGTCGAAGGGGGTCTGGGCCAGCCTGGTCAGCGCCTGATCGGCGGTTTCCGCGCGCTCAACGACAAACCCCTCCCCCACCATGATTTCAGTGATGGTTTCGCGCAGTTCTCGATCATCATCAACGATCAGGATGGTTTGCCCGGCCTGGTTCACAGCGGTTCTAGTCCCCCTTGGCGCCGTTGTTTGGGAAAGGTCAGGGTAACGGCGGTTCCCTTGCCGTCCGGCCGGGGAGCTATCTCCATGGTGCCGCCATGCTGGGAGATAATCCCGTAGCAGATGGTCAGACCCAGCCCGGTCCCCTTGCCCACCTCCTTGGTGGTGAAAAAGGGCTCCATGATCAGGTTTTGCTGGTCGGGTTCGATCCCCTCCCCCCGGTCGAGGATGGTGATGGTTAGCCGCTCCCCCTGTTCCTGGAGGTTTATCGTGATCTCACCGCCGTCGGGCATGGCATCCAGGGCATTCAGCAGCAGATTGCGGAACAGCTGCTCCAGCTTAAGGGCCACCCCCTCAATTTGCAAGTCATTGGGTAGATTGTTGTCCAGTCGGCAGTTTTGTTGGCGCGGAGAAAGGCCCTGCCAGACCAGGTCGACTACGGTTTTCAGGTTAACGGCCTCCACCGGGGTTGATTCCTGACGCCGGTCGGCAAAAAAGAGCAATTCGCCGGCGATCTGGGCGGTTTTTTCCACGTTACGCTCGATGGTCCGGAGGCGGGCCAGGCTTTTTTCCGGCAGGGCGGTAACGGCCTGGTCTTGGCGAAGCAGTTCCATTTGGAGGGAGGCGTTGGCCAGGGGGTTGTTGAGTTCGTGGGCGATCCCCGCGGCCAGGCGACCGATGGAACCAAGTTTTTCCCCATGGGCGGTCCGTTGCAGCTTTTCGCTGATCATGGCGTCACGCTGGGCCAGAAAGATATTAAGGGCGTACATGATGAAGTGAAGAATAACCAGGGCGGTCAGTCCCCGCCAGAGCTGAATCGGCAGCAACAACAGGGTGGCGGTGGAGGGAAAGAGGCCGGTGAAGATGCCGTAGGCCAGCATGGCCAGGCCGGCTCCGGTGAAGTTGCCGGCCCCCTTACTGCTCAGGTCGCGCAGACGGCGAGCGTAGAGGATAAAACCGCTGCCGGCCAGCAGGGTGGCGGGCAGGGCGAACAGTTTGCGAATGCTGTAATCAATTACATTGAGGTACTCCTGATTCTGCAGGACCAGGTGACTTTGCAGTAACAGGAAAAATAACCCCATGGCCGCCAGCAGCAGTCCGATCAGGTAGGGACGGCTGCCGGTGTTGAGTTTGTGGTGGATGTTGATCCCGAAGGCGAAGAGGAAGAGGAAAGAGAGCAACAGGAGCAGCAGGCTGAAGAGGCGAACTTGCAGTTGGGCGGAGTTAATGGTCAGTTCGAGGAAAAGAAACAGCTCCAGCCATTCATGCAGGGAGTGACTGAAGGCAAAGAGGGCCAGCAGCCGGAACAGTCCGGCCAGCTGTAAATTTGCCAGGGTTTTCAGCCGGGAAACAATGGCCACTCCGATGGCAAAAAAAGCCGCGCCGTAAAAGAGATAAACAAAAAAGAGGAAAAAAGGGGTCGCGGTGGCCGCCATGTTTTCTCCCTGGCCTAAACCAGTCCGGCCCCCAGGGCGATGGCGATGGCCAGCAGCAGCACCCCGGTCAGGGTTTTGATGGCCCCCATGGTTACCTTGTCGAGCAAGCGTTTACCCAGGATCACTCCGCTGAAGGCGGCGATGATCCCGGTCAGCACCAGGGGCCACTGTTCGGCCCCCAGGGGCGAGAGGGTGCCAGCCAGCCAGAACATGATCCCATAGGTGGCCAGGCGGGCCAGGTCGACCATGAAGGCGATTACCGCGTTGGTGCCGACAAAGGCCTCGGTGGAGACCCCGGTCTTGACCAGAAAGGCGGAGCGCAGGGCGCCCTGGTGGCCGGAGAGACCGCCGAAAAAACCGGAAAGCAGGCCGCCCAGGGGCAGGTAACGGCGGTCAAATTTTAACTGACGCAGGCGGGGCAGCAGTTCGAAAAGGGCAAAAACGAAGATCAGACAACCCATCAGCAGCTTGATGGGGGTGATGGTGGCGGTGTGGGGCCCCAGGGTATAACTGGTGATGGTTCCCAGGCCGGCCACCAGGCCCAGGGCGGCGGCTCCCACCAGGGCGGCAAGGAGGGCGGGCACTCCGAAGTTGATGATCAGGCCGCGATCGGCGTAGCGGCCGACCAGGGCGATCTTGAAGAGATTGTTGGCCATATGGACCACGGCGGTGGCGGCCACCGCCATCTCCACCGGAAAAAAGAGGGCGAAGATCGGCAGCAGCAGGGTGCCGAGGCCGAAACCGGAGTACATGGTCAATCCCGCCGCCCCCAGAGAAGCCAGGGCCACAACCAAATATGGGAGCAAGACGGTGGTCAGCATGGTGGTTGATCTACCAGAAAAGGTGGTGAAAAAGAAGGGGGTTTCGTCGTCGGCAACGAACCCCCCCCCGATCCCTGAAGAGATTTTAAGGGAAAATCAAGTCCTGGTTATTGCCAGGGGGCGGCGCCGATGGCTACCTTCTGCCCCTGGGCTTCCAGGGCCCCTTTCTCCCAAGGCCAGATCGCCAGCCAGTCGGCCTCATTTTTGGGGTTTCCCCCCTGCTTCAGGGCCCAATGATACTGTTCCGGCGCCAGGCCGAAGGAGCGGCCCTGGGCGTCAAGGTTGAAGATATGCTGCTTGTTGGGCACCCGGCCCCCTTCGTTATCCCAGTTGCCGTAGCCATAGCGGGGCCAGCCGGTCCGCCCGTCCATCACCTTCAGGACCGCCGTCGTCTGGGCGCCGTGGCACTGAATACAGGCCTCTTCCTTGGGGGTGTAGGTCCAGGGGTATTCCGGGTTGTTGCCCACCTGATGCGCGTTGTGGCAATCGAAACAGGCCATGTTGGCATGGACGCTGTGGGAGCCTTTAATGGTGGCGCTCAACATGATATCCATGTCCTGCTGATGATCCCGGCGGCCTTTGCCGTCGATGGAGGTTTGCCGATTGCCCTTGCCCCAGGCCGGGCGGGTATACTGCATCACATCCTCGTAGCTGTGCTCCCCGAGAATGAAGCCGCGGTTGTCGTTGGAGCCCTTACCGTGCATGGTGTTGGTCTGGGCCCGGGTATGGCAGCGGTTGCAGGTCACCATCCGCTGGGCCGGGTCGGTCAACTTGGCCGGATTGATGATGTTATCTTGGGAGGGTTTTTTGGCGTGGGCCGCCCCGCCGCCGTGGCAGGCCTCGCAGGAGATGGAGACGCTGGCGACAAAGGTGTCACGCAGGTGTTCCCGCTTGCCGGCCACGTACTCCTCCTTGGCTTTATAGAAGGCGTCGGCATCGAAACCGGTGCCGTGGCAGGCGATACACTGCTCCTGCCAGGAGCGCCAGGTGCCGTAATTGCTTTTGTTGATGTCGCCGTCCTTGGGCCGAACTTCGATGAAGAGAAACTTGTAGCCGGCCCGCTCTTTGTTGCCCGGGTAATCGACAACTTTTGTTCTATCCAGGGTCCAGGAGATCCCCCGGTCCTGGGTGGTGGCCAGCCAGGCCTTGCGGGCCCCCCCGTCATAGTAGACGGCATAACGCTGCTTGCGCTGGCTGCCGACCACCAGATCCACCTCGTTCAAGGCCACCTTGTCGATGGCCACATAGTTGGTGTTGGCGTCCTTGCGGTCCAGAATCATGTAGGTATCCAGCTTGTCCCAGTCCCGCTTGACCCAGGGATAAACCTTCTCCTTGCCCCAGGGGTAGCGCTGGTCACCCTGGCTCAGATAGACCTCGGGATGGGCGGGACCCCATTCGGTTTTCATGGTGTGCCAGCTGCTGGACCACTGGCCATGGATGTCGGAGTGACACATCTTGCAGGTTTCCGGCCCGGTGAAACCGGGGGTCTGCCAAGTCATGAACTCCTTGGCCGAAGCGGTCCCGGCAAAACCCGCCACCATCATTGCCGCGATCAGAAAAGTTTTTCGCATGATTTCCTCCTCACCTCTGGGTTGATTTGTCCGGGTCGTAAAAAGCCGGAAGCTTATGGTTGTTGAGAGTAAGCCTGAAAGTCGAGATAAACCAGATAATTTCTTTCAACAGAAAGCGGTCGAGTTGTGAACTGTTCTTCACAGATTTCGACCCGGTCGCGGGGAGGAGGAAGGGAGTAACTAGAGGGGGAGGATCTGCATCTCTTTTTTGGTGGGGTGGGAGCCGCGTAGAACCAGGCCCTTGCGGCCATCCAGGCTGATGAAATCGCCGAAGTTGATCTCGGTGCCGTTGATTTCGCAACGCTCCTCGTTTTCATAAACCTTGAGGCTGGAGCAGCCCACCACGCAGGTTTTTTCCAGCCGGGTGGCCACCACCGCCGCGTGGGAGGTCTGGCCGCCCCGGGCGGTGAGCAGGCCGTCGGCCACCGCGATCTCCTTGATATCTTCCGGCACCGTGTCCTGGCGGACCAGAATGAGGGTGGCCTCGGGGTCTTCCCGGCGCATCCGCTGGATGTTGTCGCCGTTGAATACCGCCCGGCCGGATAGGGCGCTGCCGCTGACCCCGACCCCGTGGGCCAGCAGCGCCGCATCGGCGCCGGCGTGGTCGGCAAAGATAAAGAAACTCTCCTTCTTTTTGATGGTGATCATGTCCCGGGTCTGCAGCAGGTAGAGATCTTCGGCCTCGGGACCCTCGAAGGTGAACTCGAGCTCCTGGGCGTTCCAGCGCTTTTCATAGACCAGGTTGCGGCAGATTGCCAAAAGCCGCTCATAGACCTTGGGAAAGCGGCGCTCCAGGGTGTTTTCCGGGGACCGGCCGTCCAGTTCGGCCTGTTCCACCGAGATCGGTTCGGTGGTGACCAGGCCGCTGACGATATCCTCCCCCTGGTCCCCCACCGCGTAATCGCCCCAGAGGGCCACCCGGCTCACCTTGCGGTAGGGATGGGCGGTGAACACCACCCCGCTGCCCGACCGGGCCCCGATATTGCCGAAAACCATGGTCTGCACGATCACCGCCGTGCCCCAGTCGTCGGAGATATCCATGATGGCTCGATAGTCCTGACTTTTGGGGGTATCCCAGGAAGCCATCACCATCTCCACCGCTCCGGTCAACTGCAGCCAGGGATCGTCGGGGATGCCGATCCCGCGGCCCCGGATGGTTTTTTGATATTCCAGAGCCAGCTCCCGGATCTGCTCGGGGGAGAAATCACGTTTATACTTCACCCCATAACGGGCCTTGGCCGCGTCCATCAGCTCCTGGAAACACTCCCGCTCCGCCCCCCGGCCCATGGCCCAGGACTGGAGAAAGCGGCGGAAGTTGTCCCAGGCCAGGAACTCCTTGCCCGCCTGTTCGGCGAACTCGGTGACGATATCCTCGTTGAGCCCCACGTTATGGATGGTGGACATCATTCCCGGCATGGAGATCGCCGCCCCGCTGCGTACCGAGAGGAGCAGGGGGGCGGCCGGATCTCCGAAGCGGCGGCCGGTCTGCTCCTCCACCCGGTTGAGGGCCAGGCGCAGCCGGGCCATGAAATCGTCCCGGCATTTGTTGAATTCCCGGATCACCGGCCAGCAACGGAAAACCTCGGTGGTGATGGTAAACCCCGGCGGCACCGGCTTGCCCTGGATGGCCAGCAGGGTGAGGTTGTAGCCTTTGTTGCCCAGCAAAATCAGGTTGGCGTTGCGGCTGTGGCGGGGATTGAGCGGGGTGACCGCCCGCTCGGGGTTGTAGGTCATCAGCAGGTCGAGATTACCCTCGTCCAGCACCTCTTTCTGGGCTTCCAGGGTCTGGTAGATCCGGGTGATGAAGTTGTCCAGATGCTGGAGACCGAAGGTGCCGGCGATCAGGTCGCGCATAAAGCTTTCCGAAAGCCGGTTGATATTGCCGCCGGGATCATCCTCCTGCCAGAGGTAACGGTATTTGGGCAGCAGGTTGGGTTGGCCGATCTGGGGGATGATGATGCTCAGGTTGTTCTCGTGGAGGTTGGTGTAATAGGTGTAGATCACATCCTTGACCCCCTCGGAGAGGCCGCGGAAGATATCGAGGAACTGGGTATAGGAAAAACGTTTGATCCCCAGGGAGTTACTGAGCAGCGACATATGGGAGGAGAGTTTGCGGCTGCTGATTCCGTCGATCTTCAGGGCCCGCAGATAGAGGCGCAGGCATTTGATGATCCTAATGAAGGTGGCCTTGGTGATGATGGTCAGGTTGACCGTGTCCGGCAGTTTTTCCAGGTAGGTGTTGGCCAGGTTCTCCAGGCGGAAGGTGAGGCTCAGGGCATCGAATTTGCGCTCCTGGTAGCGGCCGTAAATCGAGGGGATATCCACCGCGATATGGCGTTTGTGGTAGATGCTCTCCTGGGCCGGAAAGCGCTCCGGGCTCAGGATGATCTCCCTGAGCTGCTCCAGGTGATCGAGCATGGCGCTGAGGCACTCGAAGGTGTCGCAGATCTCCAGATCGGCCAGCAACTGCTCCATCTCGGGAAAGCCGCCGGCCGCCGCCTGTTTCAGGTGCTGGCGCAACTCCTCGGTGCCCAGGTTGTATTTCTGGTGGCAGAGCCGGTACATCCGAACCAGCAGATCGAAGCGGCGCCGCTCTCCGGGGGGAATATCCTCCTGTTGCGCCAGGTAGTGGCGACGCTGGGTGAAGTCCCAGTTGAGCAGGTCGGTGACCTGGCGGATATGGTTCAGGCCCCAGATCCGGGTGGTCAGACGATGCAGATCATCGACAAACTCCCCCTCCGGGCTGATCTGCGCCAAAACCTCCTCGGGCAGGTAGGGAGCCAGCCCCCGCCGGTCGCGGTCCCGCCAGAAGAGGATGATCGCCTCGATAAAATCGACGATCAGGTTGCTCGATTCCACATGGCTCTGTTTGCGGAGGAAATGGATCAGTTTGTCGCGGCGCTGGTGAATCTCATCCAGTTCGGTGGAGACCTCGCGCAACTGACCCTCGGCCCCGATGTCGTTGAAGAAAACCGGCACCAGCTTGGCGAACTGGGTGACCAGGTTATAGACCGGCTCGATGGGCTGGTTGAGCAGCTCGGTGATATCGCGCTGAAAAAGGTCGGTGTCCTTGAGGCAGGTGCCGGAGAGTTTGAGGTTGATAATCAGGGCCGAAAAGAGGGTGGAACACCATTTGGGCTCCTGGCCCACCAGGTTGAGCCAGACCCGGATGTTGGCCAGGTGGGCGGGGTTGGCCAAGGGCTGCCAATCCTCGCCGATACCGGTGACATTGGCGTACTGGAAGCCGAAGCGCACCGTCTCCCAGAGGAAGGTTTCCACCAGCCGGGAGTTGCCCCGGCGGAACACCTCGGAGCCGATCACCTGGATGCACTGCAGGGAGGTGTGGGGATAGCGCCGGACATTGCTCTTGAGCAGGGCCAGGGTGGTCAGCAGGAAGCGTTCGATCTCTTCAAAGGATTGGCGGCGGATCAGCTGCACCAGGCTGCGGTTGATCTCCCGCAGGGTCTCTTCATGGATCAGGGCCAGGCCGCCGGTGTCCATGATCCGGAAGAGGAAAAGCATCTTGCGGTTTTCCGAGAAGCGATCCGCCGATTCCTCTCCGGCCAGCCGGTCGGGGATATCCTTGTAGAGCCGGACAATGTCCAGGTGATCCGGCAACTCCAGCAGGCGGTTTATGGCGTTTGCCTGGCGCTCGGGATCGATCTCTTCCGCCACCCGCAGATGTTGGGCCAGGCGGGCGTGGGAGATCTCCTGAAAGAGGGGTCCGGCCTGCCAGCCCCGGCAGAGGGCTTCACACTCGGAGGTGAACCAGGGTTGGGGATCTTCCTCGCCCAGCCAGTAGTGGTAGTTGAGCAGCAAAATCTGCCGCAGCAGCCGGGCCATGGCGGGCAGGTCGCAGAGTCCCTCCTGATCGTCGGCAGCCGGGGTTTGACATTTGGCGGCCAGGCGGGCGGCGATTTTTTTAAGGGAGTGCTGGCCCTGAACCAGCAACATCAGCAGCGGCGGTTCCAGGGCGGCCAGCTGGTTGCAGCAGTGGCCCAGGGTATGTCGATAGGCCGCCAGCTCCTCGGGCTTGAGGACCAGGACCAGCTTTTCCAGCAGGGCCAGCAGGGCTTCGGCGGCCTGGGCGGCCAAAAGTTCATTTTTGCCGGTTTCCCGCAGGGCCAGCAAGGGGATTTCGCATAACAGGCGGCAGGCCTCGGGGCCCTGGGGATGACGGCGGTAGTGGTCCAGATGCTTGAGGGCAAAGGAGCGGTAACGGGGCAGGATCAGGCGCCAGTTGCGGAAGGGGTGGCAGATGTCGTAGAGCAGCTCCTCCAGGGTGTCGTGGATCCCTTTGTAGTCAGCCACCACCTCCAGCAGCAGCTTCCAGGTCGGGTCCAGCTCGACGCAGGCCACCGCGGTTTCCCGCAGATTGGCCCGCAGGGCATCGGAGTCGATGGCCGGCTTGCAGACTTTATCCACCACGTTTTTCCTTATCCGTAATTGGTTTCCTCTGGCAAGGAGCGGAATGGCACCTTACAGGGTTTTATGCTGTTCCATATGGAGGATCAGGTCCAGCACCCGGTTGGAGTAGCCCCATTCGTTGTCGTACCAGCTCAGGATCTTCACCGTCGAGCCGATCACCTTGGTGGAGAGGGCGTCCACCACCGAGGAGTGGGGGTTGCCCTGGTAGTCGATGGAAACCAGCGGTTCTTCCGAGTAGCCGAGATAGCGCCCCGCCGCCGCCGCCAGGGCCTGGTTGACCTCCGGCACCGTGGTTTCCCGCTCCAGCTCCATCACCACATCCACCAGGGAGACGTTGGGGGTGGGCACCCGTACCGCCAGGCCGTCGAACTTGCCTTTCAGTTCCGGCAGCACCAGGGCGACGGCGGCGGCGGCCCCGGTTTTGGTGGGGATCATGGAGAGGGCGGCGGCCCGGGCCCGGCGCAGGTCGCTGTGGGGAAAATCGAGGAGCGACTGGTCGTTGGTGTAGGCATGGACCGTGGTCATCAACCCGCTTTTGATCCCGAAGCGCTCCATGATCACCTTGGCCACCGGGGCCAGGCAGTTGGTGGTACAGGAGGCGTTGGAGACGACATGGTCGCTGGTGGGATCGTACTCCTCTTCGTTGACCCCCATGACGATGGTTTTGACCGCCCCCTTGGCCGGGGCCGAGATCACCACCTTTTTGGCTCCGGCATCGAGGTGGGCCTGGGCCTTCTCGGCGGAGGTGAACAATCCGGTTGACTCGATCACATAGTCCACCCCCAGCTCTCCCCAGGGGATCTCGGCGGGATCACGCTGGCTGAAGACCTTCACCGCCCGGCCATCCACCGTGATCTCCCCCTCGCCGGCCTTGACCTCCCGGCCGTAAATTCCCATCACCGAATCATATTTCAGCAGATGGGCCAGGGTGGGGGGCGGGGTGAGGTCGTTGACCGCCACAATTTCGATCTGGTCAAACAGGGGATCGGTGTCCACCGCCCGGAAGATGCTGCGGCCGATCCGGCCGAATCCGTTGATTCCGACACGTACGCTCATGGTAAACCTCCTTACTGATCTTGTTTTAGGTCAGTATTTGCTTGTTGTCTGGTAATCGTCGCCGTGGAAGCCGGCCCCCGGTCAGGGCTGCCGGTAGAGTTCCAGGTATTGCCGCATCACCTTTTGCCAGGTGTAGTGCTCCTGGATATGCTGGACCGCTGCCTGACGCATGTCAAGCATCTTTTCCGGCTCCTGGCGGAAAAGGGCCAGGGCCCGCTGCATGGCCCCCATCAGGGCGGCAGACTTATGTTCGCGGTAAGCCAGGCCGGTGACTCCGTCCACCACCTTGACCAGCCCGCCCACCTGGTGAACCACCGGCAGGTTGCCGAAGAGCTGGGCGATGTAGTCGGTGAGCCCGCAGGGTTCATACTGGGAGGGGATCAGGAAAAAATCTCCCGCCGCGTAGAGCAGGTTGGCGACCTGGGAATCATAGCCTTGCATGAAACAGAGCCGCCCCCGGTTGCTTTCGGCCTCGGCCAGGCGGATCAGGGCCTGCTCGCTGCCCTTGTCGCCGGAGCCCAGGATCAGCATCTGAAAGCCGTGATCCAGGGGCAAGAGGGTTTCCAGGGCCCCGAGCAGCTTGTCCATCCCCTTTTGGGCGGTGAGGCGACCGACAAAGGTGAAGAGCGGGGGGTGATCGGCGGCGCTTTGCCCTTCCGGTGGAGTCAGGGATCCATGCAGCCGCAGGTGGGGCCAGCGGGCTTCGGCCAGGGCGGCCAGCAGCTCCCGGCGGCAAAGCTCCTTGCCGGCAAAATCCCGCCGGCCCGGGGAAAAGGCGGCGGGTAGCCCAACTTTTGTCGGCTCCTGGGGGTTGAAGTCCTCGGGGTTGATCCCGTTGGTGATCCCCGTGAGGTTTACCCCCCGGCCCAACAGGCGGTGGCCCAGCCAGCCGGTGAGGGCGTCGGCCTCGGTTTCCCGCAGCTCCCGGGCGTAGTTTTCACTCACCGTGTTGAGCGGGGCGTAGCCGGCCGCGGCCAGCAGGGGATCGAATTTGCCCTCCAGAAGGTTGTCGCGGATCACCCGGGGGGGCAGGCCGGTGATCGCCTCGGCAAAGGGCAGATCCCCCACCTCCTGATGGTAGCCGATGCCGGCGTTGTGGACGGTGACCACCGCGCGGGTCTGGCTGAAATAGTGCTGAAAGCCCTCGATCTCCCGGATCATGGCCGGCAGCAGGGCGGTGTGGCCGTCGTGGCAGTGGATCACCTCCGGCCGGGCCTGGAGGTGGATCATCAGGGCCAGGGCCGCCTTCTGCAGCAGGACGTTCATCGCGAAATAATCGAAATGACCGCTGCCCCGGTGGTGATGGGGGTTGAGGGCCTCCTCGGCCGCGGTGTAGGTGTAAACTCCCAGCTTCTCCTGATAGCGTTGGGCGTCCAGCAGATAGAGGGAAAGGCCGCCGCCCCGGGGGGAGGGGGTCGCGGTCGGCCGCCACTCCCGCTTTCTGCTCCGGGGGGCAGGCGGGGCCAGGTGGCGGGCATAAATCCGCACCAGTTCCCGCCGCTCCACCCCGGTATAGTTCATTCCCACCTCGAAATGGAGATTGGCGGGGACGAATCCGGCGGCCTCGGGCTCGATAAAGCCGTAGAGGGGCAGCACCACGCTGACCCGCCGCCCCGACTCCGCCAGGGCTTCGGCCAGTTGACGCACCACATCCTTGACCCCGCCGGCCCCGGCCAGGCCGTCATACTCCCGGCTCAGCATCCAGATGTTGTTGATCGTTTGGCTTGGCATCATTCTTTTATCAGTTCAGGCGCACCGTGGCCTGACGCAGGAGATGGTCGGCCAGCACCAGGGTCACCATGGCCTCGCAAACCGGGATGATCCTGGGAATTGCCGAAATATCGTGGCGGCCGCCGATTTTAATGGTTACCGGTTCATTGCGGAGATTGATGGTCCGCTGCTCCTGGGCGATGGAGGGAATCGGCTTGACCGCCACCCGGGCGATGATCTCGTCGCCGTTGGAGATCCCGGCCAGAATGCCGCCGGAGTTGTTGCCGCCAAAGCCGCCGGGTTCGATGGGGTCGTTGTTTTGCGAACCGGTGAGGGCGGCGGCGGCGAAGCCGGCCCCGATCTCCACCCCCTTGACCGCGCCGATGGACATCAGGGCTCCGGCCAGTTCGGCGTCCAGCTTGTCGAATACCGGCTCACCCAGACCGGCCGGGCACCCCTGCACCGCGATCTCGACGATCCCCCCCAGGGTGTCGCCCTGGCGGCGGACTTCGTCGATGCGGGCGATCATCCGGGCGGCGGCCTCATTATCGGGACAGAAGAGAGGGTTTTCTCCGATCTCCGCCAGGTTGCGTCGGCCAATGGTAATTCCGCCCAGCATCACGGTGTAGGCGCAAACCTTGATCCCCCGCCGGGCCAGGAGCTTGCCGGCCACCGCTCCGGCGGCCACCCGGGCCGCGGTTTCCCGGGCCGAAGCCCGGCCGCCCCCCCGATGATCGCGGAGGCCGTATTTCTGCTGGTAGGTGATATCGCCATGGCCGGGGCGGTAGATATCCCGGAGATGGTCGTAGGACTTGCTGTGGGCGTCCTGGTTGAAGATCACCAGGCTGATGGGGGTGCCGGTGGTGCGGCCCTCGAAGATCCCCGAGAGGATCTCCACCCGGTCCGGCTCCTTGCGCGGGGTGGCGGCCGGGCCCCCCTGACCGGGCCGCCGCCGGTCCAGGCTGACCTGGATATCCGCCGCCGCCAGCTCCAGGCCGGGCGGGCAGCCGTCGATCACCACCCCCAGGCCGCTGCCGTGGGACTCTCCCCAGGTGGTGACCTGAAAGACTTTGCCGAAGGTGTTGCCTGCCATTGTACTGTCCTATTGATGTTACGAGCCCCGGGGGCCCCATTTTTCGCTGATCAACCCGGCGATGGTCGCCGGTTCCAGAGTGGTGGTGTCGATCTCCAGATCGGCGGTTTGGCGGTAGAGTTCCTGCCGCTGGGCCAGTACCTCATTAATCTCGGCCAGCAAGCCTTGATCGGTAAGGGCCGGTCGCTGCCGGGAGCTGACCGGATCGGCGCTGAGCCGGGCGGCGATGGTGGCGGGATCGGCCCGCAACCAGACCGTCAGGCTCTCTTGCTTCAAGGTCGGCCACACCTCCCGGTGCAGTACGGCTCCGCCCCCGGTGGCCACCACCAGTCGTCGGCGCGGGACCAGCTCCTGGAGCAGTTCCCGCTCCCGGGCGCGAAAATAATCCCAGCCTCGGGCGGCCACCAGCTCCCGAATCTCGCTGCCGGTTCGCTTGACGATCTCGGCGTCCAGGTCCAGGAACTCCCAGCCCAGTTTTTGGGCCAGCAAAACCCCCACCGAGGTTTTGCCGCAGGCCCGATAACCGATCAAAATAATTTTCTGGCGGTCGCTGGGGGCCGCGGTTTCCCTTTTCATCCCCTGCTTCTACCATATGGCCCTTTAAAATAAAAAAGTTATCGCCCGCGAGCGAGGACAAAAAAAGCTTGCAAAATATTTTGAAGATGATAACTTTTATCAAAAATGAAGCCGGAGCTACCCGGGATTAATTAAATTAAAGATGAATAAAGGAGTTAAAGACGATGGAACACCATTACGATGATTGCTGTTGCGGTCCGCTCCAGGTCGGCCAGGAAGTTCCCGATTTTGAGCTGGAGATCTATGATCCGGTCCAGCACGATTTCGGCAAGATCTCTTTGACCGAGCTGAAAAAGCGTAACAAATGGACCATCCTGGTCTTCTATCCGGCCGACTTTACCTTTGTTTGCTCCACCGAGCTGGCCGACCTGGCCGAGGAGTATGACAATCTCACCGCCGCCGGGGCCGAAGTGATCACGGTCAGCACCGACACCGTTTATACCCATCTGGCCTGGAAGCGGGAGGAAAAGTTTCTGGAAAAGGCTAAATATCCCATGGGGGCCGACCGCAACGGCGAGGTGTCCCGGCTGTTCGGAGTGTACAACGAAGAGAGCGGGCTCGACCTGCGGGGTACCTTCATTATCAGCCCCGCCGGGGTGCTGGTGGCCTCGGAGGTCAATTTTTACAACGTCGGTCGCAACGCCAAGGAGCTGCTGCGCAAGCTCCAGGCCAGCGTGTACGTGGCCGCCCACCCCGATGAAGCCTGTCCGGCCCGCTGGGAACAGGGCGCCGGCACCCTCACCCCCGGCCCCAAGCTGGTGGGCAAGGTTTACGATGCCTTGAAGGGCTGATCGGCAGAGTTAAAATATTTTTTTGATCCCCTCCGATTTTAATCGGAACCTTTCAGGAGAGCCGCTGTCTCCTGATTACAAACATACCCTCCTGGGCCCTTCTTGCCTTCCCTCCCCCTCCCTCTTTTTTGGCAAGAAGGGCCTTTTTTTATCTACTGACCGACCGGGCCCACCTGGTCGCCGGGTCTTACCGCCTGCCGGGTTTTTTCAGTGACCAGGGCGGCGGCCCGATCGGCGGTCACCTGCAGTACCATCACCTCGCCGGTTGCCCGGGACTCCTGGGGCTCCCTTACCCCCAGGCGCAGACCGGGACTTAGTCCCTGGTCGCGACCGGCGTTGAGGTAGACCACCCCACCGGGGCCGGCAAGTTGTTGCTGAAACTGCAGGGCCACCACGGTGGCGTTGAAGGAGAGCCGCTCCTGGGCGGCGCCGGGGACGATCACCGGTTTTTCCTGCACCGGCCCCAGCAGATCACCCGCCTTCAATTCGGCGAAGGCCCTGCGCACCACGGCCAGCCGGCCGTTTTCATGATCGCCCACCACCTCGATGATCGCAATGTCCGCCAGGAGATAGCCGGGACTCTCGCCCCGATAGGTGAGGGGCGGCACCGGCCCCAGGTTGCGATAGACCCCGAATTTTCGTCCGGGGCAGGCGTCCAGGGCTTCAATCAGCACGGCTTCGCCGCCGGCGGCGTGTTCCCAGCCCAACTTGGTGTTCACCACCCGGCCGGCGTCGGGCAGCTCGCGGGTCACCATGCCGATCCCCTGGTCGTACTGGCGGGCCAGGAGCTGGGCATCGCCGTCCTGCTCCAGTTCGGCCATCCGGGCCAGCAGATCATCGCCGCCGACCCGGAGGCCCAAGGGCTGGCTGGAGAGGCTGCGTTGACGAGCCAGGGCTGCCAGGGCGTCCAGGTCGTCATCGATAACCGGTTCCTCCGCCACGGGTTTGTCCGTGGGGTAGGTGATCATATATCTGGGGATCGTGAAAACCTGGCCCGGGTAGATCCAATGGGGGTCGGCGATCTCGGGATTTAGTTCCCAGATCTTGGGCCACGAAAAGTGGTCGTTGAGATAGCCGCCACCCAAATCCCACAGGGTATCCCCCTTCACCACCGTATGGCGAACCAGCTCCCCCTCCTCCTCAGCGGCCAGCAGGCCGGGTTGGGCGAAGGAAACGGTTGCAGCGATCATGGCCGTGAGAACAAGTTTTTGCATGGTCAATCCCCCTATCATTAAAAGTCGATGTTACTCATTAGGATGGTAACGGAACGTCCTTATATTGACTTTATTTGTTTAATTGTGCAACCACAATAGGTTTAGCTGGATTTTCCGGCTGGATTTTGGGTAAGGTGGCTTTCGTTATGCAACCCAAAGCCTCCGTGATCAATATTATCTGGCTGGGCCTGATCGCCGTGGCCACGGTCACCGCCGCCTATACCGGGCGGATGGATGAGGTGACCCGCGCCTCCTTCGAGTCGGCCAAGGCCGGGGTTATGCTGGCCATCGGCCTGATCGGCCCCATGGCCTTCTGGCTGGGAATCATGAAGGTGGCCGAGGCCGGCGGCTTGATGCGGATGATCGCCCGGGCCCTGCGCCCGGTGATGACCCGCCTTTTCCCCGAGGTTCCGGCCGAGCATCCGGCCATGAGCGCCATGATCATGAACATGGCCGCCAACACCCTGGGCCTGGGCAATGCCGCCACCCCCATGGGGATCAAGGCGATGCAGGAGCTGGATAAGCTGGCGGCGGAAAAGGGTACGGCCACCAACGCCATGTGCCTCTTTCTGGCGATCAACACCTCCAGCGTCACCCTGCTGCCCCTGGGAGTAATTACGGTCCGGGCCGCCGCCGGGGCCACCAGTCCGGCCGAGATCCTGATTCCGGCCATTGTCGCCACCTGCTGCTCCACCATCGTGGCCATCACCGCCGCCAAGCTGATGGCCGGCCCGGAACCGGGCGGCGGGCTGCTGGTGGGGGAAAAAGGGCCGGCCGAGCCGGCCGCCGCCCCCTGCCCCGAAGAGCAGCCGGCGCCCCCCGAGCTCAACCCTCCGGGCCGGGCTGGGCGCACCTTTATCACCCTGCTGCTGCTGGCCTTCGGCGGCGGTTTGCTCTACCGTCTTTTTTTCGCGGCCGCTCCCGCCGGCGATGATGCCATCTCCGGCTTGACCGCCGCTTCCTCCTGGCTGATCCCGATGTTGATTGCCGGTTTGCTTATTTTCGGGTATTTACGGGGGGTTCGGGTTTACGAGGTGGCCACCGAAGGGGCCAAGGAGGGGTTCACCACCGCGGTGCGGATCATCCCCTTTCTGGTGGCCATCTTCGTGGCCATCGGGATGTTCCGGGCCAGCGGGGCCATGGAGATTATGGTCAACCTGCTCTCGCCGCTCACCGAACGGGTGGGGATGCCGGCCGAGGCTCTGGGGATGGCCCTGATGCGGCCCCTCTCCGGCAGCGGCGCCTTCGGCATGATGAGCGAGATCGTGGCCGGCGACCCCGACAGTTTTCTGGCCTTTCTGGTTTCGGTGATGCAGGGCTCCACCGAAACCACCTTTTATGTGCTGGCCGTCTATTTCGGGGCGGTGGGGATCACCCGCACCCGTCATGCTCTGCCCGCCGCTCTGCTGGCCGACGGGGCCGGGATCGTGGCGGCGGTGGCGGTATGCAACCTCTGGTTTTAGGAGAAGATTGAAGATGAAACAGATAATCGTACTGGCCACCCGCAATCAGGGCAAGGTCAAGGAGTTGCAGGAGATGTTGGAGGGTTTTCCGGTGGATGTCCGCTCCTTGAGCGATTTCGGGCCCCTGCCCGAGGTGGTGGAGGATGGGGCCACCTTCGATGACAACGCCTACAAGAAAGCCCTGTTCACCGCCAAGGCCCTGGGGCTGCCGGCCATGGCCGACGATTCCGGGCTGGTGGTGGAGGCCCTGGGGGGCGAGCCGGGGGTTCATTCGGCCCGTTATGCCGGGGAAGAGGCCGATGACGCGGCCAATATCGTCAAGCTGCTCAAAGCGATGGAAAAAGAGAGCGACCGGCGGGCCGCCTTTGTCTGCGTCCTCTCCCTGGCGGTGCCTGCGGGCCCGGCCCTGACCTACGAGGGGCGCTGCGAAGGGGTTATCACCGAAGCGCCCAAGGGCAGCGGCGGCTTCGGCTACGACCCGGTGATGTTTTATCCTCCGCTGAACAAAACCTTCGCCGAGATGGATTCGGCCGAAAAAAACCGGATCAGCCACCGCGGCCAGGCCATGGCCCAGGTGCGGGAGGAGTTTGACAAAATTTTGAAATGGCTGGAGCAGCGGCTGAGCGAAAGCAAGGAGCCCAAGCCCGACCACAGCGCCTTCGAGCACAACGACTGGTCCGAGGAGGTGATGGTTAAATGATCACCCTGCTCGATTATGGAGCCGGCAATGTCCGCAGTCTTCGTAACGCCATTCGCAAACTGGGGTTTGAGGTTCGGGAGGTGGTTGAACCTGCCGATATTCTGCGGGCGGAAAAATTGATCTTCCCCGGGGTGGGCAGCTTCGGCAGCGCCATGGAGAGCCTGCACCGCCTGGGTTTTTACCAGCCCCTGCTGGAGTACCTGCGGGCCGACCGCCCCTATCTCGGAATCTGCCTGGGCTTGCAGACCCTTTATGAGGGCAGTGAGGAATCCCCCGGGGTGGCCGGACTGGGCCTGATCAAGGGCCGG
This sequence comes from Desulfurivibrio modestus, assembly GCF_044068625.1. Classification (NCBI taxonomy): domain Bacteria; kingdom Pseudomonadati; phylum Thermodesulfobacteriota; class Desulfobulbia; order Desulfobulbales; family Desulfobulbaceae; genus Desulfurivibrio; species Desulfurivibrio modestus. Next base: position 38,840 of record NZ_JBIPKH010000011.1, read on the forward strand.
ATTCAGCGGTTCCTGGCCCCGGGTCTGGCCGTGCCCCAGATCGGCTGGAACGGGATCGCCATCCGCCGCCCCTCGCCGCTTTTTGCCGATTACCGGGGCGAAAAGCTCTACTTCGTCCACACCTATCGGGCAGTGGCCGACGAGAGCAACCGGGAGTGGGTCCTGGCCGAGACCACCTATGGCGGCGATTTTGTCAGCGCCGTTCAGCGGGGCCGGGTCACCGCCTGCCAGTTTCACCCCGAGAAAAGCGGGGCGGCGGGCCTGGCGATTTTGAAAAACTTTTTGCAGAGCGATGCCGCCGCCCGGGAGGAGATCAGCAACCGCGAACCGGCTCCGGGGTCACGCCCGCCGGCCGTCGGCACCCATCAGACCGGTTCCGGATTCCCACCGGCCCGGACCAAACTGGCCAAGCGGATCATCGCCTGTCTCGATGTCCGCAGCAATGACCGGGGCGACCTGGTGGTGACCAAGGGTGACCAGTACGACGTCCGCGAATCCGGCGGCGAGGTCCGCAACCTGGGCAAGCCGGTGGAGCTGGCGGCCCGCTACTTCCGGGAAGGGGCCGACGAGGTCACCTTTCTCAATATCACCGCCTTCCGCGCTTTTCCCCTGGAAGATCAGCCCATGCTGGAGGTGCTGGAACGGGCCTCGGAGGAGGTTTTTGTTCCTTTGACCATCGGCGGCGGTATCCGGGAATTCACCGATGCCAACGGCCGCTTCTATGCGGCCCTGGATGTGGCGGCCCGCTACTTCCGGGCCGGGGCCGACAAGATCTCCATCGGCAGCGACGCGGTGGCGGTGGTGGAGGAGTACCTGGCCCGGGGCCGCCAAAAGGACGGCAAAAGCTCCATCGAGCAGATCGCCCACGTCTACGGCAACCAGGCGGTGGTGATCTCCATCGATCCGCGCCGGATTTACGTAAAAAGCCCGGCGGACGCTCCAAAACACCGGGTAATCCCCACCGCCTTCCCCGGCCCCAACGGCGAGGCGTTCTGTTGGTACCAGTGTACCGTCAAGGGGGGCCGCGAGGGCCGCGACCTCGACGCCGCCACCCTGGCCCAGGCCTGCGAGGAGCTGGGAGCCGGGGAGATCCTGCTCAACTGCATCGACAAGGACGGCACCAACTCCGGCTTCGACCTGGAGCTGATCAAATTGGTCAAGGATGCGGTGACCATCCCGGTGATCGCTTCCAGCGGGGCGGGCAAGCCCGAACACTTCTCGGAGGTCTTCGCCGCCACCAACGCCGACGCCGCCCTGGCCGCCGGCATCTTCCACCGCCGCGAGGTGGAGATCTCGACGGTCAAGGAACATCTGCAACGCTGTGGGATTGAAGTGCGGAGTTGATTTTTTTCCGGCAATTCCGGAATGCGCTGGATACTGGTAAGAATCATGACTGACATTCTCGACGAAGAAAAAAGATCGACCTTGATGTCGAAGGTGCGCTCCGCCGATACCAAGCCGGAGTGGATATTGCGTTGCGGCTTGCATCGGCTGGGGTTGCGGTATCGACTTGGGGACCGGCGTTTGCCGGGGAAGCCGGACCTGGTGTTTCCCATGTGCCGGGCTGCGGTGTTTGTACACGGGTGTTACTGGCATCGGCATCAGGGGTGCAATGATGCTAGTACCCCCAAGACCAAAGCCGCATTCTGGCAGGAGAAATTCGCGGAAAATGTCGCCAGGGACCGCCGTGTCAAGGCGGAGATTGAGCGTCTCGGCTGGCGGGTTCTGGTGGTATGGGAATGCGAGTTGCTGCGTGATACGGTTGCGACGGTACACAGGGTTGCCCGCTGGCTGCGGTCGGAGAGCGCTGCTGAGGACGGGGTGGCGGCGAAGGAATCGGGCGCTTATTTCTTGGATCGCCGCGAATTGCTGGCCGCAGCCGAGAAAAAAGTCCGCTATCGCATAGATTCCTATGCCGGCCGGGAAGATGAAGCTACGGCTGCCGGGCGCTCCCGCAAGGCCGAATCCCTTGCGAACCGGCCTTTCGCCGTGGTCGATCTCTTTTCCGGGGCCGGTGGGATGAGTTACGGTTTTCACCGGCATCCCTCATTCAAGGTGGTTGGCGCGGCCGATGCCGAGTTGGGCAAGCCCAGCGTCGGCAAGGGCAAGTTGCAATGCAACGGTACCTATGGCCGCAATATCGGAATCTGCCCGACGCGACTGGATTTGACCACGGTTCCCCCCACCAAGTTGCGTGAAACGCTGGGTTTGCCAGCAGATCTGCATATTTCGGTACTCTCGTCCTGCCCGCCCTGTACCGGGTTCAGCCGGGCCAATCCCGATAACCATCTGCGCGATGACCGGCGCAACAGTTTGGTGAGAAGATCGGCGGAGTTCGCCGTTGCCTTGGACGTCGACATCGTAATGATGGAGAACGCCCGGGAACTGATACGCGGCAATTTCAAACACCATTACGAGTGGTTTCGCGAGTTTCTGGAGAATCACGGCTACAACGTCTTTGGCCGCACCTACCTGTTGTCGAGGTTCGGCCTGCCCCAGATTCGCGAGCGGGCCATCGTGATCGCGGTCAAACAGAATCTGCCCCTGCACACCCTGGAAAGTTTGTGGGACGGTTGGACCGTTGCCGACGAGGCCATCACGGTCCGGCGAACCTTTGCCACCATCTCCCCGGATGCAGAGGGTAGCGACCTTCATCCCGACTTCTCGTCGGAGGCGGTTCGGAGGCGAATAATGGCGATTCCCAAGGATGGCGGTTCCTGGGTGGACCTTCTGAGCCGGCCGGATGCCGATTACCTTTTGACCGATGCCATGAAGCGGATCGTCTCGCTGCGCCGTTTCGGTTCATACCCCGATGTGTACGGGCGGATGGCCTGGGATCGGCCAGCCCCGACCATCAAGCGGGAATGTTCACATGTCGGCAACGGGCGTTACGCCCACCCCGAAGAGAATCGACTTTGCACCGTGCGCGAGTTGGCGGCGTTGCAGGGATTCCCCGACGAATTCGTGTTCAACGGAGCCGCCGTTTCCAACATGTACCGCCATATCGGCGATGCTGTGCCGCCGTTGGTTTCCTATCAGCTCGCCCATCTGGCCCACTGGATTCTGACCGGGGAGCAACCGAAGGTGACGGACGTTCTGCTGCCGGGGACCAACCTGCGGCCGGCCGATATCGTGAAGAAAAAACAGGGAGAATTATTCGATGGTTAATTTCAGCATGACGGTCACGGCTGCGGAGCAACGGCGGTTGCAGGAATTTATCACCGCCCTGCGCACCCCCTGCGCCGTGAATATGAACCAGGATTCCCCCTGGAACAACGAGGGGTTCGAGAGTGAATTCCGCTCCAAACTTCTAGCTCACCACTGTTTCATCGGTTCCCCCCTGATGCAGGACAGTTTCGATTTCGCCTTGATGGCGGCCTGCGCCCAGGCTGGACAGAAGGTCGAGCAGGCCCCTGACGGGCAGCGCTTCTGGGATGTGATGATCGATGGCCGCCGGATCAGTTTGAAGTCCTCGCAGGCCAAAAGTCTCAAGCGAGACAAGTTGCACATCAGCAAACTCACCGAGGCCGCATGGATTCAGGATTGCCGGACGGCCGCCAAGCGTTGCGAGCAAACCCATCGTTTGTTCCGGGAATATTGCTCCGAGGTCGATGCCATAGTACAATTGCGTTATTTTCGCGAACTTGCCCTTTACGAGCTGGTGGAAATCCCGGTTTCCCTTTTTTCCCAGGTCTTGGATGTCGGCAAGACTCACTTTTCGGCCGATGGCCCCACCATCAACATCCCCATTGGCAAAAGCCCACGGGACTTCACTCTGAAGCTGGATCGCTCGGATGCAAAAATAACGATAGCGAACATCAACATAGACCTGTGCGTGGTGCACGGAGCTTGGCAACTGTCATCAGAAGCGCGAAGGGAAAGATGAAGGGAGAAAGAGTTTCAGGCGCCATTTTCCCACATTGCGGTTGCCGCACGGTTGAAGGAGATGGTTCTTCGTTTTGTAGTGAAATATCGGTTCAGACACCATTTTTTCCGTTTTGCGCCCGCCGCCGGCCGATTTTGCCCGGAAAATGCGTGTTGTGGCCGGCCGAACTGCATCTCCTTGCCGGTCTGGAGTAGACAGGGTAATAGACACTGTATGGAAATTATTCTGCTTTTGATCGCGCTGCTCTCCGTGGTTGGCGCCTTTGTCCTGCTCAAGCGCCGGATGGCCGACGGCTGCCCGCCCTGACTGCTGATTTACGGTTCCCTGGGCGCGGGAGCGTTGGTTTACTATTTACTTAGCCGGGTTTTTTAGGCGATGGAATGCCTTTGCGCCAAAACGGCTCCGGCGGGGGTGAAGACGGCGGCGGTTTGCCTGGGGCAATTATGGATCTTCAACGATCTGGCCCCGGACGAGCGGGAGTTTATGGCCGGGGCGGCCCGCCGCCGCCAATTCGCCGTCGGCGAGACCATCTTCGCCCGGGGGGAACCGGCCGACGACCTGTTTCTGCTCAAATGTGGCCGGGTCAAGCTGAGTCGGGTGCTGGAGGATGGCCGGGGGCTGACCCTGGATATCCGCCAGGCTGGCGATTTCATCGGCGAAACCATGCTGGCCGCCACCGGAATTTACCCGGTGGACGCCGTCTGCCTGGAACCCGTGATGACCTGCGGTTTTACTCGCCGCCAACTGGAAGAGATCGTCCTGGCCCACCCCAATATCGCCTTGCAACTGATCCGCAACCTGAGCGCCCGCCTGGCGACCATGACCGAAAAGGTGGGCAACATGGCCGGCGGCACCATTGGCCGACGCCTGCACCGGCTGTTGGCCGCCATGGCCGCCGAACACGGTCGGCCTCGCCCCGATGGCCGGCTGCTGCTGCCCTTTGTCCTGACCCATGAAGAGCTGAGCTTTCTGGCTGGAGTCCACCGGGTCAGCATCACCCGGGCCCTGGGAGAATTGAAGGAGGCGGGACTGGTCGTCCAGGAAGGAAGGTATCTGCTGGTGGCCCCGAACGAGGACTAAAATAAAAAACTACTCTTGTAGCAACGGCTACAGCATGGGGAGATAATGCCGCTTAGAGTGCCGGTAATCGTTCCGCAGCAGCGCTTACCCGATCACTCAACCAAGGAGGAACCGCCATGGCGCATCCCCAAATTATCGGTCTTTCCGGCAGCCCCATCAAAAATTCCAACACCGACCGGCTGGTGCAGGCGGTATTGGCCGGCAGTGGCCTGCCGACGGAGTTTGTCAAGCTCAGCCGGCTGCGCATCGGCCCCTGCCGGGCCTGCTTGGGCTGCGTGGAAGACAATGTCTGCAAGGTCAACGACGACTTCCCACCGCTGGGGGAAAAAATCCGCCGGGCCCGGGCTCTGGTGATCGGCGCCTATCCACCTTACGGCAGCGTCGATGGCTTCACCAAGGCTTTCCTGGAGCGGCTGTACAGCATGCGCCACCGCACCGGCCTCAACCGGGGCAAGGCGGCGGTGATCGCCATCACCGGCCTGGGCCGGGACGCCCCCGGCATTAAGGAGGCCGGCGACCAGATCAGCCACGCCCTGACCCTGGAAGGGATGGAAATTGTCGGCCGCTTGGAGGCGGAGGGCAACCCTGAGTGCCTGGTCTGCGGCCACGGCTCCGATTGCGAAATGAGCGCCCTGCCCTGGCTATTCGGCAAGGATCTGGCCATCGCTCCGGACAAATTCCGCCGGGTGGAAGATCAGCCGGCCTGGCAACAGGCCGCCGAACTGGGTCGGAAACTGGCCGCCAGACATCACGCGAAGCCGTGATCTGTTTAAAATCGCGCGTAAAATCGGGGTAAAATCGGGGCACATACACATAACACATAAAATCGGGTCAGACACCATTTCTTTCCCGATGAGTGATAAGGCCTGGCACAAGCCCGCCGACCGCCCTGGCCGGCAACGCAAGGCAAAAAAGAGTTACCAAGCGCGCCCGGTCGGCGCCAGTTATTAAAACGTAAGTGATTGCTTACATTAAAACAAATATATCGGGAGACAATCAAAGATGGAATGCAAAATGCTGGAAGAAGAACAGGCTACGGGAAAAACGGCGGAACTCTACGATGAGATCCGGTCCAAATTCGGTATGGTACCCAACTTCTTCAAGGCCCAGGCGGCCGTTGATCCGGACTGGGCCTTAAACAACTGGGTCCGGGTCAAGCAGATCATGCTGAAGCAGGGGGCCCTGGACCGCAAGACCAAGGAGCTCATCGCCATGGTGGTCGCTGTGATGACCAATTGCCAGTACTGTCACCTGGCCCACAAGACCATGGCCATGATGGCCGGAGCCACCGAAGAAGAACTCAACGAAACCGCCATGGTGATGGAGCTGTTCACCAGTTTTTCCTCCATTGCCAGCTCCCTGGAGGTCCCGTGCGACGTAACACCAGTCATGGTGCGAAAATGAAAGCCGGGCCGCGACCTAAAACCGTCGTGGCCTGCCAGGTGCTGGTGCCCGAACTGCAAGCCGTTCTGGGCTCCCGCGCCGACCTGGAGATCATTTCCCTGCCGGCGGCGCTGCATACGGACATGGACCGGTTGAACCGGGAGCTGGACGATCAGCTTGCCATTTGTCGCCAAAACCAGGAAAATGAACTGTGCGTGGTGTACGGCAGGGCCTGCTCGCCGGGTATCGAGGGGGTGGCGGAAAGTCACCGGGCTGCCTGCCTGGAGGCGGATAATTGCCTGGATGCCCTGCTGGGACCGCGGAAGACCGAAGCGGAGGCCGAAGGGGCCTTCGTGCTGACGCCGGGGTGGATCCGGGCCTGGCCCTCCATCATGGAGGCCATGGGCTGGGACGGGGTCCATAAAATCGGGTCAGACACCATTTCTCATCTTTTTCCGGAACGGATCATCTACCTGGCCGGGGAACTGATCGACGATCACCACGCCCTGGTCCGGATTTTCAGCGAGCTGCCGCCGCCGACCGGCCCGGATCTTTGATTTTCACCTCCACCCCCTCAATTTTTACGAAGTCATCAAGCTGAAAGAGAGTTTGTCGCCGGAACAGTTGCAGGCGCTGTCCGCTCCGTCCGCCCCCCCCTTTATTTTTCACGCCGTCCGTTCCTGGCTGCACCCAAGCCCGGACCCGTACAGCAGCCTGGTCCAGCCGGCGACGGCCGACCCCATGTGGATCGGGCGGCTGGTGGAGGCGACGGTGATCACCCAGTACCGCCAGTATTACCCCACCTACTACATCAAGGCCGAAGGTGAAGTCGATCTGGCCCTGGTGGTGGAAAACGGTTTTGAACCTCTGGAAATCAAGTGGACCGAACAACTGCGCCCCAAAGACCTCAAGCAGATCGCCAAGTACCGCAACGGCCGCATCCTGGCCAAATCCCGCCAGCCGGGCCTGATCAACGGCATCCCCAGCGAGCCCCTGCCCCTGGCCCTGCTACGCCTCGGCGCCCGGCCCCGCCCGGTTTAGTTGCACGGGTTGTCGTCGATGCCCCGTTTTTTTTGCCAGGGCGGCTGAAAGGGATTGCTTGTCACCTCACCACCAGAGGAATAAATTGACATTCCTCCGGTTTTTGGTTATTTGTGACAAATTGTGACGAAATTATGACCGGGCCGGGCAATTGCCGGGCCGGGTTTGGCCCTTAACCACAGACGATCGACGAAAAGGCGGTGAAAGTTAAATGATCGAGGTTGAAGTCAGGGGTGACGTTGAGCACGCCATCCGGATTCTCAAGAAGAAGCTCCAGCTTGACGGGATGAAGAAAGAGCTGAAGCGGCGCGAATTTTACGAGAAACCCAGCGCCAAGCGTCGTCGCAAGACGGCGGAGTCGCGGCGGAAGCTGCGGAAGCTGCAGTTCAGAATGGAACGGGACTAAGGTCCGCTTGCCGGTCTGCTCAAATGAACAGCCCAGGCGGGACGAAACTCCCAGCTAAACGCCCCGGCCCCTCCCCAGTAGGAGGAGGCTCCGGGGCGTTTTCATTTCTCCCTCCCCTGCTGGACTATTTTCTCCAGTACCTGGCCGCCGAGCGTCGCCTGGCGGCCAACACCCTGGCGGCTTATCAGGCCGATCTCGTTTCCTTTTTCGATTTTTTGGCCGTTGGCCGGGCGGACTTAAGCGGCATCGATGCCGTCGGGCCGGAAGATCTGCGGGCCTACCTGGAAAATTGCCACCGCCGGGGGATCGCTCCCCGCAGCAGCGCCCGCCGGGTCTCGGCCCTGCGCGCCTTTTTCCGCTTTCTCCGCCGGGAGAACCTGATTAGTCACGATCCTTCCGCCCTGCTCGACCTGCCCAAACCCGGCCGCTCCCTGCCCAAGGTTCTGACGATCTCCGAGGTCAACCGCCTGCTGACGCCCCCGGCTCAGCCCACCCCCCTGGCCCTGCGCAACCACGCCATGCTGCACCTGCTTTATGCCAGTGGGCTGCGGGTTTCCGAACTGGTCAAATTGCCGGTGAGCGGGGTCAACCAGGCCGGTCATCTGCGGGTACTGGGCAAGGGGAGCAAGGAGCGGCTGATCCCCTTTGGCCAGGCCGCCGGCCAGGCCCTGGCCGCCTACATCACCCAGGGCCGGCCCCGCCTGCTCAGGAAGCGGCGCAGCGACATGCTCTTCGTCACCGCCCGGGGCGGCGCCATGACCCGGCTCCGCTTCTGGCAGATTATCCGCGAGTGCTCCCGGCTCAACGGAATTGCAAAGCCGATCAGCCCCCATATCCTGCGCCACTCCTTTGCCACCCATTTGCTGGAGCATGGCGCCGATCTGCGGGCGGTTCAGATGATGCTGGGCCATGCCGATATCGCCACCACCCAGATCTACACCCATGTCGACGCCGCCCGGCTCAAGGCGGTCCACAGCAAGTTTCATCCCCGCGGCTGAACCCCGGCCGCCACTTACCCCTTTCCTCTTGGCCCCAATCATGCTAAGTAGCCACTTTTTTGCCCGGAGCAGCCATGATCCATTTCAACAAAGTCACCCGTCAGCACGGCCCCCAGATCCTCTTTCAAGAGGCCAGCTTTCAGATTCCGCCCAATACCCGCACCGGCCTGGTAGGGCCCAACGGGGCCGGTAAGACCACGATCTTTCGCCTGATCACCGGCGAGGAGCAGCCGGATCGGGGAGAGGTCTCCCGCCCCGGCCAGACCGTGATCGGCTACTTCTCCCAGGAGATGGGCGAGATGGCCGGCCGTTCGGCCCTGGCCGAGGTGATGGCGGCTTCGGCCCGTACCGTCGAATTGGGCGCCCGGATGGCGGAGATGGAAGCCGCCATGGCCGAGCCCATGGAGCCCGATGAGCTGGAAAGTCTCCTGGCCCGCTACGGGGAGGTGGTGGAGGAGTTCGAGCATCGGGGCGGCTACGACCTGGAGGCCCGGGCCCAGGCGGTGCTCACCGGCCTGGGGATCGGTCCCGAGGATTACCGCCGGCCGGTGGAGTCGTTCTCCGGCGGCTGGAAGATGCGGATCGGGCTGGCTAAAATTCTTACCATCAACCCCGATGTTCTTCTGCTGGACGAACCCACCAACCACCTGGACATGGAGTCGATCATCTGGCTGGAGAACTGGCTGGTCAACGATTTCAAGGGGTCCCTGCTGATGACCTGCCATGACCGCGATTTTATGAATCGCCTGGTCAGCCGGGTGGTGGAGGTGGCCAACCAGCAGGTGACCACCTACACCGGCAACTACGATTTTTACGAACGGGAACGGGAGATCCGGCGGGAACAACTGGTGGCCAGCCACCGCCGCCAGCAGGAGATGCTGGCCAAGGAGGAGGAGTTTATCGCCCGGTTTGCCGCCCGGGCCTCCCATGCCGCCCAGGTCCAGTCCCGGGTCAAGAAGATCGAGAAGATTGAGCGGATCGAGCTGCCCGCCGAACAGCGGCTGGTCAAGTTCAGCTTTGCCGAAACCCCGCGCAGTGGCGATGACGTGATCCGGCTGGAAAATCTGGCCAAGGTCTGGCCCCGACCCGATGGCGGCGAAAGGTCGATCTTCGGCGGCATCTCAGGCCTGATCAAACGCCAGGACAAGATCGCGGTGGTGGGGGTCAACGGGGCCGGTAAGTCGACCTTTTTGAAGGTCCTGGCCGGCCGGACCGAACCCAGCAACGGTAGCGCCACCCTGGGGGCCTCGGTGGTTCCCGGCTATTTCAGCCAGCACGCCATGGAGGTGCTGGACCCCAAACTGACCGTCTTCGAGACGGTGCAAACGGCCCTGCCCCAGGCCGGGGTGGGGGTGATCCGCAATATCCTGGCCGCCTTCCTCTTCCGGGGTGATGAGATCGACAAGCGGATCGCCAATCTCTCCGGCGGCGAGAAGAGCCGGGTGGTGCTGGCCACCCTGCTCTCCCGGCCTCTCAATCTCCTGATCCTGGACGAGCCCACCAACCATCTCGATATCCAGTCCCGGGAGATCCTGCTGGCGGCCCTTAAGGAGTTCGCCGGCACCGTGGTCCTGGTCAGCCACGACCGCCATTTCCTGCGGGCGGTGGCCAACCGGGTCTTCGAGATCGACCACGGCGAGCTGCGGAGCTATGAAGGGGACTACCACTACTACCTGGAGAAGAGCGGTCGGGCTTGACCCTCCCCACCGGGAATGGTTGTTTGTAAACTAAAATTAATTTGACAGGCGGTTGAATCTTGCTGTCTTATCGACTATTCTGGTACGAGGCTCTCCGCTTTGGGGCTATACCACGATAGGGATGGGAGGACGGCGATGAAGAGATGCCTGTTTTTATTGCTGTTGTTGGCGGCTTTTTTTCTTCCCCTTGCCGGGTGTGAGCGGAAAACGGCGGAGCCGCCCCTTATCCGCTTCGGCCACGCCCCCCACGACCACCACGCGGCCCTCTATATCGCCGCCCTGAACCCGGATTACTTCCGGGATAATGGCGGGGTTTTTCTCCGGGAGCAGACTTTCAAGACCGATTATGACCTGATTGCCGATGGTCGGGTTATCGCCCGGCTGCAGATCGTCCCCGATGAGGGAGGAATCCGTTTGATCCGCCGTTTGGCCGAAAAACAGGTTGATCTGGCCTATGGCGGGGTCCCGGCCATGCTCGTCCTGATCGACCAGGGTAGTGAGGTGCGGATCCTGCTGCCCTTGATGGGGGAAGGGGCCGGGTTTGTCGTGAACCGGGATCTGCCGGCGGACTCCTGGGCCGCCTTCGTCGAATATGTCCAAAAGAGCCCGGTGCCGGTCAGGATCGGCTACCGGATCGGAGTTTCAGTGCAGAACCTCGCCTTTGAGGCCGCCCTGCGGAGTGCCGGCCTTAGTTATTCCCGCCGGGTCGATGATGATTCCCAAGCCCAGGTGGTGCTGCTCAATCTGCATGGCAGCGACCGGCTCTTTGCCGCCCTGGAGAGCGGATTGATCGACGGGTTTGTGATCAATCAGCCCCTGGTGGCGAAGGCGGAAGTTCAACAGGTGGGCCGGCTGCTGGTGAACCTGCGGGATCTGCCGCCGGCCGGGAGCTGGGTGGGCATGCCCTGTTGCGCCCTGGCCGGGGACGAGAGTTTTGTCCGCCGCCACCCCAGGGAGGTTGCGGCCCTGCTCTCGCTGCTGAAGCGCGCCAACGACCATATCAACGAATATCCCGAAGCCAGCGCCCTCCAGATAGCGGCCTGGCTGGAGATCGATCCCGAAATCGAGCGCAGATCGCTGCCGACCATCCGCTACTCCAACGAGTTTGACCACAACTGGTACCGGGGGGTCAACCACTGGCTGGACACCATGATCGAGGGAGGGGAGTTGAAGGGGGTGGTGGCGGCGGCCCGGCGGGAAAACAGGGTTGACGAGGTGATCTACAGCTCGGCCACCCGCGACTTGCGGCGGCCCACCCCATGAACTGGCGCTTTTCCCTCTCCTATAAGATTCTGGCGGTGTTTTTAAGCCTTACCCTGATCACCCTGGTCCTGGGGATCACGGTATTGGGCAGCATGCTCCAGTTGGGCCGGCTCAATGACCAGCTTCGCCAGATTCACAGCTTCGAGATGCAGCTTAACCTTTTGGAGAGCCGGCAACTGGGGCTGACCCCGGGCAGCGCCGAAGCAAGCCGGGAGGAGTTTGTTGGCCAAATCGACCAGGTGCGGGAGATGGTCGCCCTCCTGGGCCGCGAGTTCAATCCCGCCGAGGCTGATTTTTATCGGCGACTGGGGCTGGTCGAGGAGCTTCTCGGGCACTATCGGCAGGCCGCCGAGGAGCTGATCGCCGCCTACCAGCGGGAGCAAGCCTTCCGGCAGGAGGCGCCGGCCCTGCGGCTGGCGCTCTTTCAGGAGCTTGCCGCCCGGTTGCCCGAGTGGGGCGAGGATAGCGCCCGGGGGATTAACTTCCTGGCTCTCCAGTCCCAGGCCCTTATCCAGCGCGATCCCACCGCCATTGGTGGAATGCGCCGGATCAGCCGGGAACTCGGGCAGCGGCGCCAGGATCCGGCCCTGCTGGCATCGCTTAATACCCTGCTGGCCAAAAGTGAAAACAACTATCTGGACTACCTGGAGGGGTATGACCGCCGCCTCTACCTGCGGGAGACCCAGGAGCACCTGCTCCTCTTCGCCCGGCGGACCAGCGAAGAGCTTATCGGGGCCACCGGCGCGATTCAGCGCCAGCTCTTCTGGCTGGCCGCCGGGGTCGCGGTTCTGGCCATCCTCGTCACCCTGGGCCTGTGGTTCGTCAGTTCCCGTTATGCCAACCGTTTTCTGCTCAGTCAGCGCCAGGCGATCACGGCGATCGAGCAGGGCAGGTACGACTATCCCCTGCCGCCGGTAAGCCATGACGAACTGGGGGAGCTCTCCCTGTTCATGAAGCGGATGGCGGAACGGCTACGGCGGTCGACCCATCGGTTGCGTCGCTCGGAAAAGAAATACCGAACCCTGATCGAGACCACCGCCACCGGTTTTGTGATCCTCGATCCTAAGGGGGTGGTGCTGGACGCCAACGAGCTTTATCTGCAGCTTACCGGTCATGGTGACAAAAAGCAGGTGATCGGCCATCATCCTCTGGAATGGACGGCCCCGGCCGACCACCAGGCCACCCGGGCGGCCTTGGATCGCTGCGTGCGCGAGGGGATGGTCCGCAACCTTATGGTTGAATATGGCTCGACAGAGGATCAAAGGCGGCCGGTGGAGATCAACGCCGCCCTGGTGGAAACCGAGGAGGGGGCGATGATCATGGCCCTCTGCCGGGACATCAGCGAGCGGCTTCGCGCCGAGGAGGCGCTGGCCGCCGAAAGGGAGCGGCTGGCCGTGACCCTGCGCAGCATCGGCGATGGCGTAATTTCCACCGACACCGAGGGCCGGGTTACCTTTATCAATCGGGTCGCCGAGGAGCTTACCGGCTGGCGGCAGCATGAGGCGGCGGGGCTGCCCCTATGTCAGGTTTTTCCCATTATCAACGAGAAAACCCGCCAGCCCTGTGAAAACCCGGTGGATAAGGTTCTGGCCAGCGGGCAAATCGTCGGGCTTGCCAACCATACGGCCCTTATCGCCCGGGACGGCCGGGAACGCAGCATCGCCGACAGCGGCGCCCCGATCCGGGACCGGAACAGCCGGGTGATCGGGGTGGTTCTGGTCTTTCGCGACGTGACCGAACAGTATCGGATGGAGGATGAACTGTTCAAGGCCAAGAAGCTTGAGGCGGTGGGGGTCCTGGCCGGGGGGATCGCCCATGATTTCAACAATCTGCTCACCGCCATTCAGGGCAACCTTGCCCTGATCGGCTTGACCCTGCCGCCGGAAGAGGACAAAATTCGGCCGTTGGTGCAGGGGGCGGAAAAGGCCAGCACCCGGGCCAGCGGTTTGACCCGGCAGCTCCTGACCTTTGCCAAAGGTGGCAGCCCTGTCCGTAAAACCGCGGATATGGTCGTGGTGATCAAGGATTCGGCGGAATTCGTGCTGCGCGGCAGCTCCTGCGCCTGCCGGTACGATTTTGCCGCCGACCTCTGGCCGGTGGAGATCGATAGCGGCCAGATCAGCCAGGTGGTTCAGAATATCGTCATCAACGCCGGCCAGGCCATGCCCGCAGGCGGGGTTATCGCGGTGCGCGGCCACAATGTCCCGGCGGGCGACCCCGCCCTGCCCCTGCAGCTGCGGCTGGCCGGCAACTGTTATATTCGGATCGATATCAGCGATCATGGGGCGGGGATTGCCGACGATCAGCTGGAGCGGGTTTTCGACCCCTATTTTACCACCAAAGAGAAGGGCAACGGGCTGGGGCTGGCGATTTCCCACTCCATCATCAACCGCCACTCCGGCCATATCGGCGCCAGCAGTGTCCCGGGCCAGGGGGCGACCTTTACCTTCTTTCTCCCCGCTTCGGCCGGCCGGCCCGCCGCGGTGGCCGGGGACTGGACCCAGTCGCTGCCATTGCCCGGGGGGCATGTTCTGGTCATGGACGACGAAGAGATAATTCGCGGGATGTTGACCATGATGCTTGAGCAGCAGGGCTTTGCGGTGACCGCGGTGGCCGATGGCCAGCAGGCGGTGGAGTGCTATGGCCGGGCGTTGGCCCAGGGCGCTCCCTTTGCCGTGGCAATCCTCGACTTGACCATTCCGGGGGGGATGGGCGGCAAGGAGGCCGCCCGCCGGCTGCTGGAGATCGATCCCGCGGCCAGGCTGATTGTTTCCAGTGGCTATTCCAATGATTCGATCATGGCGGATTTTACCGGCTACGGTTTTCGCGCGGCGGTGGTCAAGCCATACAGCCTCCAGGAGCTGCTGGAGGCCCTGGGGCGGGTGCTGGTCACCGGGGGTAAAGAGGGAAAAGGGCCGGGAGGCGCTTGACGGTCATGTCGCCGGGCCGCTATGATCAGCAGTAACGGCGGAGGGAATCCGCCGGGACGGGAACACCTTCCGGCCGGCCCGGCTCCTTGCCCGGGCGTGGCTGTCATCTTCGACGGTTCGAGCTTTCCATGTCTTTGAATCAGCGGTGGAACCGGGTTAGGGCGGCAACCGGCAAGATCGACCTCACCTTTCTGCTCCTGCGGGTTTTCAGCCTGGCCGGCGGGGTCGCCTGGCTCCTGCTGGTCTCGCTGCCGCCCTGGGAGGAGAGCCTGCTGATCAGGGCCCTGGCCGCCTTTTTCCTTTACAGCCTTATCTGTTACCTGGTTATCTTTTTCCGGCCGGCGCTGCTGAAAAAGGTTTATCTGACCTCGCTCTTTCTCGACCTGGCCTTCCTCACCATTTTGGTTCACGCCGCCACCAGCTTTACCAGCAGCTTTTTCCTCGGTTACTATCTGCTGATCTGTCTGCACACCATCTATTTTGGCCTCCGGTTCGGACTGGCGGTCGCCGTCTTTTCCGCCCTCTTCTATCTGCTCAGCATTTGGCAGATTTTGCCCCAGATCGACTGGACCGACCTGGCCATGCGGATCGGCTTTCTTTTTTTTCTGGCCGTTCCGGTGGGACTGCTCAGTGAAAAGGTCAAGCATGACAAGGAGAAGGTTGAGCATTTAAATAAAACCTTGGAGAGCCGGGTGGCCCAACGGACCGCGGAGATCGCCGCCCTCCTGGACCGGGAGCGCTACCTGCGGGAGATCCTCAACACGGTGGCTCACATCAACAAGCTGCTGATTACCTCCCCCAATCTTACCAGTCTGCTGGAAAGCTCCTGTGCTCGGTTCATGCAGCACGGCAATTATCGTTTCTGCTGGATCGGCCTCTTAAAAAACGGGGTGATCAGCGAGGTTTACACGGCCGATCCCGCCCGTAATCCCCTGGTGGAACCACCCTTTACGGTGGCCGCCGGCCCCGGCCCCTTCGCCGAGGTCGCCGCCGCCGTTTGTCTGCGGGAAAACCGGACCATCACCCGGCTGGTCGGGGAGGAGCCCCTGGACGCTTCCCTCTGGCGGGATCCGGAGCGGGTCAGGGGAGCCAAGGGGGTGATCAGCCTGCCCCTGCGGGCTCGCCAGGACGAGGAACCTTCGGGTTGCCTCGCCATCTATACCTGGCGCCGGGAGGGCTTCGAGGCGGAAGAGCGGGAGATGCTTGACGAGCTGGCCGGCGATATCGGCTTTGCCATCGATTCCTTCCGCCAGCGGGAGCTGACCACCAAACTCACCGCCGAACGCACCGCCAATTACGAGGAGACCATCTTCTCCTTTGTCGATATGATCGAGCAGCGCGATACCTATACCGCCGGTCACACCGAACGGGTGGCCCACTACTGCGGCTTGATCGCCCGGGAGATGAAGCTGCCCCAGGCGGAGAAAAAGCGGCTCTACATGGCCGCCGTCCTGCACGATATCGGCAAGATCGCCACTCCCGACTCGGTGCTGCTCAAGCCCGGCCGGCTCACCGAGCTGGATTATGAGCTGATCAAACTGCATCCCCGGGCCGGTTATGAGATGCTCTCCAATATCGAGATGTACAAGGATCTGGCGGTGATCATCCTGCACCACCACGAACGGCCCGATGGCAGCGGCTACCCCGATGGCCTGGTGGACGAGGAGATCCCCCTGCTTTCGCGGATCATGGCGGTGGCCGATGCCTTCGACGCCATGACCACCAATCGAATCTACAAGGCCCGCAAGCAGCTTCCCCAGGCCCTGGCCGAACTGGAGCAGTTGGCCGGGAGCCAGTTCAACGCCGAGGTGGTGGCGGTGGCCCTCAAGGTCCTGGCCGGGATCGAGATTCCCCTCCATGTTAATCAGCTGCCCTTTACCGAGTTGGAGAAAAAGCGCTTCTCCTACTTTTTCAACGACCGGCTGACCGGGCTCTACAATGAGGACTATCTCAAGATCGTCCTCAACAACCTGGAGAGCAACCGTTACTCCTGCCTCTATCTGCTCCACCTGCGCAATCTGCCGGAGTATAACAAGCGTTTGGGCTGGGACAAGGGCAACAAGCTATTTACCCGCTTTGCCGCCGAACTCCAGGCCGCCTTTCCCCGCTCCCTGGTTTTCCGGGCCTACGGCAACGATTTCGCCATCATCTCCCAGGATCACCTGGATCTGGACAGCCGGTTGCTCAAGGCCTTTGCCGACATCTCCAGCACTGAAATTGAAATCGACGCCCACCATATCGACCTCACCGCCGAACAGCTCTACACCATCGAAAAACTGGAGAAGATGGAGGTAACCCCGGCCGAGACCCTGTGAGCTCACCTTGGAACAGTTAGGTGTCGCTGCTCTTTCCAGTAAAGCTTCTCTTTTTCAGCTTGTCTTTTGCCGGCTTAGCCGCTAGGCTGTATCTTACAAATTTGGTGCTCTTTTTTGTTGATTGCGTAGTGGTTTCGCGGTGCGAACGCCACATTAAAACACCTTTATCCAGGGAGTAAAAAGATGAAAAAAAGCTACAAAGTGTTAGTCGCGGTTGCCGGCCTGAGCCTGTTGGGGGGGTACTCCGCCTCTTCATTGTCGGCCGCCGGGGGAGAGCTCGACAACCAACTGGTGGTGGAGACCCAGCAGTTCCCGCCGGGATCCTTTCAGTCGCCGGACTCCTGCATGGGTTGTCACCTGGAGATCCATCAGGAGTGGTCCCGCTCCATGCATGCCTATGCCTGGCAAAACCGTTGGTATCAGGATGATTACCGCTTGGCCCATGCCGAAACCGCGGGGGCCACCGATGTCCTGTGCGGCGCCTGCCATGCCCCCATTGCCGCCCGTACCGGCCAGCTGCCGCCCCATGATGGCAGCCGCTTTGATGATACCGGCCTGCAGGGGATCTCCTGCGATTTTTGCCACACCGTGTCCGGGATCGACCGCGTCTTCAACATGGGGAATATCTCCGATCCCGGCCCGGTCAAGCGGGGCAATCGCGGCGATGGCTCCTCCCCCTTCCATGAGGTTGAGTTTTCGCCGCTCTTTACCTCCACCGAGTTTTGCGGCGCCTGTCATAATGTCCGGCACCCCATTGGTGATGTGCCCATCATCGACACCTATGATGACTGGAAGGCGGGCCCCTATGCGGAGGCCGGGATCACTTGCCAGAACTGCCACATGACCCCGACCCCGGGCATCGGCAACAATCCCGGCAAGTCGAGCTTCATGGGCAAGGAGCGCGACAATGTCGCCTTCCACGGCTTTGTGGGCGGCAGCTCCTTCACCCAACGCAAACTGGGCCATGAGGAGCAGGCGCGGCTGGCGGAAGAGCAGTTGCGGGCGGCTGCCCAACTGCAGTTGGAGAGCAAGGTCGCCGACGGCAAGCTGGAGTTGACGGTCCATGTGGACAATGTGGGGGCCGGCCACAAGATTCCCACCGGTGTAACCTACATCCGCAAAATGTGGCTGGAGGTGAAGGTGGTGGATGCCGGTGGCAAAACCGTCTTTCACTCCGGCTACGTGGACGAGGCCAACCATGTCGATCCCGACGCGGTGTTTTACCGCCTGCTCTTCACGGACAGCGAGGGCAACCTGACCGGCAAGAGCTGGCGGGCCACCGGGATCGGCTATGACCGCCGCATCACCGCCAAGGGTCGCGACAGTGAGACCTATGCCATCGCCCTGCCCGGCAAGGGAAACTATGAAGCCCAGGTGCGCTTGATGTATCGTTCCTTTTCCCAGGAAACCCTGGACTTTCATGACGGTGAGAACGCGCCCAAAATTGAAAGTGTCGAGATGGCCCGGGCCAATATCGCCATTGCCCGAAAGTAGGGATGGTCAACGGCACCCCCCCGGCAAGGCCGATTCCCGTCCTCCCCCTTTGTCCGCCGTCCGATTGCAAAAGAGCGGGAGCGAAGGTAGAGTGGCGGGATGGAACTGATCACCACCCATATCAACGCCGATTTCGATGCCCTGGCCTCGATGGTGGCGGCCAAGATGCTTTACCCCGGGGCGGTGCTGGCCTTTGCCGGGGCCCAGGAGAAGAACCTGCGCGATTTTTTCAGCCAGGCGGTGGAGTATGTTTATGACTTTCAGCGGCTGAAAAATATTCCCTTTGACCA
This sequence comes from Desulfurivibrio modestus, assembly GCF_044068625.1. Classification (NCBI taxonomy): domain Bacteria; kingdom Pseudomonadati; phylum Thermodesulfobacteriota; class Desulfobulbia; order Desulfobulbales; family Desulfobulbaceae; genus Desulfurivibrio; species Desulfurivibrio modestus. The sequence continues at coordinate 57,623 of NZ_JBIPKH010000011.1, forward strand.
GATCACCAAACTGATTCTGGTCGATACCCGCCAGGCCTCCCGCCTGGGCCCCCTGGCGGAGTGTTTAAAAAATCCCGGCCTGGAGCTTCACATCTACGATCATCACCCGGCGGTGGCGGGCGATCTCCGGGGTAGTGTGGAGCATATCCGGCCGGTGGGGGCCACCGTCACCATCCTGGTGGATCTGATTCGCCGGCAGGGCCTGGAACTCCGGCCCGAGGAGGCCACCCTGCTGGCCATGGGGATCTACGAGGATACCGGCTCCTTTCACTTCGACACCACCACCCCGGAAGATCTCCAGGCCGCCGCCTGGCTGCTGGAGCAGGGGGGCAATCTCCACACCATCACCCAGTTCGTGGCCCAGGAGTTGAGCAGTGTCGAGGTAACCCTGCTCAACGATCTGATCCGCTCCGCCATCACCTACTCCATTCAGGGGGTGGAGATCACAGTGGCTAAACTGGCCATCGACGGCTACTTCGACGGCTTTGCCGTGGTGGTGCGCCGGTTGATGGTGATGGAAAACCTCAACGTCCTCTTTGCCCTGGCCCGGATGGGTGATCGCACCTATCTCATCGCCCGGAGCCGGATCCCCGAGGTCAATGCCGGCGAGGTCGCCCGGGAGTTCGGCGGCGGCGGCCACGCCTCGGCGGCCTCGGCCACGATCAAGGATCTGACCATGATCGAGATCGAGGAGAAGCTGGTCCAGGTACTCCATCAGCAGATCCGGCCCGAACGCCGGGCCATCGACCTGATGAGCGCCCCGGCGATCAGCGCCCGGCCCGGGATCACCATCCGGGCCGCCGATGAGTTGCTCAACCGTTACAATATCACGGTATTGCCGGTGGTGGATGAGGAGCGACGGGTGATCGGCCTGGTCTCCCGCCGGGTGGCGGGCAAGGCGATCCAGTTGGGTCTTTCCGAGCAGAAGGTCAGCGAGTATATGAGTACTGAGTTTGCCACCCTGCCCCCGGCCGCCACCCTGGGCGATATTCAGAAGTTGATCATCGAGCATCGCCAGCGGATTATTCCGGTGGTGGACCCCCGAAGCGGCGAACTGGTGGGGGTGATTACCCGGACCGATCTGCTCAACCTGCTGGTCAACGACCCTTCCCGTCTGCCCCGCAACCTTTACGCGGAACAGCTGCCCTCCCTGGAGCGGAACCGCAATCTGCAAAATCTGATGGTGGAGCGGTTGGGGCGCAATGTGGTGATCCTGCTGCGGACCATCGGCGAGGTTGCCGCCGCCAAAAAATATCACGCCTTCGCGGTGGGCGGCTTTGTCCGCGATCTTCTGCTCCATGAGCGCAACTTTGATCTGGATGTGGTTATTGAGGGCGACGGGGTGGCCTTTGCCCGGGAACTGGCCGCCCGGCTGGGGGGGGAGGTCCGGGTCCACAAGAAGTTCGCCACCGCCGTGGTCAAGCTGCCCGGGGGGCGCAAGGTGGATGTGGCCACCGCCCGGCTGGAATATTACGACTATCCGGCGGCCCTGCCCACCGTGGAACTCTCCTCGCTGAAGCTCGACCTTTACCGGCGTGACTTCACGATCAACGCCATGGCCATCCACCTCAATCCCGAGAGCTTCGGCACCCTGGTGGATTTTTTCAACAGCCAGAACGATCTCAAGGAAAAAAAGATCCGGGTGCTGCACAACCTGAGCTTTGTCGAGGACCCGACCCGGATCTTTCGGGCGGTGCGTTTCGAGCAGCGGATGGGTTTCACCATCGGCCGCCATACCGAGCGGTTGATCAAGAACGCGGTGGGGATGAACCTTTTCGACCGGTTTTTCGGTTACCGCTTCTTTGGCGAGCTGCGTTTGATCTTAAGCGAAGATAACCCCCTGCCCGCCATCCGCCGCCTGGATCAGTTCGGTCTTCTGCCCTTTCTCCACCCCCGCCTGCGCCTGGAGCCCCGGCTGGAAAATATCCTCAATGAGGCCCAGCTGGCTCTGGCCTGGCACAAGCTGTTGTATCTGGAGCAGCCCTGCCGGGCCTGGCTGGTTTACTTTCTGGCCCTGACCGCCCTGCTGAAGCGCCAGGAGCTGGATGCCCTCTGCCGCCGCTTCGAGGTGCCCGAACGAATCCGCCGGACCCTGCTGGAGCAGAAGTGGGCGGCCCAGGAGGCTGCCACCGTGCTGCGGCGGGGAGCGCCCAGCAGCAACAGCGCCATCCACCATCTTTTGGTCGGCCTGGCCCCGGAGGGGCTGCTTTATCTGATGGCGATTATTCGTAAAAAGGCGGCCAAAAAGGCGATCTCCCTGTATGTTACCGAGCTGAGCACCATCCGGAGCGAAATCAACGGTGAAGACCTCAAGCGATTGGGTCACACCCCCGGCCCCATTTTCCGGGAGATTCTCGACCGGCTGCTGGAGGCCCGGCTCGATGGCCTGGTCCAGAGCCGGGATGAGGAGCTGGCCTTTGTCCGCCGGCAATATCCAACTCGCAAGGAGCGACCCACGGCGTGAAAATTCCCCAGGTGCCCCAAATAACCCTGGCCGACCTGCGGCAGGTCCTGGTCAACCTGCTGATGCTGAGTGTGGGCGGGGGCCTTTGCGCCGTGGCGGTCAACGGGATCATCATCCCCCATGAGTTCGCGGCCGGCGGCATCACCGGCCTGGCGGTCATTCTCCAGGAGATCTTCCCCGCCCTGGATGTGGGGCTGACCTACCTCCTGGTCAATATTCCCCTCTTTCTGGCGGCGATCATGGCGGTGGGTCGCCGCTTCTTTTTCTACAGTCTGGTGGGAACCGCCATCTTTTCCCTGGCCCTGGCGCTGATCAAGGTTGAGCTGGTGGTGGAAAATCAGATCCTGGCGGCAATCTTCTCCGGAATCATCATTGGCCTGGGGGCGGGGATCACCCTGCGCTCCCAGGGCTCGGCGGGGGGGGCGGATATCCTCTCGGTGATGCTGATGAAGCGCTTTTCGATCCCTCTGGGTTCGACCCTGCTGGCCCTGAACGTGCTGGTCCTGGCCCTCACCGCCCTGGTTTTTTCGCTGGATTCCGCCCTCTACACCCTGATTCAGCTCTATGTGGCGGCCAAACTGGTCAATCTGGTGGTCACCGGCCTGAGCCAGCGCAAGGCGGTCATGATCATCTCCAAGCACTGGCCGGAGATCAACCGGGAGATTTTACGCGACCTGCGCCGGGGCACCACCGTAATCCCGGCCCGGGGAGGTTATTCCGGCAGCGAGGAGAACATGCTCTACGCGGTGGTCAACTTCCGTGATATCGGCCCGTTGAAGAGGACGATCCGGGCCGTTGACCCCGATGCCTTCGTGGTGGTCACCGATACCATGGAGGTGATGAACTATCGGATCGGCAACCAACCCCACTGGTAGCAAAGGTCCGGCACTGCCGGACCTTTGCTACCAGTGGTCGCCTGCTGTGAGTTACGCGCCGGTGGCGGTCAGCTTTTGTTGCAGGTCGTGGGGCACCGGGGCGTACTCCTTGAAGCTGCAGCGGAAGCTGGCCCGGCCCTGGGTCAGGGATTTCAGGGTGGTGGAGTAGTTGTGCTGCTCCGAGAGCGGGGTCACCGCCCGGATCACCTGATAACGCCCCTGGGACTCCATCCCCTGGATCACCGAGCGCCGGGACTGCAGGTCGCTCATCACCTCCCCCATCAACTCCTCGGGCACCAGGATCTCCATGTCGTAGAGGGGCTCCATGATCAGGGGATTGGCCTCTTTGAAGGCCTCTTTGAAGGCCTGGGCCCCGGCGATTTTGAAGGAGATGTCGTTGGAGTCCACCGTGTGCATCTTGCCGTCGAAGACCATCACCCGCACGTCCCGGACATAGGAACCGGTCATGGGGCCCTCCTGCATCTTCTCCATCACCCCCTTGAGGATCGAGGGCAGGTATTTGGCGTCGACCACCCCGCCGACAATGCAGTTGTAAAAAACCAGCTTGCCCCCCCAGGGCAGGTCGATCTCCTCCTTGCCCCGTACGGTCAAGTCGCTGGGGTCGGGCAGCCCCTCCTCCCAGGGTTCGATCCGCAGGTGGACTTCGGCGAACTGGCCCGAACCGCCGGACTGTTTTTTGTGGCGGTAGGCGGAGGTGGCGGTTTTGCGGATCGTCTCCCGGTAGGGAATTTTGGGCTCGACGAAATCGACCTTGATCCCGTGGACATGTTCCAGGCGCCACTTGACCAGGTTGAGGTGGAGTTCGCCCTGGCCCCAGAGGATCAGTTGTTTCAGCTCCGGGGCCAGTTCGGCCTTGATGGTGGGGTCGGCGGTCTGGATCTCCCGCAGGGCCTCCCCGAGCTTTTCATCATCCTTCTTGTCGCCGGTGACCACGGCGGTGCGGATGCGGGGTTCGGGGAACTCGATGGGGGCCAGGCTGACCGGGGCATCCTTGCCGTGCAGGGTATGATTGGTGCGGGTTGCCTTCATTTTCAGGGTCGCTCCCAGGTCGCCGGCCGCCAGTTTGGCCACCTGGTTGCGATTTTTGCCCGCCATGATGAACAACTGGTTGAGCCGTTCGGTTTCCCCGGTGGCGCTGTTGACCAGATCCATCCCCTCGCTGACCGTGCCGGAGCAGACCTTGAAAAAGGTGACCTTGCCCAGGAAGGGTTCGACCAGGGTTTTAAAAACGAACAGCACCGGCGGCCCGGCGGGGTCGCAGGTCAGCTCGCCGCCGTCGGCGGTTTTTTCGGGGGGCATCTCGGTGGCGGAGGGGGCCACGTTGTCGATGAAGCCCATCATCCGGCCGCTGCCCATGTTGCGCTTGGCGGAAAGGCAAAAGATCGGGAAAACCTCACGGTTGAGCATCCCGATCTTGAGTCCCTTGCGCATCTCGTCCTCATCCAGGCTGCCCTTCTCGAAGTAGAGCTCCATCAGCTCATCGTCGTTCTCCGCCGCCTTTTCCACCAACTGATTGTGCAGCTCGGCGGCCCGCTCCCGCTCCGCCGCCGGAATTGCCAACTTTTCCGGTTTGCCGCCCTCGGCGGGGAACTTGTACATCGTCATCTTGAGCAGGTCGATGATGCAGTCAAAGCCGTCGCCTTGGTTAAGGGGGTACTGCATCAGGACGGCGGCGGCCCCGAATCGGTCCCGGATCGACTCCACCGCCCCGAAGTAGTCGGCCTTGGGGTGATCGACCTGGTTGACCGCGAAAATTGCCGGCTTTTGAAACTGCTCCACATATTTCCAGTTCAATTCGGTGCCCACCTCCACGCCGTACTGGGCGTTGATCAGCATCACCGCCGTGTCGGCCACCCGCAGGGAGGAGACCACCTCGCCGACAAAGTCGTCCAGGCCGGGGGTGTCGATGATGTTGATCTTGTAATCCCGCCAGTCGGTATGGAGCAGGGTGGCGTAAACCGAGTTGCCGCGCTCATGTTCGATTTCGTGGTAATCGGAGATGGTGTTTTTGTCCTCCACCGTGCCGCGGCGGTTGGAGAGTCCGGCTTCGAAGACCATGGTTTCGGCCAGGGTGGTCTTGCCGGACTTGACGCTGCCGAGCAGGACGATGTTCTTGATGTACTTGTCGTCATAAAGCTTCATGCTCCACCTCTCGATTTAGATAATTATTAGGAAGGAAAGCGCAGCTTGACCAGGAGCAAATCATCCTATACTGTTTACCCCCAAGGAAGTTGATCTGGCAAGCCGACTTTAAAAAAAGTGAAGATTTAACGATGAATAACCAAACTTTTCGCGCTCTCCGGGTGGAGGAGGAGTCCGACGGCCGGTTCCGCCGCCGGATTGTGGCCCGCAAAATCGGCGAATTACCCGATCACGAGGTGCTGGTCCGGGTTCACTACTCCTCGCTCAATTACAAGGATGCCCTCTCGGCGGCCGGCAATCGCGGGGTGACCCGCCGTTATCCCCACACCCCCGGGATCGATGCGGCCGGGGTGGTGGTGGAGAGCCGGGTGCCCGATTTTGTCCCCGGCCAGGAGGTGGTGGTCTCCTGTTATGATCTGGGGATGAACACCCCCGGCGGCCTGGCCCAATATGTGCGGGTGCCGGCGGCCTGGGTGATGCCCAAGCCCCCTGGTTTGAGCCTGCGTCGTTGCATGATGTACGGCACTGCGGGTTTCACCGCCGCCCAGTGTCTGGCCCGCCTGGTGGATTTTCCCGTCGGGCCCGACGCGGGCAGGATCCTGGTCACCGGCGCCACCGGCGGGGTGGGGATGCTGGCTTTGGCCCTGCTGGTCCGCCTGGGTTATCGGACCTGCGCGGTGACCGGTAAGGCGGAACTGGCTCCGCGTCTGCGGGAGCTTGGGGCGGAGCAGGTTTTGAGCCGGGCCGAGGCCACCGACGAGAGCGGCAGGATGCTGCTCAAGGGGAAGTGGGCCGGGGTGGTGGACACGGTGGGCGGGCCGATTCTGGCCACCGCCATCAAATCCTCTCGCTACGGGGCCTTGGTAACCTGCTGCGGCAACGCCGCCTCCCCCGAGCTGCCCCTCAATGTTTATCCCTTTATTCTGCGGGGGGTCACCCTGGCCGGCATCGACAGTGCCGAGTGCCCCATGCCCACCCGCCGGGCCGTATGGCAACGCCTGGCCGGAGCGTGGGATCTGGCCAATCTCGAGGAGTTGGTTACCGAGATTTCCCTTGACGGGGTCGATGGTAAAATTGATGATATCCTGGCGGGGCGCCACCAGGGCCGCATTCTGGTCAACCTGGCCGATGCCGCCTGATTTTAAGGTCTGTGATTCTTCACCCTTAAAGGTTTTCCACCATGCTTTCTGCCCGGATGATGCTGGCAATACTGCTGTTGGTCGCCCTGCTGGGCGCTGGCTGCGGCAAAATGCTGCCGGTGGCCAAAACCCGCAGTGAGGCGCCCTGGCCCAGTTTCGCGGCCAGCAAGGCTGTTTTTGATCAGGTCATCCCCTATCAGACCACCAGTGAGGATCTGCGCGGTCTTCAAATCGATCCCGCCGTCACCCCCAACCTCCAGATCCTGACCTATCCCGATATCGTCAGCCTGTTTATGCCCAACTCCAGCTTTAGCCTGAAGGATATGGACCGGGGGTTGCGGGACTGTGTGGCTGACTCGTCCAAATGCCTGGCCTACCAGCTTCGGCTGGAGAGGATGGAGGCCCGGCGTCATGGTAATTTTATCCTCGACGTGTTGAGCTTTATTCGTAAAACACACCAGACCGGCTGGCGTTTCAACGCCCTGGTGGTGATGGTGGATGATGTGGTGGTTTATAAGCTCTGCGGCGGTACCCCCAAGGTGGATGAGCATCTTTACCGGCGCAACCCCCTGGGCCCGCTCCAGGAGCCGGCGGAGATGGTAAGGGATGCCGGGGTTATCAGTATTCTTTAAGGCCTTAAATTTTGCCCCTTGTCAGAATCCCTTTCTTGGCGTATCTTGTACTTTATGGAAATTATTCCTATTTGAAGTTATGACCCTGTTGGGTCGAGGATTTCTTCCCGCTCCGGTCCTTTAAGCCGGGGGTACAAGTAGAATGGAGGCTGACGTGTCCTTAGGAAATACATTGCGGGTAACCAAGCAGCGCCAGGTCTTGCTGGACGAACTTCGTAAGGTGTGTACCCATCCCACCGCCGATGAACTCTACCAGATGGCGCGTAAGCGGTTGCCCCGGATCAGTCTGGGCACCGTCTATCGCAATCTGGAGTTGATGGCGGAAAACGGCATGATCCAGAAACTGGAGGTGGGGGGAACCCAGAAACGTTTCGACGGCAACGTCGTGCCTCATTGCCATGTTCGCTGTTTGAAGTGCGGGCGGGTTGATGATCTGGATCTTTCCCTGGATCTGGACCTGGAGTCCTTGGCCCGTGAGCAGACCGGCTATGCCATTGTTCGCCACAGTATCGAGTTTGGCGGCTTCTGCCCCGTGTGCCGTTAGTCCTCTGCTGCTCCGCTAAAAAAAATCAAGTAGATTACTCAACTTTTTTCTCGGGAGGTTAAGATGAAATCGCTTAAAGGTACTAAAACGGAGAGGAACATCCTCACCGCTTTTGCCGGTGAATCCCAGGCCCGTAACCGCTACACCTATTTTTCCGCCCAAGCCAAGAAGGATGGCTATGTCCAGATCTCGGCGGTTTTTGAAGAGACCGCCAACCAGGAGAAGGAGCATGCCAAGAGGTTGTTCAAGCTGCTGGAGGGGGGGGAGGTGGAGGTCAGCGCCGCCTTTCCCGCCGGGAAGATCGGCACCACGGTTGAAAACCTCACCGAAGCCGCCAACGGCGAGAATCATGAATATAACGTGATGTATCCCGAATTTGCCAAGGTGGCCCGGGAGGAGGGTTTTGACGAGATCGCCGAAATCTTTCTTAAAATCGCGGTGGCCGAGGCCTTCCACGAAAAACGCTACAAGGCGCTCAAGGCCAATATCGAGGCGGGCCGGGTTTTCAAGCGCGAACAGTCAACCTCCTGGCAGTGCCGTAATTGCGGCTACACCCATGAAGGCCAAGCCGCCCCCGATCGCTGTCCGGCCTGTGATCACGCCCAGGCCCACTTTGAGTTGTTGAAAGAGAACTGGTAAGCCGGTTAGTCAACGATAAGGAGGAAGATGATGGCCAAGAAGCTGGAAGTGTACAAGTGTGACCTGTGCGGCAACATCGTGGAGGTGCTCCATGCCGGAGCCGGTCAGTTGGTCTGCTGTGGCCAGCCCATGCGGCTGATGACCGAAAACACCGTTGATGCCGCCAAGGAGAAGCACGTGCCGGTAATCGAGAAGGTTGAGGGCGGCTATCTGGTGAAAGTCGGCGCGGTGCCCCATCCCATGGAGGAGAAGCATTACATCGAGTGGATCGAATTGCTGGCCGACGGCAAGGTCTATCGCCAGTTCCTTGAGCCCGGCCAGACCCCCGAGGCCTTTTTCCCGGTCAGCGCCGCCCAGGTTACGGCCCGGGAGTATTGCAACCTGCATGGCCTCTGGAAGGCTTAGAGGAAAGGGCGATGACGGCAACTGAGATTCGACCGGATATTTTCTGGGTCGGGGCGGTGGATTGGAATAACCGGGATTTCCACGGTTATTCCATCAAAAAGGGCACCAGCTACAACGCCTATCTGGTCCGCGATGAGAAGACCGTGCTGTTTGACACCGTGCGGCAGGGGTTCAAAAGCGATCTGCTGCACCATCTGCACCAGGTCACCGGCCCCCAAAAGATCGATTACATCGTGGTCAACCATGTGGAGCTGGATCACTCCGGTTGTCTGCCGGAGCTGGTTGAGCTGATCAAGCCGGAGAAGATTTTCTGCTCGCCCATGGGGCACAAGGCCTTGCTGGAGCACTTCCATCGGCCCGATTGGCCCTATCAGGTGGTTAAAACCGGTGATGAGATCAAGCTGGGCAAACGGACGGTGCGCTTTATCGAAACCCGGATGCTGCACTGGCCCGACAGCATGTTCTCCTATATTCCCGAGGAGAAGCTGCTGATCTCCAGTGACGCCTTTGGCCAGCACTGGGCCACCTCCGAACGCTTCGACGATCAGGTTGAGGAGAGCGAGCTGTTGGCCCACGCGGCCAAGTATTATGCCAATATCCTGCTGCTCTATTCGCCCCTGGTTCAAAAGCTGCTGGCGGAGGTGGCGGCCAACGGTCCGGCGGTGGAGATTATCGCTCCCGATCACGGCCTGATCTGGCGGCGCAGCCCGGGGGCGATCATTGACGCCTATGGCCGCTGGAGCCGCCAGGAGAGCCGTAGGAAGGCGGTTATTGTCTATGACACCATGTGGCATAGCACCGAAAAGATGGCCCGGGCGGTGGAGAGCGGTTTGCAGCAGGAGGGGATCGAAGAGATCCGTCTGCTCCATGCCCGCAAGAACCATCGCAGCGATATCATGACCGAGGTCCTCGATGCCCGGGCCCTGATTTTGGGTTCGGCCACCCTCAACAACAATATCATGCCGGCCATGGCCGATGTTCTGACCTACATGAAGGGGTTGCGCCCCAAAGAGAAGGTCGGGGCCGCTTTCGGGTCTTACGGTTGGAGTGGGGAGGCGGTCAAGCATCTGCAAGCCTTTCTGGATGAGATGGGGATACCCGCGGCCGGCGAAGGGGTTCGGATTAAAAACGTGCCCGGCCACGATAGCCTCAAGGCTTGCGTCGAGTTGGGCCGGGCCGTGGCCAAAGCCATGTAGCCATGAGCTTACGGGCGACCAAGGCGCGGGTTATCTCCCTGCTGACCGGCAACGACCCCCTGCCGGAGGTGTTGGGCGCCCTGGCTGCCCTGCCCCGCTCCCAGGTCCTCAAGGCGCTCTTTGCCGCCCTCTGTCACCATGATCAGCATCTGCGCTGGCGGGCGGTGAGCGCCATGGGGCCGGTGGTGGCCGCCCTGGCTGACCAGGATCTGGAGGCGGCCAGGGTGGTGATGCGCCGCTTCATGTGGAGCCTCAATGATGAGTCCGGCGGGATCGGCTGGGGCGCCCCCGAGGCGATGGCCGAGTGTCTGGTTCACCATGAACAGCTGGCTGAAGAGTACAGTCATATCCTGGTTTCATTTATGCGGGAGGATGGTTTCTACCTGGAGTACCCTCCCCTGCAGCAAGGTCTGATGTGGGGGTTGGGCCGCCTGGCCGAGGTCCGCCCCCAGTTGCTGCGCAGCAAAAACGCCCTCCTCTATCTCCCCCCCTATCTCGATTCTCCCGATCCGGTGGTGCGCCGGCGAGCCGCCCATGCCCTGGAGCTGCTCAAGGCCGCCGCTTCCCCCGTTTCCCCAGCTTTCACCGGTAACGCGAAAATCGTGGACAAAAAATCTTGACTGGCGGGCGGTGGTCCCGTAAAACGTCACGATATCCGGCTGGCCCGGAATGTTGGCTTTTCTGCCAATCCTGGTGAGTCGTGCCCGTTCACCCATTTTGTACCTTGGTCGGTCTGATCGCCGACAACAGACAGGCGGATTTATGAATTTTCAGGAGATAATTTTTGAACTGGGCCGTTATTGGGCGGAGAAGGGTTGCGCCATTCAGCAGCCCTACGACATGGAGGTTGGTGCCGGGACCTTCCACCCCGCCACCCTGCTGCGGGCCCTGGGGCCGGAGCCGTGGCGGGCCGCCTATGTCCAGCCTTCCCGGCGTCCCACCGATGGCCGCTACGGGGAAAATCCTAATCGGCTGCAGCATTACTACCAGTATCAGGTGATCATCAAACCCTCCCCGCCCGATATCCAGGAGATGTATATCGAGAGCCTTACCCGCTTCGGGCTCGATCCTTTGGCGCACGATATCCGTTTCGTCGAGGATGACTGGGAATCCCCCACCCTGGGGGCCTCCGGTCTGGGCTGGGAGGTCTGGCTGGATGGGATGGAGATCACCCAGTTTACCTATTTCCAGCAGGCCGGCAGCCTGGATCTGCATCCGGTGACGGTGGAGGTGACCTACGGTCTGGAGCGGATTGCCATGTATCTGCAGGGAGTGGAGAGCGTTTACGATATCTCCTGGGACGGCCGGGTCAGCTACGGCGATATCTTTCTCCAGGCGGAGAAGGAGTTTTCCGCCTTTAACTTCGAACATGCCAACGTGGAACGGTTGCTGGAGTTTTTCGCTATCTATGAGTCCGAGGCCTTCCGCCTGCTGGAGCTTGGCCTGATCCTGCCGGCCTACGATTACTGTTTGAAGTGTTCCCACACCTTCAACCTGCTGGATGCCCGCAAGGCGATCAGTGTGGCCGAGCGCACCCGCTACATCGGCCGGATTCGTAACATTGCCCGCAAGGTGGCGGAGCAGTACGTGGCCAAGCGGGAGGAGCTGGGCTTTCCCTTGTTGGCGCGGGGATAAAGGGGAAGGGGTGGCGGAAGTGCATGGGAATCGAACCCACCCACCGGGCTATTAACCCGGTGCACCGGATTTGAAGTCCGGGAGGGCCACCAGTGCCCTTTCCACTTCCGTGACAGCGATTTTGCAGCATAGTTGCTTACGGTTCCGGCGACAACTTTTTTTCGTCGTCGAACTGAAAAATATGGGCAGGGCCGGAGCGGGTTTTAGTGATCCGGCCGATCATTCCGGGGTAAAAACCCAAAGCTTTAGCAAGGGGTGCGTTCCAGCTATGGAATGTCAGCGTTTTCAGAAGTTGATTAGAAACTGGTATTTTCAGGTCCAGAGTGAAGCCATGGCTCCGGCTCGGATGGTTCTCTTCATGGAGAAGCACCTTGCCGAATGCCCCATCTGTCTGGCGGATACCCGGGTTAAGGAGGAGGTGCAACGGATCACCGCCTTTGTGCTGCCGGAGGTAAAAACTCGTAAACCCTCGGAAGATGAGGATGACGAGCTTATCGAGGATCGTGCCGGGGAGGATAAGTCCGAGGATGAAGATGAGTCCGAGGATGAAGATGAGGAGCTGGACGAGGAAGACGAGGAGGACGAAATCTGATCCGTCCCGTTTGCTCCGGGGCATGAAAAAGCCCGCCTTCCAGCATGGGAAGGCGGGCTTTTTATATGGTAACCGGCGCGCGGCCGGATAATGCGTTGGTGGCGATGCAGGGACTTGAACCCCGGACTCTGCGGATATGAGCCGCATGCTCTAACCAACTGAGCTACATCGCCGTGGAGAGGGTCTATATGGTAAATTTCGCCGGAATTGTCAACCAGAAATCGGCGGACCTGGGCCTCATTTCCGCTCCGGCATAAAAAAAGGAAGAAGGATGCAGCATCCTTCTTCCCGTAACACGCGAAACTAAGTAAGGTCGCGGTTTAAGCGCGGGCCTTATACACAGCCGGTGGGCTTCGGCAGGCCGGCCATCTTGCAGGCTCCCTTACCCGGTCCGGAGGGGAACAGCTCGTAGATCCGCTTCAGCGGGTAGCCGGTGGTCTTGGAGAGAATCCGAACCATGGGGGCGATCCCGTTCTTCTTGAAGTACTCCTGCAGGATGTCGATGATCTTGCGATGCTCATCGGTCAACTCATCGATACCTTCGATGCTTTTGACGTAGTCAACCCACTCCTGGCTCCACTCTTCCATCCCTTTGGTCAGGAAGCCGTCTTCGTCCACATTGAAGGTTTTACCCTTATGCTCGATGGTGGCCATTGTCTCCTCCTTAGCTAATAGTTTAATCTAATATGAAAAACATCCATTTGCCTACTGAGTAAGATGTCGTTTCTTACTATATGCCATTTCCTTTGTCAAGCGATGGCGCCCGCTTTTTTTGGTGGCAACCCCTTTGCTTCGCCCTTGGGGGTTTAGTGTTATTTTATTTAATTATAACAGTATCTTTTGCCCAATTTTTGTCATCGTGAGTCGGGTGGTCGATATTGTAGTGCAGGCCCCGGGATTCTTTGCGGAGAATCGCGCAGCGGACGATCAGTTCGGCCACCAGGCTGATATTGCGTAATTCAATCAGGTCGGGGGTCAGTAGATAGTCGCGGTAGTGGCGCTCCACCTCGGCGGTGATCGGTTGCAGCCGCTCCTGGACCAGATTGAGTCGTTTTTCGCTGCGGACGATTCCGACATAGTTCCACATCAGGCGGCGAATCTGATCCCAGTTATGGCTGATCAGCACCGCTTCGGCCAGGGGCTCGGCTTGCCCGGCCCGCCAGGGGGGCGGTGGTGGTGGTTGCCGGGCGGCCAGCCGGGGCCAGTCCCGTTCACACTGCTCCCAGGCTCGCTGGGCGTACACCACCGCTTCCAGCAGGGAGTTGCTGGCCAAACGATTGGCCCCGTGCAGGCCGGTGCAGGCCGTTTCCCCCAGCACATAGAGATTTTCCAGATTGCTGCGCCCCTGCAGGTCGCTGACCACCCCCCCGCACATGTAGTGGGCCGCCGGCACCACCGGGATCGGCTCCTTGGTGATATCGATCCCCAGCCCCAGGCAGGTCTGATAGATGGTGGGAAAACGCTTGATCAGAAAAGCGGCGGGTTGGTGGGTGATGTCGAGGTAGACGCAATCATCGCCGCTGGCTTTCAGCTCCAGGTCGATGGCCCGGGCGACGGTGTCGCGGGTGGCCAGATCGCCGCGGGGGTCGTACTTGGCCATGAAGGGATGGCCGTGGCGATCGATCAGTCGTCCCCCCTCCCCCCTTACCGCTTCGGAGATCAAAAAGTTTTTGGTTCGGTGGTGGTAGAGGCAGGTGGGGTGGAACTGGACGAACTCCAGATTGGCCACCCGGGCCCCGGCCCGGTAAGCCATGGCGATGCCGTCGCCGGTGGCGATGTCGGGGTTGGTGGTATAGAGATAAACCTTGCCGCTGCCGCCGGTGCAGAGCACCGTGACTCGGGCGCTCCAGCTCTCCACCTGCTGGCTGTCCCGATTGAAGACGTAGGCGCCGAAACAGTGGTCGCTGTAGGGCGTGCTTGCGGCAAGACCGATTTTGGAGCCGATCAGCAGGTCCACGGCCAGGTGGTTTTCCAGGATGGTGATGCGGGGGTCGGCGGAGGCCTGTCGCAGCAGGCTCTCCTCGATCCGGCTGCCGGTCCGATCCATGGCGTGGGCGATCCGGCGGGCGGAGTGGCCCCCCTCCCTGGCCAGGTCCAGTTCGCCATGATCCGGCTCGGCCCTTTGGAAATCGACCCCCAGGGCCATCAGCTCACGGATCCGCTCCGGGCCGCTTTCCACTACCATCCGGACCACCTCGGGATGGCAGAGGCCGTCGCCGGCGGTGAGGGTGTCCTGCATGTGGGCGGCGAAGGAGTCGGTGGGGTCCAGCACTGCGGCGATCCCTCCCTGGGCCAGGTTGGTGGCACTGTCCAGCTTCTGTTTCTTGGTGATCAGGGTGACCCGGCCCAGCCGGGCCGCCTTCAGGGCGAAGGAGAGGCCGGAGATGCCGCTGCCGATGATCAGAAAATCGGTCTGCTGTTCCAAGGCGTTGCAATCCTCCCGTGATCTGGTACGCTACTCACCGTTTTGTGGCGCCACTTTCTTTATACACAATACCGGGCCTGGTCGATGAGCGAAATCAAATTGGTGGTTTTTGACTGTGACGGAGTGATGTTTGATTCCCGGGGGGCCAATCGGGAGTATTACAACCAGATCCGGCTCCATTTCGGGCGCCCCCCCATGGATGAGGAGGAGCTGGACTATGTGCACATGCACCAGGTGAACGATTCGATCCGCCATCTGTTCCGCGACTATCCAGCCGAGCTGCCCGCCGTTGACCGCTACCGCCGGGAGTTGGACTACCGGCCCTTCCTGCGCTATATGCACATGGAACCGGACCTGCCCCGGTTTCTCGATTATCTGCGGCCCCACCGCAAAACCGCGATCAGCACCAACCGCACCACCACCATGGCCATGGTCTTAAGCATCTTCAAGCTGACCGCCTGTTTCGACCGGGTGGTGACCGCCCAGGATGTGGCCAATCCCAAGCCCCATCCCGAGGCCCTGGAGCGGATCATGACCGACCTGGGGGTGGCCGCGGCGCAAACCATCTATATCGGCGACTCCCAGGTTGACCGGGACCACACCGCCGCCGCCGGGGTGCCGCTGATCGCCTTTAAAAATCCGGCTCTGGAGGCCGAATACCACGTGACCAGTTTCATGGAGATCATCGACCTGCCCCCCTTTCAGGAGAAGTGAAGATGAAGCTGGAGAATGCCCACCTGGTGCTGGTGCTGGCCCCGGACCTGGAGCGGGCCGCCGAGCTGGTTTTACGCTTTTTCGCCCGCACCCAGCTGGTGCGCTATGACCGGGTGGAGGTGGATCGGGATAACTCCTGTTCCGCGGCCCACCCCGAGTTTAAGGCCCGGTTGGAGGAAGGGGTGGCGACCAACCGCCGGGTTCTGGCTGAAATAATGGCTGAACTGAAGGTGGTGGGAGTCCGCTCCCTGGATGACCTGGCCCAGCTGCCCCAAGGCTATCAGAGTAAGCTGGTCCACACCGCCGCCCACCTGTTGGATGGTTTTTTCGGAATCGACAGCGCCTTTTTCAACCTGGTGGAAGATTCCCACTGGCTCTCCGAGCCGCTGGCTGGGGAAATCGGCCAGAATCCCGAGGATTATCACCTGCTGCAGGTCAGGGCCGAGATCGCGGTTGGCCAACAGCGGCTGGTCAGTACCATGCGCAAGTTTGAGAGTTAAGCGCCCTCTTGGCGGCCCGCCCCGGGATCAATCGTGGTGGTGGTGATGATGGTGATGGTGCTGACCCCCGCTGCCCGGGGAAGGTCCGCCGGCCCGGGTCAGGGCCTCCGAGAGTAGCCGGTCCACCTCTTCCAGCAGTTCCGCGGCCCGGTCGATCAGGGTGGCCGGCTCCTTACAGCCCTCGGCGCGGGCGGCGGCGCTCCATTTACGGAACTCGGCGGCATGGCCCTGATTGTGTTCAATCCAGTGGGGCAGCAAGACCCGCAGTTTCTCCACTACCTGTTTTTCCGTCATGGTTTCCCCCTGAGTATAACCTTGCCGGCCAGAAAGTCGATGCTGGCCACCAGCACCCCCTCGACCACCCGCGGCGCTTCAAACAAGGTGTCGATTCTGACGCCGTTTTCCACGGCCTCCAGTAGCGAGGCCTGCTCCGCCACCAGCTCTTCCCGTCCATCTTTTTCCAGCAAAACCGTCATCTGGCACACGTTGCCCTTCCTCCACGGTTGAAACTATTGCGTCCCGGCGGCGACACGGATATTCTGGCCCCCAATTGCAACTACCATTAAGAGATACAAAAAAGCGTTAACCAGTGCAACAGGTAAGCCATATGCTGCTGCCGGATTTTCAACTGAGCCGCCGGATTTTAAGCCCCGACCCCCGCACCGGGGCCCTGCCGGTGATCGCCGTGGTTGGTCTCTCCCCCAAAAGTGAGCGCCCCAGCAATATGGTTGCCCGTTATCTGCTGGCCCAGGGGTTCAAGGTGATCCCGGTCAATCCCGGCCAGAGGGAAATTCTCGCCCAGCCCTGCTATCCCGAGCTGGCAGCCATTGGCCGACCGGTGGATATAGTGGTGATCTTCCGCCGCTCCGAGCAGGTGTTGTCGGTGGTGCGGGAAGCGATCGGCCTGGGGGCGAAAACGGTCTGGCTGCAGGAGGGGATCATCAATCAGGAGGCCGCCGCCCTGGCCGAGGCCGCCGGATTGGCGGTGATCATGGATCGCTGCATCAAAACCGTTCATGAAGCCCTGGGCCTGAGTTCCTGAGGGACGCTCGCTCCGGGGTTAAGTCAACCACCCCACGGGTTGCTTGACTTTTCCTGGTTATTGCGCTAAAAATCCACCTTTTTGGGCGAACCGAGGCCGGTTGCGGCCCCTCCCTTTTACTTCGCGAAAAGGACATATTTTTCTATGCAGGCCCTGAAAGGCTTTAAGGATATCTTGCCCGATGAGGTGGTGATCTGGCAGCGGGTTGAGGAGAAGGCCCGGGATATTTTCCAGCGCTTCGGCTTCGAGGAGATCAAGGTGCCGATCCTGGAGAGGACCGAACTCTTTGCCCGCTCCATCGGCGAGGCCACCGATATCGTCGAAAAGGAGATGTACACCTTCACCGACCGCAACGGCGAGTCGCTGACCATGCGCCCCGAGGGGACCGCTCCGGTACTCCGCGCCTTTATCGAGCACGCCCTCCATCTGCGCCGGCCCGTGAGCCGGCTTTTCACCATCGGCCCGATGTTTCGCCATGAACGGCCGCAGAAGGGGCGGTTGCGCCAGTTCCACCAGCTCAGTGTCGAGGCCCTGGGGGCCGACCACCCCCGGCTGGATGCCGAAGTGATCGCCATGGCCTGGCTGCTGGCCGTCGAGCTGGAGTTGACGGTCAGCCTGGAGCTCAACTCCCTGGGCTGTCCCGAGTGCCGGCCCGACTACCGTCGGCAGTTGGTCGATTATCTCCAGGCCCGCCGGGAGCAGCTGTGCGATGATTGCAAGCGCCGCGCAAGCAGCAATCCTTTGCGGGTGCTTGACTGCAAGAGCGCCAACTGCCGCCGGATCAATGCCGACGCGCCCTCCATTCTCGACGCCCTTTGCGGACCTTGCCGGCAGCACCTGGAGGCGGTGCGCCATGATCTTGACGCCCTGGCGATCCCCTACCGCCTGAACCCCTTTATGGTCCGGGGCCTGGATTACTACAACCGCACCACCTTCGAGCTGCTCACCGACGCTCTGGGGGCCCAAAGCGCGGTGGGGGCCGGCGGGCGTTACGACGGGCTGATCAAACAGCTGGGCGGCCAGGATCTGCCCGGGATCGGCTTTGCCATGGGGATGGAGCGGCTGGTACTGCTGATCCAGGAGCGGCAACAGATCACCCCCGTCGGGCCCGATCTGTTCATCGCCTGCCTGGGCGAACCCGCCGCCGCTTACGGCTTCACCCTGCTCCATCAGTGCCGGAGCCGGGGTTTGCGGGCGGCGATGGATCTGCAGGGCCGGGGCCTCAAAAGTCAGATGAAGCAGGCCGATCGCCTGGGAGCCCGCCGGGTTCTGATCCTGGGCGAGGATGAACTTAACCAGGGGCGGGCGGTGTTGCGGGACATGACCGACAAGAGCGAAAAAAGCGTGGTCCTCAGCGATGACCAGGGCGAGCTGCTTTCAGCCCTGGCCGGGACCAACTGAAACGGTTTCGATTTTCTAATTTATTGATCTCAATATAAAAAGGAGTCTTCTCCATGGAATCCATGGGTACCCTCAAACGCACTCATCACTGCAGCATCCTCAACAAGGGCAATATCGGCGAGGAGGTCACCCTGATGGGCTGGGTGCTGCGCCGCCGCGACCATGGCGGGGTGATCTTCATCGATCTGCGGGATCGCCGGGGGATCACCCAGGTGGTGTTCAACCCCGAGATCAACCCCCAGGTCCACGCCAAGGCCCATGCCCTGCGCAGCGAGTGGGTGCTGGCGGTGAAGGGCAGAGTGGCGGCCCGGCCCGAGGGGATGACCAATCCTAAGCTGGCCACCGGCGAGATCGAGGTGATGGTCAGCGAGCTGCGGATCCTGAACCAGAGTCAGACCCCGCCCTTTCCCCTGGATGAAGAGGTCGAGGTGGCAGATACCCTGCGTCTCAAGTACCGCTATCTCGACCTGCGCCGGCCGGCCATGGCCGCCAACATGGTGCTGCGCCACACCGTCTCCCAGGCCATCCGTGCCTACCTCAACGGCCAGGATTTTCTGGAGATCGAAACCCCGGTGCTGACCCGTTCCACCCCGGAGGGAGCCCGCGATTACCTGGTGCCCAGCCGGGTCAACCCGGGCCGTTTCTTCGCCCTGCCCCAATCGCCCCAGCTTTTCAAGCAGTTGCTGATGGTGGCGGGGATGGATCGTTACTACCAGATTGTGCGCTGCTTTCGTGACGAGGATCTGCGGGCCGATCGTCAGCCCGAATTCACCCAGGTCGACTTCGAGCTCTCCTTCATCGACGAGGAGGATATCTATCTGGTGGCCGAGGGGATGATGCGCGAGGTGTTCCAGGCCGCCCTGGGGGTGGAGCTCTCCCCCCCCTTCCCCCGGATCACCTACGGCGAAGCCATGGCCCGCTTTGGCACCGATCGCCCCGATATGCGCTTCGGCCTGGAACTGGTGGAGCTGACCGAGATCGTCAAAAATTGCGGCCTGCAGGTGTTCCGCAATATCGTCGAACAGGGCGGGATGATCAAAAGTATCAACGCCAAGGGTTGCGCCCACTACTCCCGCAAGGATCTCGACGATCTCACCGCCTATGCCGGCCAGTTCGGCGCCAAAGGTTTGGCCTGGGTTAAGATCAAGGCCGACGGCCAGTGGCAATCACCCATCGCCAAGTTTTTCACCCCCGAGGAGCAGGCCGCCATGGTGGCCGCCCTGGGCGCCGAAGCCGATGATCTACTCTTCTTTGTCGCCGATCAGCCGGGGGTGGTTCACCAGGCCCTCTCGGAGTTGCGCCTGGAGCTGGCCCGGCGGGAAAAGCTGGTCAGCAGGGATGATTTCTCCTTTGTCTGGGTCACCGATTTTCCCCTCCTGGAGTACGATCATGAGGCCAAACGCCACGTGGCCGTCCACCACCCCTTCACCGCCCCCGTGGAGGAGGATCTGCCCCTGCTGGCCACTGAGCCGGGCAAGGTGCGGAGTCGGGCTTACGATCTGGTGCTCAACGGCACCGAGATCGGTGGCGGTTCGATCCGGATCCACCGCAAGGATCTTCAGGAGACGGTTTTTGCCGCCCTGGGGATCACCCCCGAGGAGATCAAGGACAAATTCGACTTCCTGGTTCAGGCCCTGGAACTGGGAGCCCCGCCCCATGGGGGGATGGCCTTCGGACTGGATCGGTTGCTGATGATTCTGGCCGGCCGCGACTCGATCCGTGACGTGATCGCCTTCCCCAAAACCCAGAAGGCGACCTGCCCCCTTACCGAAGCCCCCTCGTCGGTGGCCCGTAAACAGTTGACCGAGCTGGGCTTGCGCCCGGATTGGAAGGAGCAAGTATAATGAGTGATCATGATCGGGAGAAGTTGCCGGCGGCGGTGCGTTTTTTACTGGATCCGGCAAGCTATCCCCATCCGGTAAGCGAGGTGGAGCTGGTCCAGACCCATATCTCCTACGTTTTTTTGGCCGGTGAATTTGTCTATAAGATGAAAAAGCCGGTGGATTTCGGTTTTCTCGATTTTTCAACCCTGGAGAAACGGCGCCATTTCTGTGCCGAGGAGTTGCGCCTAAACCGGCGGCTCTGCCCGGAGATCTACCAGGCGGTCCTGGGTTTGTACCAGGGGGCCGCCGGCGCTTTTTCCCTGGGCAGCGGGGCCGGGGAGGAGGCGGCCGGGACGCCGGTGGAGTATCTGGTGATGATGGCCCGGATGCCGGAAGCGGGGATGATGGCCGGGTTGCTGCAGCGAGGGGAGCTGACCCGGGCCCACCTGGAGCGGATCATTGCCCGGTTGGTCCCTTTCTATCGCCAGGCCGAGGGCGGCCCCGAGGTTACCGCTTTGGGCAGTGCCCAGGCAGTGGCGGTCAACGTGCTGGAAAATTTCGAGCAGACCGAGGCCTTTGTCGGTGGTCCCGCCCTGAGTCGGGAGCAGTTCCAGCTAATCAGCGCCTATGCCCGTGACTTCCTTAAGCAGGAGGAGCTTTTTGCCGCCCGGCAGAAAGCCGGCCGGATCCGCGAGGGTCATGGCGATCTCTATTCGGCCAATATCTGTTTTGCCCCCGACCAGGTCCATATCTTCGACTGCATCGAATTCAACCAGCGTTTCCGCTGTTGCGATATCGCTTCCGATATCGCCTTCCTGGCCATGGATCTCGACTTCCACGGCCAGGAGGAGCTGGCGGCTTTCTTCGTGGCGGAGTTCGCCCGCCAGGCCGATGATCCCCAGTTGGCGGCCATGCTGCCCTTCTACTGCTGCTACCGGGCCTATGTCCGGGGCAAGATCGGTTTGTTCACCGCCCACGCCCCGGAGGTGGACGCGGCCACCAAAACCCGCTCCCTGGAGCAGGCCGCCCGCTATTTCAAATTGGCCGAGCGTTATGCCCACTCGGTCTAACTCTCCCCGAATTTATCTGTTCTGGGGGCTGATCGCCACCGGCAAAAGCACCTTGGCGACGGCCTGGGCGCGTCACTTGGGGATTCCCCACTACAACTCCGATGTGGTGCGCAAGGAGCTGGCGGGTCTGGCCCCCACCACCGACTGCAAGGAGGGGGCCGAGGGGGGGATCTACACCCCGGAGTTTACCCGCCGCACCTACGACGCTTTGCTGGATCGGGCCGAGGAGCAATTGAATCGGGGCCGGAGCGTGGTTCTCGATGCCTCCTATCTGGATCGGGATGAGCGGCGACGGGTGTTGGCCCTGGCTCAGCGTTTGGGGGTTGCCTGCCATTTTATTCTCTGTGACTGTTCCGATCAGGTCAAAAAAGAGCGTTTGAACCTGCGGGCCCGGGACCCCCGGGCGGTTTCCGACGGTCGCTGGGAGATCTACCTGCGCCAGCGGGAGAAATTTCAGCCCCCCAGTGAACTGGCCCCCGGCCAACTGTTGACCATCGATACCCACCGGCCCCTTGCCGAATTGCTGACCGAGCTTGAGCGGCAACTCCCTTTCCCCTCCTGATCAGAGCGGTTTGTTTCTTGCGGCCAGCCGGCCCTTGACGGCGGGGAAGAGATCCAGATTGGTGTGGGGGAGAAACTGGGAGGCGGTGTACTGCTCCTGGAAGGCGTGTACCTCCGAGAGTTCGAAGCTGGTCATGCGCCGCACCACCGCCACCACGTCCCGGCGGATATGGTTGCTCATTTCGCTCATCCAGGCACCCATCAGCGAGCCGTTACCCACGTAGAGGATCTTCTCCGCCTCGATCTCGGGCAACAGCCCCACGGTGATCGCCGCGTCCAGGTCAAGATAGCTGCCAAAGGCCCCGGCCAGGATCACCTGCTCCAGGTCGGCCATGGCCAGCCCCACCTCCTCCACCAGGGTCTTGGCCCCGGCGTAGATCGCCGCCTTGGCCCGAATAAAGTTCTCGATATCCACCTCGTTGAGTACCAGGTCATGCCCGGTGCCGCTCTCCCCCGCTGCGGCCAGCAGATATTCCCAGCCGCTGTTGCCGGCCCGCAGGCGGGGGGAGGTGAGTTTCCGGTTGAATTTGCCGCGGCTATCGATGATCCCGTGCTCGAAAAGGGTGGCGATCAGGATCAGCAGGCCGGAGCCGCAGATCCCCAGCGGCGGCTGGTGGCCCACCGTGGTCAGGGTGGGCTCCAGGGTGGCCGGATCAAGCTGGAAATCTTCGATCGCCCCCCGGCTTGCCCGCATCCCATGGGTAATCCCCCCTCCTTCGAAGGCGGGACCAGCCGAGCAGGCGGCACAGACCAGCCACTCCCGGTTGCCGATGACGATCTCGGCGTTGGTCCCGATATCGATGTAGAGGGTCACCTTGTCGGTGCGATACATCCCCGAGCCCATCACCCCGGCCACGATGTCTCCCCCCACATAGCTGGAGATGGCGGGATAGGCCAGGGCCACCGTGTGGTTGGGCAGGTTGATTCCCAGGTCGGCGGCCCGCACCGGGGGCAGGAAGGTACTCACCGGCACATAGGGGGCCCGGCGGATATGGCGCGGATCAAGGCCCAGCAACAGGTGGGTCATGGTGGTGTTGGCCGCCAGAGTAAGGGAGCCGATCTCTTCCCGACGTACCCTGCCCTGCTTCTGCTCCCCAGGGGGGTGGGCCCTGGCCAGCAGGCTGTCGAGAACCTGGTTGATGGTCCCCACCACCAATTTTTGCATCTGCTCAAGTCCGCCCGGCTTTTCGCCATGGATGATCCGGGAGATCACATCCTCGCCGTAGCCGAGCTGGGCGTTGTAGTCCCCGCCCCGGGCCAGGACCTTGCCGCTGTTGAGATCGATGAGGATGGCGTAAATCGAGGTGGTGCCGATATCCACCGCCAGCCCGAAATTGCGCTGGGTCCAGTTGCCGGCCTGAATATCGAGGATGAAATTATTGCCCCGGCGTACCGGGCGGGCCAGGGTCACCGTCACTCGGAAGTCGTCGCCCCTTATGGCGCCGGGGATTTTGCGCAGCACCGGCAGGGGAATTATCATCCCCCGCTCTCCATACTGGTGGTTGAGGGCGGTGGTGATCCGGGCGGCGTCGGCCATGTTATCGGCATGGCTGGCCCGGGGCAGTTCGAGAAAAAATTTCTCCACCGGCGGCAGAAAGAGCCCGTTTTGCCGCAATTCATCGATATCGTAAACGTGCATTCGGGCCCGGTTGCGGGCCGCCACGTCGGTGGTCAGCCCCCCTGTCCCCAGTCCCGATTCCGCCGGAATCCTGACGGTCAGATCACTTTCAATCAGCGAGCAGCAGGCCAGGCGGTGACCGGCGCCGTAGTCGGCCGGGCTGATCTTCTCCCCGCCCCCGCCGGTCACCCCGCCCTCTTCCACGATCACCCGGCATTTGCCGCAGACCCCGTCCCCGCCGCAGGAGGCGTTGACATGGAGCCCGGCCCGTCGGGCCACCGCGATCAGGCTCTCCCCTCTCCGGCCCCATACCGTTCTCCCTGCCGGCAGAAAGGTGATCCGGAATTCGGCGGGAAGAGTCATCGTTTAACCGCTTTCTGGCTCATTCTGGCCGGTTATTTACGGTTTTTGCAGCCACTGCCGCATTTGCCGCCGCCGCCGGCGGCGGCCTCGGTCTTGATCATGCAGCCCTTTTCGCCGCATTGGGGGCATTTTTGGGGTTTGCACCGCCCTTCCTTGCTGGCGCCGCATTTTTCACACTTGAAGATGGCCATGATTTACTCCTCTTGCGTTGATATTTTACCTTGTTCCCCATGGAGCGAGGATCTCCCCGCATCATAGCCTTGCTTTTGGCCGCCTGGCAAGCGGCAATCGTTTTACCCCCTTTTCCCCGGCTAAACTCTGTTGTATTATTACTCGAATCAACTTTTTGATTTAAATAGCTTAAGGAAAGAGCTCCATGCCTCTGCAGCCAGAACGTCTGGCCGACATCTTTGTTCGGCTCTGTGAGATCGACAGCCCCTCCCGCCGGGAAGGCCGCCTGGCCGCTTTTCTCCGCGGTTTGTTCGCCACTGAATTCAAAGCCGAGATTCTGGAGGATGCTTCCGCCGCTGCCACCGGCTCCGATACCGGCAACCTGGTGGTGCGCATCGGTGGCGATGGGGAGCTCCCTCCTCTCTTTTTTAACTGCCATCTCGATACCGTGGAGCCGGCCCGGGGGGTACGGGTTCACCGCAGCGGTGAGACCTTTACCAGTGCCGGGGCCACCGTTTTGGGGGCCGACGACAAGGCGGGGATCGCCATGCTGGTTGAGTTGGCCCGCAGCCTCAAGGAGGATGGCGGCCCCCGCCCCCCTTTGGAGTTTATCTTCACCACCTGTGAGGAGATCGGTCTGCTGGGGGCGAAAAACCTCGATTTTCGCCTGCTCCGGGCCCGGGCCGGCTTCGCCTTGGATAGCGCCGGGATCGACCTGGCGGTGATCGCCGCTCCGGCCTCCAACCATTTTACGGCCCGGGTCCGGGGTTTGGCCGCCCATGCCGGCTTGCACCCCGAAAAGGGGGTCAGCGCCATTCAGCTGATTGCCCGGGCCATCGCCGAGCTTCCCTGGGGGCGTCTGGACCCGGAGAGTACCGCCAATATCGGCCTGATCGGTGGTGGTAAGGCCACCAATATTGTGCCCGACCTGGCCTGGGTGGAGGGAGAGGTTCGCAGCCACAGCCGGGAGCTATTGGCCCGGCATACAACGGCCATTGAGGAGCATTTCCGTGACGTGCTGGTCAGCCACGGCTCCCTGCCGGCCGGCATTAGTGGCCCCTCGGTTTTTTCCGCCCGCCTGGAGTTCGATTTTGTTGAGCAGTTCCCCACCATGCGCCTTGTCGACGACGCTCTCCCCGTTGCCCGCCTTAAACGGGCCGCGACCCTGCTTAACCGCCCGTTGGCCTGCACTGTGGCCGGCGGTGGCAGCGATGCCAACATCTTTAACTCCCACGGCTTCCCCACCGCCATTTTGGGCATTGGCATGACCGACGTTCACACCACCGACGAGTCGATAACCTTGACCTCCATGGTCCGTACCACTCAACTCTTACGCGCCCTCCTCGAGGTGTGAGCGATTGTCGTTGCCGGCTTTTGGGCTCTGACCCCGTTTGGTTTTGGCTTATCATGTTGTTTATACGTGATATATGGCGATGTTTCACGTGAAACATCATTTGGTGAACAGGGGGCGCGGCCCGAAATGGACTTGGCCGTTTGCGCGAAATGGTGTTATATGGCGCAAACGGAGGTGGCGCTATGGAGAAGGCGAAAGGTGGGGTGGCCCGCAGGGCCAAGGTGGTGGCGCTGGCCAACCAGAAAGGTGGGGTGGGTAAAAGCACCACCGCCATAAATCTGGCCGCGTCGCTGGCGGCCTTGGGGCGCAGGGTGCTGGTGGTGGATGCCGATCCCCAGGGCAATACCTCCAGCGGGTTGGGCTGCCAGCCGGGGACGGGGGAGGGGGTTCACCATCTCTACCACTGCCTGGTGGAGGAGGTCACGGCGGCGGCGGCCATTGTTGAAGTGGCGGAGATGAACGGTAAGCTCTTCGTCCTGCCCAGCCGCATTGACTTGATCGGGGTGGAAGTTGAGCTGATGGCGGCCAGCAAGCGGGAGCGCTACCTGGACAATTTGCTGGAACCGGTGCGCGGGGAGTTCGACTTTGTTTTCATCGACTGCCCCCCATCCCTGGGGTTGCTGACCATCAACGCCCTCACTGCGGCCGATTCGGTGATTATCCCCATGCAGTGCGAGTATTTCGCCCTGGAGGGGCTGAGCCAGCTGGTGCGGACCATCCGGCTGGTGAAAAATTCCTACAACAATCGCTTGGCCATCGAGGGGCTGCTGCTCACCATGTTTGATGGTCGCAACCGCCTGACCCACCAGGTGGCCAGTGAGGTGGAGTCCCACTTTAAGGGCCAATCCTACCGCACGGTTATCCCCCGCAATGTCAGGCTCAGCGAGGCCCCCAGCCATGGTAAGCCGGTGATTCTCTATGATCGACGCTCCAGCGGGGCGGTCAGCTATGTGCAGTTGGCCCGGGAGTTTCTGGCCCGCCATAGGCAGCAGCAGAAACAGCCGGTCGGGTAAGGTGCAGGTAAGGTCCCGGCTGAGATACCGCAAGGAGGAGGATGTTTCATGGTAAAGCGAAGTCCCTTGGGCAAAGGTTTGGGCGCTCTTTTGCCCTCCCGTGATGAGGAGGAGGCTCGCTCCTATTTTATATGCGCCATCGAGCTGATTGCCCCCAATCCGCACCAGCCGCGGAAACAGGTGGATGATGCGGCTCTGGAGCAGTTGGCCGAGTCGATCCGGGAGCAGGGGGTGTTGCTGCCCCTGGTGGTGCGGCGCCTCGATGGCCCTGAGGAACGTTACGAGATTATTGCCGGCGAGCGGCGCTGGCGGGCCGCCGGGCGGGCCGGGCTGGAGAAGGTGCCGGTTCTGGTCAAGGATGTCTCCCCCCGCGATCAGCTCGAGCTGGCCTTGGTGGAGAATATCCAGCGCCAGGACCTCAACCCCCTTGAGGAGGCCGAGGCCTATCTGCGGCTGGTTCAGGAGTATGGTCTGACCCAGGAAGAGGTGGCCAGGCGGGTGGGCAAGGAGCGCTCCACCGTGGCCAACGCCCTGCGGATCAACCAGTTACCCCCCTTTGCCAAGGAGGATCTGGCCCAGGGTCGGTTGAGCATGGGCCATGCCCGGGTGCTGCTGGCCCTGGAGCACGAAGAGCTGATGCGGGAAGTTCGCGACCGGGTGATTGAGCAGGGGTTGAGCGTCCGGCAAACCGAGGAGTTGGTTCGCCGTAAGAAAGCCGGGCAGGGGAGTTCCCGAGGGAGGGGAGCCCAGGCGGAAGCCCGTAAGAAGCGGGGGGCCATTCCCGATTCCCATTGCCGCTCCCTGACTGCCGACCTGGTTCGGCATTTTGACACCCGGGTTCGCCTGGTGCAGAATGGAGAGCGGGGTAAACTGGAGATCGAATACTTCTCGCCCGATGATCTTGAGAGAGTTATCAGCTTAATTATGCGATGATATGTGCCGGAACTTCCGGCGGGAGCAGATGATGAGCGGTCAGTTCAGCGCCGAGATCAGCAAAAAAGAACAGATCAGTGCCGATATCTTTCGGCTCACTCTGGTTGCCCCGGAGATCGCGGACAAGGCCCGGGCCGGCCAGTTTGTCATGCTGCGGGCCGGGGCCGCCTTGGACCCCCTGCTGAGTCGGCCCTTTTCCATCCACCAGCGGATGGCCGACGGGCGAATTCAGGTCCTGTTCAAGGTCTTTGGTGAGGGCACCAGACGCTTGGCCAACCTGGAGCCCGGTCAGGTGGTGGGGGTGGTGGGACCCCTGGGACGGGGCTTTTCTCTCCAAAGCGGGGAGCGCATCTGCCTGGTGGGTGGAGGGATGGGGATCGCCCCTCTCTTTTTTCTGGCCCGGGAATTACTGCGGCGGGCCGAGCCACCGGAGGAGATAGTTGTCCTGCTGGGCGCCAGAACTGCCGCCGATCTGCGCCAACTGGCTCGTGAATTCGAGATGATGGGGCTGCATCCGCGCTTGGCCACCGATGATGGCACCCTGGGCCATGGTGGTTTGATTCCCGAACTGCTCCCCCTTCATCTTTCCGGGGATAAGTATCAGGTTTACTGCTGCGGACCGACGCCGATGATGGCGGCGGTGGCGTCCCATTGCGCCGCCCGGCAGTGGCCTTGCCAGGTTTCCCTGGAGACCATGATGGCCTGCGGTATCTCCGCCTGCCTGGGTTGTGCGGTTAAAACTACCACAAAAACAGATGGTTACGCGCATGTCTGTAAGGATGGGCCGGTATTCGCGGCCACTGACATTGTGTGGCCATCGTGAACAAGCCTAATTAGTAAAAAATCACCGGGTGGACAAAATGGCGGCCAGCAGCAAGGGAAACAGCAGCACCGATTCCGATACCCAGGTAACCGTGGAGCGGATCTCCCCCGCCCCCGACCAGCCGGATCTCGCGGTCCGGATCGGTTCGCTGCGATTGAGCAATCCGGTAATGACCGCCTCGGGCACCTTCGGCTACGGGGCGGAGTTTTACCCCTTTGTCAATCTGCATCAGCTGGGGGCGGTGGTGGTTAAGGGGATCTCGCTGGAGCCCCGGGCGGGGAACCCTCCTCCCCGGATTGTGGAAACTTCTTGCGGCATGCTGAATGCCATCGGCCTGGAAAACGTCGGAGTGGAGCAGTTTCTGGCTCGCAAGCTTCCCTGGCTCAAGAACGCCGGGGCCACGGTGGTGGTCAACATTCTGGGCAACAGTGTTGAGGAGTATGGCCGGCTGGCGGCCCGCCTGGACCAGGCCGAGGGGATTGCCGCCCTGGAGGTCAACATCTCCTGCCCCAACGTCAAGCAGGGTGGGGTGGCCTTTGGGACCGACCCGGCCATGGCGGCGGCGGTGACCAAAGCGGTACGGCAGGCCACCAGCCTGCCCTTGATTCTCAAACTCTCACCTAATGTCAGTGATATAGGGGCCATGGCCCGGGCGGCGGAAGAGAGTGGAGCCGATGCGGTTTCGCTGATCAACACCCTGCTGGGCATGGCCATTGATCTGCGCAGCCGGCGGCCCAAGTTGGCCAACGTGGTGGGCGGGCTGTCGGGGCCCGCCATCAAACCGGTGGCCCTGCGCATGGTCTGGCAGGTGGCCAATTGCGTCAAGATTCCGGTAATCGGAATCGGCGGGATCATGAATGCGGTGGATGCCCTGGAATTTATCGTGGCGGGGGCCACCGCCGTCCAGGTAGGCACCGCTAATTTTGTCAACCCCGGCGCCAGCCAAGAGATTGTCCGGGGAATCGAGGAATATCTACGGGGCCAGCGCTTGGAATCGTTGGCCGCCCTGCGCGGCTCCTTGATCCTGCCGTGAAACTCCGATAAACCGTTGGCGATTTTGCCAGGAGATGCCGCCATGCCTGCCGTGGAAAGAATTGAGCCCCGCCTGGACTGGGAGCAGATCGATACCGTGCTCCTGGACATGGATGGGACCCTGCTGGACCGCCACTTTGACGACTACTTCTGGCACTCCTATCTGCCGGAAAATTACGCCCTGGTCCACGACCTGGAGGTCGAGGAGGCCCGCCACCGCTTGCGCCTCGAATATGACCGCCGGGAGGGGACCCTGGCCTGGACCAACCTCGACTACTGGTCGGGGGTGCTGGGCCTGGATATCCCCGAGCTGAAGCGCCGGGTGGATGTCCTGGTGGCGGTTCACCCCCATGTGCATGAATTTATGAAGTTTTGCCGGGAACGAAAAAAGCACCTCTGCCTGGTAACCAACGCCCATCACAAAACCCTGCAAATCAAAATGGCCAAGGCGTCATTGCTTCCCTACTGCGATCAAGTGATCTGCGCCGAGGAGATCGGGTTGGCCAAGGAGGAAGCCGCTTTCTGGCCCCTGCTGCAAAAACGGCTGGGTTATGACAACCGGCGGACCATGCTGGCCGATGACACCGAGCGGGTGCTGGACGCGGCCCAACGCGGGGGGCTGGCTCACCTGATCCATGTGGCCCGGGCCAGCAGTCGAACCACGGCATCATTTTCCCGCAACTACCCTTCGATTATCTACTTCAACGAATTGTTGCCGCCGGAGTGAGAAGAGACTTAGAAGGTCATCCTGATGTGGCTGCCGATCTGATAAAGGGAGGCGGGTGGGGCGCTGGAAGAGAGGGGGACGGCATCGGTGCCGGCGTTCTGGGAAGCGGCGGCAACGACGCTGTCTTCGATGCTGACATAGCCCAAATGGGCCTCGTAGACCAGATTGTCCAGCAAGCGATAGGTGGCGGCTAAATCAACCCCCCAACGCCGGCTTTGTTCCGCAGGGCGCAGGTTACCTTCATCGCCGAACCGGGTACTGGTCTTCGCCAGGCCCAGGGTCCCGCGAATGTTCAACTGCTGGGAAAGATTATAGCCCAGGTAGAGAAAAACCGCATGGCCATCATGGCTGCGTTCGCCCAAACTGCCGTCATAGCCGCCCATGGGGGTGAAAATATAGATGGGGTAGGGTGCGACGCCAGGCTCGGGGTCGTGTTGGGCCAGGCTGCTGCGATAGGCGTAAAGCATCCCGGCGCTTAAGTCTTCATGCCGCCCACCCGCCTCCAGGCTCAAATTCAGTTTTTCGCCGGAGCGCTGGGGAGTCAGGGAATAGCTGTCGCTGGTGTTGGTAAAACGGCTCACATCAAGCCGCGTCGCCCCGTAGTAGGAGCCGTAGCCCAAGTCGGCGATGCCGGTGGTGGATTGCCGTACCGGCAGCTGGGCCAGGTAGGAGGTGCTGGATTCCTGGTCACCGATAGTCAGATGGGGTGATTTGAGTTCAGTTGTAAAAAACCCCAAATGAAATCTAGTAGTTGAAGCGGGAGAACTGCTCATGGTTTCGGATTCTCCACCCAACCCCGGAAGCAAGCGGCTGAGCAGAGGGGTGTAAAATCGGCCACCGGGCTCTGGGCCATCGTCAGCCGCCAGGGAATGGCCAGGCGAAGTCACCAGGGCGGCACATAAACCGGCCGCTATCCATAATGATCTTGATTTCATGGGCTTAGTGGGTCGCTCGCTGTAGCGAACCGCTTTTGCCTCCCGGTTGAAGTTTATAGCATAATACCACATCGCATTCTAATCCTGTCAGTGGTCATGGTCAAGCAAGATTTGCGGGGCTGATGGGTTGGTCATCCGCCGGTTAGTTGTAGAGAGCCAGCAGAAAGAGCACGGCCACCACAGCAATAAAAAAATAGCCTACTTTGCTGCAGACCGTGGGGTCTTCCGGTTCGTGATGGTGATGGGTTTGGTCAGCCATTTGCTCCTCCGCGGGGAAAAATTTATCGGGGTTTATGCTCTGGGTAAAGTCTGAGGATGTCGGCCTCCTCGGCCCGCATGATTCCGCGATCACTGATTAAGCCGGTGATCAGGCGGGCAGGGGTGACATCAAAGCCATGGTTCAAGGTGGGGGTATTGGCCGGGCAGATCAGCACCCGGTCCTCCTGACCCCCATCGGTCAAACCATGCACATAGCGTAACTCATCGCCGGAGCGTTCTTCAATGGGAATCTGCCGCAAGCCGTCGCAAATTTGCCAGTCGAAGGTGGAGGAGGGCAGGGCGACGTAAAAGGGCACGTTATTATCATGGGCCGCCAGCGCCTTGAGATAGGTCCCGATCTTGTTGGCCACGTCGCCGCAGCGGGTGGTGCGATCGGTGCCGACAAGCACCAGATCCACCGCCCCCTGCTGCATCAGGTGGCCGCCGGAGTTGTCGCTGATCAGGGTGTGGGGCACCCCTTCACCGGCCAGCTCCCAAGCGGTAAGTCGCGCGCCCTGAAGCCAGGGACGGGTCTCATCCACCCAGACATGCACCGGAACGCCGGCCCGGTGGGCGGCGTAGATCGGGGCAGTGGCCGAACCGTAATCAACAAAGGCCAGCCAGCCGGCATTGCAATGGGTAAGGATATTTACCGGAGCCCCCCCTTTGCGGCGGCTAATCTCCCGCAACAGCTCCAGCCCGTGTTCGCCGATGCGACGACAGAACTCGGCATCCTCATCGGCGATGGTGCAGGCCAGGGAGAAGCTGGCCTGGCGCAGGGAGTGGACGGTGGCGTGACCCTCCAGGGCCTTGAGCTGGCGGCCCACCGCCCAGGCAAGGTTGCTGGCCGTGGGCCGGGTGGCGATCAGGGTGGCCGCGGCCTGTCGGATAAAGGGCCAGGGGTCGGAGGCAGGGGCGGCCAGGGTGGCGCTGTAAATGCCGAAGGCGGCGGTGGCACCGATCAACCCCGCTCCCCGCACATACATCTCCCCAATGGCCCGGGCGAAATCCGCCACCGTTCGCAGTTCGACCTCCACCAGGCGATGGGGCAGCCGCCGTTGATCGATTATTCGAATCACCCGAGGATCGGCGGAATCGGGCCAGATGGTGCGGTAGTCAACTCCATTAACCTTCATTTGTATCCTACTCCCTTACCCGGGCCAGGGTTAGAACTTCGATGGCGGCGGCCCCGGCCGCCGTCAGGACCTTGGCGCATTCATTGACGGTGCTGCCGGTGGTGAGCACGTCATCCACCAGCAGAATTCGCCGGTTTTTTACTTTTACCGGTTGGCGAAGAGTGAAGGCGCCCCGCAGGTTCAGGCGTCGTTGGCTCCCATCCATACCAGTCTGCGGTTCGGTCCAGCGTTGCCGGAGCAGAAGATCAGCCCGGATCTTGCTCTGGTCCCGGGGGAAGATGGCCCGGGCCAGGAGCAGGGCCTGGTTGAAGCCTCGTTGCCGCAGGCGCCGCCGGTGGAGGGGCACCGGCAGAATGTAGTCGCTTGCGGCCAGTTGAGCAACGGCGGGAGCATGGTGGGCCAGGGTGGCAAAGGTGGCCATTCCGGCCAGTTCACCGCCATATTTCCAGGCCTGAATCGCCCTGGCCATGGGCGGGTCGTAAAAAACCGCCGCCCTGGCCCTTTGGAAGCGGGGGGGCTTACGCAGACAGGCCCCGCAGTGATGATCAGGTCCAGACCCACCGGGCAGGGGCAGCCCGCACCGGGAACAAAGCGGTGAAGCAAGAAGATAGATCTGCCCCAAGCAGTCGGCACAGAACAGGGGCGGCAGCGAGTGGGGAAGGGGGACCTGACATCCCAGGCAGCGCGGCGGGTAGAGGAGATCGAGGCCGGCCCGGGCCCAGGCGGCCGGACCCCGCCGGGCCACTTCACCCCTGGCGCTTAAGGTGGGCAGCTGGCTCAAGGGGGCGGTGGTCATCGCTCAAAAAAACAAGAGCATTACCGGGCCAGGGAGGCCAGCACCTTTTTCACCAGGTTACCGTCGGCCTTCTTGCCGAAATGTTTCATGATCGGACCCATGGCCTGCATTGGGGTCTTGAAGCTGGCCAAATCGATGTTATCGCGGACCCAGGCCCTGATCTCCTCTTCATTGGCCGGTTGGGGCAGGTAGGTATGGAGAATCTCCAGGTAGGGGGAACTCTCTTTCTTCTGCAATTCCAGAGTGGTCTTTTCAGATTTCACCAGCCCGGCGATCACCCCCAGAATGTCATCATTGCTGATTTCATCATCCTTCTTGAGCCGGGTGCTCTTTTTGCCAGACTCCAGGGTAATGGGCACCGTCAACTTGGGAAACTCACTGATGATTTGGCGAATGGTGCTTTTGCGGTCCTCATCCTTACCGCGAACCGCCTGCTTAAGGTCCTCTTTCAGTTTGCTGAGCAGGGAACCCCCCAGCTCTTCACTCCAGCCATAAGAGGAATCGTTATTCTCCATTTTGCTGCTCCCCGGTTAAGATCTCGACGGCGGTTGGCGGTTTAATTGTTTGCTGTCAAATCGTGTAATTGACCGTAAAAAGCCTAAATCGTCAAGGCAAAGTCGAAACCGTTTGCGGACGCTCCAGCTTTGGACATAAAAAAAGGCCCACGAAACAGATCGTGGACCTTTTGCTGTCAGTTTGGCTCCCGGGGAGGGACTCGAACCCCCGACAGGGTGGTTAACAGCCACCTGCTCTACCAACTGAGCTACCCGGGAATGGAAGACGGCGGCAATATAGCAAGGTCGGGCTTTGCCGTCAACCCTATTGTCGCCGATACTCTGTTTTCTGCCGGGGGCCCGCGGTTAGAGGAGAGTGCGGACCGCGGTGGCGGCCAGATCCAGGGCCTGGCCGGGCATGACGCCCAGGGCGATAATTACCAGGATCAGGGCGATACCCAGAACCTTGGTGGAACCATCGAGCTGGATGGCGGCCGGGCTTTCCGGTTCGGTGGTGTAGGCCACCCGGACCACCGAAAGGTAGTAGTAGATGGCGATGGCGGTATTGAGGGCCGCCAGTATTACCAGCATCAGGTAGCCCTGGCTCAGAGCGTTGGTCAGCAGCATGAACTTGCCCATGAAGCCGACAAAGGGCGGAATGCCGGCCAGGGCAAACATGCCCACCGCCAGGACCAGGGCCAGCAGCGGGGCCCGCTGATGGAGGCCGCTGAGATCATCTATCCTTACGTTCTCGCCCTGCCTGGAGACATTACAGATCACCAGGAAGCAGGCCAGACTCATCACCACGTAACCGGTGGCATAGTAGAGGGCGGCGGCGTAACCGGCCTCGCCGAAGGTGAGCACGCCCACCAGGATGAAACCGGCGTGGGCGATGCCGGAAAAGCCCAGCATCCGCTTGATATCCTTCTGCACCAGGGCCGAGAGATTGCCGTAGAACATGGAGAGCAGGGCCAGGACGGTGAGCAGGCTGACCAGAGTGCTGTTGCCGGGCGCCGCCAGGGTGGAGATTTTGACCAGCATGGCCGCCGCCGCGATTTTGGGCAGTGAGGCGATGAAGGTGGTGGTTTCGTTGGAGGCTCCCTGGTAGACGTCCGGAACCCAGAAGTGGAAGGGGAAGATGGCCAGTTTATAGAAAAATCCGGCCATCACCATCACCACCCCCACCATCACCGCCGGGTTGTCCAGCATTGCCACCAGGGCGGGCAGCATCACGTTGAAATGGGTGCTGCCGCTCATGGCAAAGAGGTAGCTCATCCCGAACAGCATTACGCCGCTGGCCACCACCCCGAAAATTACGTATTTCACCGCCGCTTCCATCTGAATCCGCAACCCCTGGCGGTCATCCCGCATCGGCACCAGCAGGTAGAGGCAGAAGGAGGAGAGCTCCAGGGCCATGAACATGGTCAGCAGTTCGGCGCTGCTGATCAGCATCATCAGGCCGGTGGTGGAGCCCAGCAGGAAGAGGTAATACTCGGGCCGAATCGAATCCTCAATATCCTTGGGGTCCCGGCCGATGATCAGGACGGCGCACAGGCCCAGGGCCAAAATCAGCTTGATGAGTTGCGAGAAGAGATCGACCTGGTAGGCGGCAAAAAAGATGGTTCCCTCCCGGCCCAGGGAAAAAACGCTAAGCAGCACCGTGCCAAAGGCGAAAATCAGGGCGGCGGTCCGGGCTTGTCGTCCATGGGCCCCGGCCACGCTCAGGTGGAAGAGCACCAGAATGCCCAGCAGCATAAAAAGTTCAGGTAAAAAGAGAAGAACCTTCATTTATCGACCTATTCTCGCTTCATGGGGTTAAGGCAGCAGTAACTGGCCCAGGGTCATGCCGCCGTTGGCGGCCCCGACCTGCTCCAGCAGATGGGCAACACTGACCTGCATCACCTCCAGAAAGGGTGCGGGTGAGAGACCGATCCAGAAAACAAAGAGCAGCAGCGGCGCCAGGACCGCGATTTCGCGAACGTTGATATCCAAAAGGCCATGATGGCTGGGATTATCGGTGCCGCCCCAAATCACCCTTTGCAGCAGGCGGAACATATAGGCCGCCGCCAGCACCGCGCCGGGAATGGCAAAGGCGGCCAGCAAAATCGAGTGGTTAAAACCGCCCACCAGAATCATCAATTCGCCGACAAAGCTGTTGGTGCCGGGAAAGGCCAGGGAGGAGAGGGAGAAGAAACCGAGAAAGACCACATAGAGCGGCATGAAGCGGCCCACCCCGGCGTTGAGGGCCAGCTCCCGACTATGGGTCCGCTCATAGAGCATTCCCACGCAGAAGAAGAGGGCGCCGGTGGTGATCCCATGGTTGATCATCTGCAGAATCGCCCCCTCGACCCCCTGAGTGTTGAGCACAAAGATCCCCAGGGTGACAAATCCCATGTGCCCGACACTGGAATAGGCGATCAGTTTTTTCATATCTTCCTGGGCCAGGGCGGTGAACCCCCCATAGAGAATGCCGATAATCGACAGCCACAGAATATAGGGCATAAAGATCAAGGTGGCCTCCGGGGTGATCGGCAGGCAGAAGCGCAGAAAACCGTAAGTTCCCATCTTGAGCAGCACCGAGGCCAGGATCACGCTGCCGGCGGTGGGCGCTTCGACGTGGGCGGCGGGCAGCCAGGTGTGGAAGGGGAACATGGGCACCTTGATGGCAAAAGCCAGGAAGAAGGCCAGGAAGACCCAGATCTGGAAGGTGGTGGAGAAACCCTGCTCCATCAGCATGGGGATGCTGAAGGTCTGGGGCTCGGAGGTGAGGAAGAGGGCGATGATCGCCACCAGCAGCATCACCGAGCCGGCCAGGGTGTAAAGGAAAAACTTGATCGAGGCGTACATCTTGCGCGGCCCGCCCCAAACCGCAATCAGCAGATACATGGGAATCAGCATCGCTTCCCAGAAGATATAGAAGAGCACGATGTCCAGGGCCATGAAAACCCCCAGCATGGCGGTCTCCATCAGCAGCAGACAGAACATGAACTCCTTGACCCGCTTCTGGATGTAGCGCCAGGAACCCAGGACGCAGAGGGGCATGATCAGGGTGGTCATCAAAACCAGCAGCAGGCTGATCCCGTCCACCCCCAGGGTGTAGTTGATATTCCAGGCCGCAATCCAGGAATGATGCTCGCCGAACTGGTAGAGATGGGTGGAGCTGTCGAAGAGAAAAAAGAGCGGCAGAGAGATCAAGGCGGTGAGAACCGTAACGATCAGCGACCAGTTGCGGCAGGCATTGTCTCCCGGCATCGCCAGTAACAGCAACGCACCGAGCAGCGGCAGAAAGACCAGGGCACTCAGATATGGAAACCCTTGATTTATAAGCAGAAAATCCATAAGGCTAAAACCTCGGTCAGTTCGAGAAGAGGTAAAGGATCAGCAGCACTGCCACGATGGATACGGTGTAAAAAATATTGACCTGCAACCGGGCCGCCTGCAGATGCCGGACCTGATCGCCGACTCCCCGCACGCCCCGGGCGATGCCGTCAACCACCCCGTCGATGGCGTGCCAGTCAAACCACGACCAGAAACGGGAGATGGTCATCAAGGGATTGAGCCCCCAGGTGCTGTAAGCGTTATTAACCGCCGCATCGGCACCCTGGAGGGGTTTACGGGCCAGCCAGAGCAAGGCCCGG
>NZ_JBIPKH010000012.1:0-93906 GCF_044068625.1 Desulfurivibrio modestus
AAAATTTATTTATTTTTTTGCCGACAGCTTTCAGTTGGGGCAGAATGTTAAAGTGTGAATTTCTAGTTTTTTGCCTAGGGCATTTTTTCGAAAAAAAGATGACGATTGATAATCCTAAATAACCGTTGTTTTTTTCACCCAAGTTCGGTTTCCCGAAAACCGAACTTAACGCAGTGGTATCCTGTAATCTTTAACCTCTGAATTAACCTCTTGTTTTCGGCAAGCTATTCCCAGTTGCGTGGCTGGACCGATAATTGCATGCGGGGACGTGGTTCGCAGATTCAAGGCCGGCTGCTGGTCTGGGGAGACGGTGGCAGACGGCATCATTGCGCGTGCTACCAGGTTGTATTTCCCCAGTGCTACCTGGTCGCAGCCAGATCCTGGGGGACTGCCATGACGGCTCCATGGCCGTTTGGCTTGACCCCATGGAAGTATGTGTCGTTAAAAGGTCTTTGAGTCTGGGAGGCGTGCCAAGAGGTAACTGGAGAGATTTTATAACAAAAAAGAGGAGGTTATTGCAATGAGTTGGGACAGTGGCAGGAAATTAACTACAGCGGTTTGCATGCTATCATGCTTGCCCGTCGTTGGCATTGGTTGGTCGCCGGCATCGGCGGAACAGGCCAATACGGTTGCCTATATTTCTCCGCAACACATTTTCTCGCTCAATGACGTCCAGGGAGATGGGTCTGGCTCCTACTATGGAGTCGATTGCCTGGAAATGAGCAAGGGGGAGCGGGATACCAAGGATGGCTTGATCTATTATGCCATTGATTCCGCCTATGGTTTTGATGTGAAAGATTTTGACCCCAGTGTGGCCATGGAGCCAAGAGCGGTTGATGGCAAACATGAAGAGGGCTGGGTAGCCAATATCTATGATGGAAGCGGTAAGATCATTGGGGTGAAGGCTAAAACCCCCGGGACTCCTTTTTTCAAAACTGGGGCCTTGAAAGGGGAATGGCTTGGCGGTCTGGGCGGCAACATGGTTAAGGCGTCTTCGGAGCACTATGTCGTCATGGACCACGTCCTCAACTCCCCCTGGATGCCGGATCTTGTTGAAGGTATGGACTATACCATCAGGTGGAAAGATGAGGGCCCTCTCTATAAATGGGGTAATTACACCAAGAAGCCCACCACAATACGTTTTTATGCCAATATTCCGCTGCCTGCAGCCTGGAAGGCTCCCGGAGCCAGCTATACGGTTACAGCGGCCAAACTAAGCATTAAACACACCACCACCAATAGCCCCAATGACCAGATTCGCCCGGAAGGTTTTGGTAACCACAACGCCACCGGCATTCTGCCCCGGTATACCATCGGCCCCGACGGGAGTTGGTTGTCGGCGGTTGCTGCCTACGAGGGTGACGGGCATTTTATCCCAGAGGGTACGGTGCTGCGCGACGCCAACGGTCAGTACACCAATGCCTGGTATACCACGCTGGACCGCGATCCTTTTGCCGGATCCAATCCGAGATGGCGGTTGAAGTCGGCGAAATATGGGCAGGATTTACCAGGGGTTGAGCTGCCGCAATATACCGTGGGGCAAATTACCACCACAACCATTGATTTGTTGGCGGATATGTCGGACCCCGAAACCGGGGAAATGATTCCGTCGGTCCTTAGAGACAGTAGAAACTGGAATGCCTATCTGGACCACTCGGGTGATGGTCTGGATGATGAAAATGGTATGAAATTGACGCCGGATTTTGACCTTAATGTCTATATCAAGGGCGAATACAATGGAGCGGAGCTTTACCACGCAACGCTCTATATTGAATATGAGGACCCCAACCTGGAAGGACCACCGCTTGCCGGCAATGATGTCACTATTGCGGAGCTTGATGCCCCGGTCACCATTAGAGAGGGTGACAGCGCCGATATAAGAGTGAGCGTAAAAAACAACCTTAGCGGTGAGGCTTCCGGGGTCTTGTTTCTCAAGGGGACGGTAATAAGGGGTAACAGAATCGAGGTGGTGGAGAGCGTGGAGATCGAGTTTACCACCCCTGCTGACTCTTCTGCCGCGGTGTTAAGCCATGGCTGGACAGCCCCAGACAGCCCTGGCGATATTCACTGGTCCGCCGTTGTGGTGGCCGATGATGATCGTGATTCCTCCAACAACGCCGCGACCGCCGTTACCAAGGTAACCAGGCTTAAATAACAGGGATAAACTGGATCTAATCTCATCGAGTCATTCTACCAGCGTACCTCCACCGGCTCCGAAGGATTGCCTTCGGAGCCGTTTTCCGTTTGCCAGACCAGGCGGTAGCGGGAGCTGCGGTGTTGGGGTGGGTTGGCGTCCACCAGCCGGCCGCTGCCGCTGACGCCGCTGCTGATGGTCAGCCAGGGGGCGTCGCTGCTTTCCTGGCGTTGCAGGGCCACCGTAAATGGCTTGGGCGGGGCCTTGAAGGTGATCTCCACGTGGGTAAAGGGGGTGGTCAGGGCTTTGGCTCTCGGTTTAGCGGGGGTGGGGATCTCGGGGGGGGCGACCATTACCAGGAGTCGCTGGCTGGCCTGGCTGGGCCGCTGCCTGGCGTCAACCGCCACCAGGGCATACCAGTAGCCCTGGCCCGGTTTGACCTCGTTGTCCACGTAGCGACGGGCCTGGGCCGGGAGATTCTCCTTGATCACCACCCCTTCCTGGCGGGATTCCAGGCCGCGCAGCAGGGTAAAACCGGCGGTTTTTTGCTCGGGGGGACCGGGTTCAAAGGTGATGATCACCTGCCCGTCGCTGCCGTCCAACCCGGTGACCCGGGGGCTGGGGGGTGGCGAGAGATCCTCCACCTCCACCACCACCTCCCGGCTGGGGGGGCTGAGCTGATTGTCGTAAGCCACCGCGATCACCCGGTAGAGGAAGGTGCCGTGGGTTTCGGGGCTGAGTTGATCACGGTATTCCCGCTCCGAGATGATCCGGGCATTGAGCCGCGACCAGCGGTCACTCTCCCGCTCGCGCTTTTCCACCAGGTAGCCGGCCACCGGGTATTGGGCGGCCTCCCAGCGCAGAATCACCTGGATCGGGTTGACGGCGGCGGTCACTTTGCCGGGGGCCGGTGGCGGCCGGCGGTTGAGGGGGGCGGCGATGGCCGGGGCCGACGGTTCCCCCAGGTTGCCCCGGGGTCCCACGGCTCGCAGGCGGTAGTGGTAGTTGACTCCGCCGATCACCGTGGTGTCGATGAACCTTTTGCTGTCGGGTTTTAAGCCTTGGGGGGTCAGGTTGCTGTAGAGCCCGTCATAACTGGTTGAGCGTTCCACGATATAGCCGGCGGTGTTGGGGGTGCCATCCGGGCGCCAGTTGATCACCACCCGTTCCGCCTCGGGGTGGGCCGTGATCTCTGAAGGAGGCTTGAGGGCCGCCAGGTCGGGGACGAAAAAAGAGGTGGCTGCCGGCTGGCTGCGGCGGCCAAAGAGGTCGAGACTGGCCACCTGATAGGTCACCTCCTGCTCCACCGGTACCAGGGGGTCCCGATGGGTCGGGTTTTCCAGATCCCACTCCAGACCGAGGATCAGGGTGGACTCCGGCAGTGGGGCCGGGATTCTGCCGCCGTCGAACCGTTCCAGGTGGTAGGCGATCACCGGCACCAGAGGATCCTGGGGGGGCGGCTGCCAGAAGAGCGCTACCCCGTCCGGTTCCACCTGGCCGCGCAGTTGCGCCGGTGGAGCGGGCAGCGGCGAGGCGACCCGGCTGTCCACCGGTGGGGAGGAGAGTACGGTCCGGCCGGCTGCGCCCTCCCCGGTCAAGCCGGTTACCCGGTAGGACTTAAGGCCGCCGGGGACATCCCGCAGCACCCAGCCCAGGCCCAGGGCCTGGGCCCGTTCAAAGGAACTCATGGCGTTGAGGCCCAGGATGGCATAGAGCAGATCCCGGCCCTCCGCATCGGTGGGGCCGGGCAGATTGGCGACCAGCTCCCTGATCTCTTCGATCTCATCCCGGCTCAGCACGGCCAGGGTGGTTTCCGCCAGAGGGACGATGCGCTCCACCAGCACCGTTTGGTCTTCACCCGTGAGCCGCCAGCCTCCCTCCGGCCATTGGCCCAAAGGGGGGAACCAGAAGAGGCGGACCTCGCCGCGGCCGTCGGAGACCGCCAGCAGGCCGCCGTCGGGCTCTTGCTTGGCCTGGGCCAAACCGCCAAAGGCCAGGCTTATGATCAGGGCCAGGCAGCAACAGATCAGATTATGCCAAAGCTTCATGGGTTGTCCCTCAGGTTACGATCCTTTTTTAAATACTGAAGCAGACATTGAGATCCCGGGTCAGCGGGAGCGGAATGGAGGTGCAGACGTCCAGTTTGACCGGCGGCGCTTCGACGTGGATCCTGAGCGAGCGGCCGATGGTCCCTTTTCTGCCGCCGCAGGGCACCCAGTAGCGCAGGCCAGCCGAGGCCTGGAAATCGGCGCTCAGGTGGGCGGAAGGCGAGATTCTGATTCCCACCAGGGCGTCGGCGTAGAGCTGGCCGGCCGCCACCTCGACGAAGCAGATCTTGGGGGTTTCAAAGGCGATCCCGCCGCCCACCGCGTAGCCCACCTTGGAACCAATATGCAGATAACCGTAGGTGTCCAGGATCAGCAGATGGGCTTTGACGTAGGGGCCGCCATAACGGCCGGCATAGATCTCCCAGTGGCTTTTGCTGAAATAGAGGCCCACGGTCCCCAGGTCGTTTTCGTTGCCCTGGGGAATCGAAACCTTGACGGTGCCGCCGAACATGCTGAAACCGCCCCAGACCTTGCCGTGGAAAATTCCGTTGCCGTACTGGAAATAGCCGTCGGCCAGGGCGATTCCCATCAGTTTTACCGGGCTGAAGCGCATGCGGTAAATGTTGTCGTTGGGGGAGACCGAAAGGCGGCCACTCATCTCAAAGACCCCCTGATCCGCCGAAACAACGGTGATCCCCGCCGAATAGACCTGATTGCCGCTCTGGTTGGGGATCGCTTTTAAGGGATCGCCTTCAAAGACCTTGACGTCGAAGCCATGGGCCAGGCCGCCGTTAACCATTTTCAGCACCACCCCGGGAAAGATGGGGGCGTTGACCGGCACCTTGTCGGCATGGGTCAGCCAGTACTCCTTGCCGTTGAAGGAGCCGTAGCGAAAGGTGGCCTCCACCGGACTGTCCATGCCAAACAGCTTGGCGCTGACCTTGCCGCCGAAACTGTCTTGGACCCCGCCGCCGGAATTGGCGGCCAGCAGCAGGGGCTCCAGGGAGGCGTAGCGAACCGGGCCCCCGGCCATGGCGCCGGGAGTGTGGAGCTGGGGGAGAACCTCGGTCTCCACCAGGGGATTGCCCGGGGGGAATGCCACCCCGACCTTGAAGGGGGTGTGGGTGGGGCCGCTGGCGGTAACCAGATAACCCGGCTTTTTAATTTCATAAAAGAGGGAGATGGTCGCTGAACTCAGCCCGGCCATGGTGATCCCGCCATCGAGCTTGAAGGAGAGCCGTTCCGCCGCCTGGACGTTCTGATGGGGGGTTACGCGGAGGCTGTTGAGCTCGAGTTTGGCGCCGCCAAACCCGGTACTCCGGTTCAGGGAAACCGTTTGCTGGCTCAGGTTGTGTTTAAGGGCGGCAAAACCGTCCATGGAGAAAAAGAGGTCGTCCAGCAGGGTCTGGGCAAAGGGCCGCTGGTCGTCCCGAAACTCAAAGGTGGTATCGGTGGTAATGCCCCAGCCCCAACTCCGGCGGCTGAAACTCTTTACCTGGCTGCTCATCTTGACGGGGCCGTAATCCTCCACCGCCACCAGGCCTTTGGTATCAAACTGAAAGTTGACTTCAGCACTGGCCTGGCCCTGGGCATAGGAGAGGGTGGCGTCCCCGCCGGTTATCTCGATCTCCGGCCAGGGCACCCGGACCCGCATGTTTTGGTATTTGGCGTCCAGCTGGTGGTTGGCGGCCAGCACCTCGATGGCCTCGAATTCGATGCTGCCGGCGCCCAGGGCATGGGAAAAGTTGCCGAAACGGGCCTGGCCGCAGACCCCCTGGTCGGCGATCCCCCAGTTGGCCACCGGCACGTTGAGATCGGCCAGATTGAAGAGGTAGGGATAAAGCCTGGCGTTCTCACCCAGGTGGACCCCCACCCATTGCCGGTTGGCCGCGGCGGCTGGACTCTCCTCGCCCCGGCCGGGTTTGGTGCCGGGGGAGGGAACAAAACCCCGGCGGCCGGCACTGCCGCAGGCC
Source organism: Desulfurivibrio modestus (assembly GCF_044068625.1). Classification (NCBI taxonomy): domain Bacteria; kingdom Pseudomonadati; phylum Thermodesulfobacteriota; class Desulfobulbia; order Desulfobulbales; family Desulfobulbaceae; genus Desulfurivibrio; species Desulfurivibrio modestus. Next base: position 6,156 of record NZ_JBIPKH010000012.1, read on the forward strand.
GCCTCGCCCTGCTCCCGGCTGAGATCGATCCGGACATCGTCGGACTCGATCTGAAAGAGGCTCCAACCGATCTGGGTCAGGGCCAGGGTCTGGCCGGCGGCGTACCAGCCGGAGTCGGGGATCAGCGGGGCGGTCAGGCCATTCCACCGGGGAGATTGGGCGCCGCCCATCCCCACCAGGCGGATGCCGCTGTCCGCCACCTGGATATCCAGGGTGGCCCGCAGCTCCTGACCGGCCTCTCCCGCCAGCCCCCGCAGCACCCCCTTGAGGCCCGGCAGGCCATCCAGCGGCTTGTTGAGGGAGGAGCTGTTGATGGTGCCGTGGGTCACGGTCAGGCCGTCGGGCACCTCCCAGTTGTTAAAGTCGATATCCACATAGTGCCGGCCCATGCCGCTGGGACCATCGGGCAGGGTGAAGAAAAGGGTGCCCCGACCGCTGTAGCGGCCGTTGTTGACCGCAATCCGCCCCTGCAGGCCGGAGATGATGAAATAGTTGCCGTCGGCCACCGGAAACTGGAAGGCGCAGGGCTCGCCGGGGTTGGGGGCCTTGACCAGATAGGTCTTGGGGGGGGCGACCACGCTTTCGGGCTGATCAAAGATGGGCACTTGCACCACCACCCCGCCCTGATGCTGCATTTCCCAACGGGTGATCACCCGTTCGCCGTCGCCGAGCAGGGCCTCCACGGTCAGGGTGCGTTTGACTCCCGCCGGATCCAGGGGCAGGGGGGGAGAGGTGAAGTTGATGCTGTCCGGCAGTGGGGCGTCGGTGTAGCTGCCCTCGGCATCGACCGCGGTTCTGATCGGGGAGGGACCCACCGTAAGCGAGCGCTCCTCGATCAGCACCCCATCCACCAGCCAGCGGAGAATGATGCCGCCCTGGCCGTAGTAGCGCAGCCGAGCCTGGGCGTAGAACGCCTCGTCACAGCTGGAGGCGGTGGCGTCGCCTTGGGCCATCAGCTCCCCGGCCAGGGAGGAGATGCCGGGCTCGGGGCTCACCTGCAGCTCCAGAGCCTCCAGGCCGCTTGGCTGCATTTGTTGGAGATGCTGGCCGCTCAGGGCCCCCGAAACCGTGCCGCCCTGGGGGGCAGCGCTCTGGTCCAGGCTGGTTTTGGCGGTGGGGCTGGGATCGGGCAGCGTCCCCCCCAGGCTTTGGACGTTGGGCAACGGCAGGGCCCCTCCGGTTTGGGGCTTATCCTGGCCGGAAAATTCGGTGATCTTCAGGTCCAGCAGGTAGAGAGGGCCGGTGGCGGCGGGATCGGCCTTGACGTCGATGATCTGGGCGTTGCAATAGACCAGGAAGGCCCGGCTCCCCGGCATTTTAAAACCCTGGAAAAAATCGGGACCGGAGAAATCTGCCACCACCGTTTCCAGGGAGGAAAGGAGCGGTTGTTCGGAGACGATCATGCCGCTGGCCGCCAGTAAAATCCCCTGGGGCCGGCCGCCGGCCAGCCCCGACCCGGCCGGCGGGGCCTGGGATGAGTGGGCCGAGGCTCCGCTCGCCTGGGGCATTTTGCCGGCCAGGACGATGGTGTCGATCATCCCCACATCCTCTTCCGGCAGAACAAAGAGCCGCACCGGGAACTTCTGGGAATAGAGATAGACGTGCTCCATGGCCAGGCTCAACATCCCCTGGGGCTTGAGATCGGAATGGGATCCCGCCGGGCCCACGATGGCCGGCGGGGTGGCGGTGGGGGGGGTGACGTAAGCATGGTCGTAGGTCCCGTCACCCCAGTCGACAAAGACGTTGCGTAGCCGCCAGCCCTTGACCGGGGTGCTGCCGAAATAGATGGAATGGTCGTCTTCGCTGCCGCCGCCGGGGGAGTAGGCGCCCCACTCCACATCATAGACCACCCCCCAGGGATTGCCGTCCAGAGAGAACTGGCCGCTGACTCGAACCCGATCCCCCACATAGATCGCGTGGTCGCTGATCGCGCCGCCCTGGTTGGTCTCGACCTTGCCGTAGGTGAGCTGGGTATTGGCGGCATCGCAGGCCAGGCCGGTGGGGCCGAAGGTGGGTAGCTTCAGGGGCCAGCGCTCGGAGGCGGCCACTTCGATCACGTGGCTGACAACCGCCCCGGTTTGGGGATCGGAGGAGCTGTAGCGCCTAAAACCGACCACCTCCCAGAAACAGTCGATCTCCTGCCAGTTATCGGCAATATACTGATCCCCGGGGGTCAGGGGGTGGACCTGCTCCTGCTGGCCCAGGGCCAGGGCCACCTGCGACCAGGAGACCAGGGACAGGCTGATGGCGCTGCCCTGCCCGGTGATGGCAGCCTGGCTGGCCGCCGCCTCTCCCCGCACCAGATCGAAAAGGGTCACCAGGAATTCCGGGTCGGGGATATAAAAGAGATCGGGCAGGGGCAGGCCGCCGATCTGCCGCTGGAGCAGCACCTGGCCCTGGTGGTCGAGGACGCGCAGCTCGAACCACTGGGAGGTTCCCGGGCTCTCCTCCCGCCAGCTGAAGCGGGTCTGATCGTTGCCCACCGGAATTCCATGGTCGCCGATGGCGTTTTCCATCATCAGGTATTTGCCGAACTCCGGCTTTTCCAGTTGGATTACCCCCGGGGCAAAAACAAGCTCGCCGAGGGCCGGGGCCTGGATGGTGGGGATGGTGGCGGTTTTCTTGGCCGGGGCCTGGACCAGGGCCTGGGTGGTGGAGGGCAGCCAGGGCTGGCCGCTGGCGGCCTGGAATTTGAGCGGGCGGACCCCGGGCAGGGCCTGGCCGGCCACGGTTACCTGCATGGTGGCCTTGGTCGGGGTTTCCACCAGAACTTTTTCCACCTTGATGCCGGGGCCGAAATCAAGGTTGAGGTTGGCGGGGAAGTTGCTGCCCACCAGGGCCACCTCATAGGTTTCGCCGGGATACCAGCGGTTGGGGTTGATGCTGAGCACGGTCACGGCGGGGGGGGCTTCCACTCCCGGCAATAACGGGGCCGAAGGAACCGGTACCGGGGTGGGAGTCGGCTTGGTGACGGAGGTTGCAATCACCACCGCCAGGGCCTGGCTCCGGCTCCAGGGGTGGTCCGGTCCGGGACGCAGCTCCAGCCGATGGGGACCCAGGGTGGCCTGGGCGGAAACGGTAACCTCCATGGTGGCCTGGCTGGCGCTTTTGACGCTCAGGTTTTTGATGTGAAAATCCTGGCCCAGGCGTACTTCCAGACCGGAACTCAGGTTGCTGCCCTGGATGGTCACCTGGTAGCTGGCTCCCTGCTCCCACTGGTTGGGAACCAGGGCGCTGGCGCTACTAACCGGCGGGGCCGTGGGCGGGGCGGGCCGTGGCAGGTCGATCAGGTCGCTGGCCGGCGGGGGGGTAATTGTGTCCACCGGGCGGACCGGGGCGGGGAGTTCGGGCAGCGGTTGTGACGGCATCCGTTGCGCCAGGGTCTGGAAAGGGGCAAAAATGAATAGTAGGGCGGTTAGCAATCCCGCCACCATCATGGTTGTGCGCTGGTCCATGGTTTACCCCTCTCTGCTGTTTCCGGTTAGCCGGAGAAAATGGTGTTGGGCTGAACTCCTTTTGAGCTGCCGCCGGGGGATCAGTCGGCCTGGATCGTCGGCTTAAGCTCTTCGGTCCCACCGCCACCGTGGTGCGCGAAGAAGATCAGGCGATGGTCGCTGGCGGCAACGAGCCGGTCGCCGGCGAAGGCCTCAACCTGCCAGGCATAAGGGGCCCCCGGGCTAATGCGGACTCTGTCGAATTCGGTCAGGGCGTAGGAGGTTTCTTTTGTTCTGGCGATGGTGAGCGGCGGTTGCTCTCCCGACGGCAGGGGGTTACGGGGGTCGAAGGCAAAGCGGTCGTCAAGGGGATGGAGGGTGAAGCGATAGATCAACCCCTCTCCCGCCGGGTGCCAGGAAAAGGTTGCTGGCTGTTCCGCAAGCAGCCGGAGCTGGGCCCCGGCCGTTGGGGTCTTGAGCTGCAGGGATTGCGGGAGCGGCTCCGGATGTTTCTCGCTGACGAAATAAAAGATCGCGGGCTGGGTAAAGCCGGGCTCGGGTGTAAGGAGTTCAAATTCCACCCGGTGCAGGCCGGTTTTGTAGGTGGGAAAACCGGGAAAGCTGGGGCTCTGGATTACCGCCACCCGCAGGCCGGGGGGGAGTTGCCTGGTGACGAAGTTTATGGGGCGGCCGTCAACTTTCCATTGTCCTTGCAGGATGCCGCCGCCGTTGTAGGTGATGGTGGCGGAGGCGGTAAGCCCGGGGGTGTTGCGGGGGATGGTGATCCGGCCGCCGCCGCTCCGGTTGTCGTCGGCCGCCAACTGGTTGAATCCCAGCTCCATGCGTACCAGGGAAAAGGTGCCGGCCGATGGGGGCACGATCTCCAGTACCACCGCCGTTTCGAGACCGATCTGGTCGAGATTGGGTTGAAAAAAACGGCGGAAGTAGATGCGGCCCTGCTGGGCCCGCAGGGCGGCGGCGATGATGGTGGGCGGCACGGTGAGGGCTTCGGCGGCCCGGCCCCGGCCATTGACATGACTGATGGCGACGGTTCGGTCAACCGTGCCCAGCAGCAAGCGGCCGTCGGCGCTTTCAAAACGGCCCTGGGTGGAGATGCTGGTGAAGGTGGCATCTCCCGCCATGGTTCCGGTGTAGAGCAGGCTGAGCACGTTGTTTTGGCCCGGCACAATCCGGGCGCTACCCGGCGCGACCCCGATCTCGTAAGCACCCACACCGGCCGGCAGAGCCAGCAGAGAGAGCAGGGCCAGCAGGAGCGTCAGCCGCTGGGGTGAAGCGGCAGCCGGGATCGATTTTTTTTGGCCATGATTTTGCATCGCAGCTCCAGATGGAAACTTTGGTTAGGGGATGGCCAACGGAATGCCGAGGGTGAAGAGCAGGTAAAGCGCATACTCCTCGGTGGCGGTGTCGGCGACCCGATCCCTGTTCCGGTCGTAGAGGCCTCTCAGGGAAACCGTTTTCTGTCCCCCCTTGGCCGAGGTGGTGGGCAGATGGTAGTTGTGCTGGCCGACGACATTGTAGGTTGAGGTGTGCAGCGAGCCATCTTCCACGCGGAGATCCAGCAGGGAGCAGGTCAGGTTGAAATTCTGGCTCTGGGTGAACAGCATGGTGGCGGCCAGGGTGCCCTGCCAGGTCTTGGTGACCAGTCGGTCGGCTTCGGTCCAGATCCGGCTGTAGGCGGCCAGGGGGCTGATGGAAAGTTTGTCCAGGGGTTGCCAGCTGATGGCCACGGAAAGATTGTGGATGTCGCTGTCGTTGTTCTGGTGGGCCCGGTCCTGGTGATTGGTGAAGGTATAGCTGGGAACCAGGCTCCAGCGGTCGCGGGCCAGGGAAAAGCCCCCTCCCAGGGTACTGGTGACATTCTCTATCCGCTCCAGGCCGGCGGGTTCGTTGCTGCTCTCCTGCCAGGTGTTGTTGCCGGTCAGGAAAATGATCGGCCAGGCGGCCCGATAAAAAGTGAGGGCCAAGCCGGCATCGCTGTTGCGGATCTCCGGCAGCAGGGGGTCCTGGGTCACGTTTTCCCGGTTGTGCAGCAGGTTGAGGGAGAGGCTCATCTCCTCGAAGGCTTTGGTGCCGTACAGGGTGTAATCTTCACGGTTGTTGGCGGCGGTGGGGGTGACGATGGACTGGAAGTCGCGGTCCAGATATTTGTAGCCCCCGCCATAGTCGTAATTGCCGGTGCGGCCCGAAAATTTCAGTAACCAGGCTTTTCCGCCGGCGGTGCCCGCCTCATCGTTGATGTCCGGGGTGTAGTCGCTGATTCCGTACTCGCCGATTATCCCCAGGCGCTCGCCCAGGGGACGGCTTTGGACCTGCAGGCTGTAGACTCGCCCCTTGACCCCGGCGGTCAGGGAACCGGCGTTGTAATCGTCGGGATTTTGGTTGCGGCCGCCGATGGCGGTGGCCCGGAGCAGCAGTCGGTCCGCCCCCAGCAGCTCCCTTTGGAGGGAGGCCCCCAGCAGACGTTGATCACCGTCGTCAACCGCCGCCATCCGGTCGAAGCCGGTGACCGCGTTGCTGCGCAACATAAAGGCCTGGGCTTCGGTTTCGGCGATATCCAGGGTTAACAGGCCCCCCCGGCGGGCAATGGATTCACCGGTGAGCTCGGTCCCGCTGACCTGGAGATCGCCGAAGGCGAAGCGCTGCTGGTTGTATTCCAGCTGCAAGAGGTAGTCGTTCAGGTTCAGTTTGTCGTCAAGGGGGTCCGGACCCTGCTGTTCGATATACCAGATGCCCGCGTCCAGAGAAGCTTTGACCCCGCCGGCCTCCACGACGCCGCTGATGGTGGTGTTGACCTGGGCGGTCCAGTGGGGGCTCTGGTCCTCCGAGCTGGAGAGTAGCTTCTGGCCGACTTCGGCGTCCACCCTGGCGCTGGCCGCGGCCTGGTCGAAATGTTCCGATTGGGGCACGACAAAGGTCCAGGATCTGACCGGCAGGATGGTGCCGTCGGCCCCCATCGCTTCCAGGGAGATCGAGTGGCGGCCGTAAGCCAGATCGGTTTCCGGAGTATAGATGATGGCCTGATCGGTCAGGGTGGAGAGGGGGGTGACATCCTCGCCATCCAGCAGCAAGCGCACGGTGCGTGGCGGTGGCGATTGGGGGGTGGGGGTAAGGGGGACCGTGATCAGCGGCCGGCGACCGCTGATCCTGACCTTGTCCATGGCCGGAAAGAGCAGGGACTCGGCGGCGGGATGGTCCAGGCGGACCTCCAGCCGGAGAGGGTTGGCGCGGGGGTCCTGGGGCGGATGGGTGAAGAGTCGGCGCTGGCCATCCTCGACCACGTAAAAATACTCGACTCCCGGGGGCAGGTTGTGGCGGCCTTCCAGAATGAGGGAGTGTTCAATTTCAGTGTCCCGATTCATGGCCAGGGCCTGGAACTCACCGGCTCCGATCCGGCGATAAAAGAGGGTGGCGCCGGTTGGCGGGATCATCCTTTGGGTGTTGACGCGGAAGATGATGCTCTGGCCGGCGTAAACCGGCCCCGTTGGCGAGATGGGCTGGATCGGGTCATTGGCCAGGGCGGAGGTCGCCAGGAGGAGGATGGCCAGGATGGTGAACAGAAAGATCAGGGCGTTGCGGGTCCGCATGGTCATCCGTTACCACATGTGGTGGCAAGGGTTTATGCGGCGGCGTCCGGGCCAACCGGGCGTGGGCGGCACAAGCCCTTAGATTTATGGGGGGCTTCATTAACCTGGCAACTATAACTCCCAGTAAATGAATCGGACGGTCGGTGTCAAGGTAAATTTGGGCTTGCGGCCCGGACCGCCTCCAGCGCCGCGTTGGGGCCGGCAGCCTGTTCCTTGGGCGCCAGTAGCGGCTTTCCCTGAGCTAAAAAAGCCGGGGAGGTTGTGGATGGTGGGATGCGCCTTTCAGGTAATCGTGGTAGAATTTCGCCAAATAAGGTAAGAGGGTGGGGCCCTTGGCGGGCTGAATTTTGCTTTTCCCCAGCTGCCTTTTTATCCTGCCATCGATCTAGGTTTGTGCGCCCATGAAGAAAGCTGATCCCGAACTGCTGCTGAACGGCGAGGAGCCGGAACTGCTCGAGGCCGGTCCGGATCCCGAGGAGGGGGCGCAGGATTTCCATCCCCTGGTCAGTCTGGGCGAACAATCCCATCTGCCTGTCGTCGGCAGTGACGCCTTGCACCGCTATCTGCAGGAGATCAGCCAGCACCGGTTGCTGAGCCGGGAGGAGACCGATGAGCTGGCCCGTCGGTTCAAGGAGACCGGTGATCCGGAAGCGGCCTATAAGCTGGTTACCGCCAACCTGCGGTTGGTGGTCAAGGTGGCGATGGATTTTCAGAAATACTGGATGCAGAATTTTCTCGATCTGATCCAGGAGGGGAATATCGGCCTGGTCCAGGCGGTGAAAAAGTTCGACCCCTACCGCCAGGTCAAGTTTTCCTATTACGCCGCTTACTGGATCCGGGCCTACATCCTTAAGTTCATCATGGATAACTGGCGGCTGGTCAAGATCGGCACCACCCAGGCCCAGCGCAAGCTCTTCTTCAGTCTCAACAAGGAACGGAAGTTGCTGGAGTCCCAGGGGTTCAGGGCCGAGCCCAAGCTGCTGGCCCAGCGCCTCAACGTCAAGGAGAGCGAAGTTATCGAGATGAGCCAGCGCATGGACAACTGGGATGTCTCCCTGGAGAGCCCCATGCGCGACGATTCCGGTGATGAGCGCAAGGATTTTTTGCCGGTGGCCGGCCCCAGCGTTGAGGAGCGGGTGGCCGAGGATGAGGTGCGGGAGTGGATGGGAGCGATTCTCGACAAACTGCGCCAGACCCTTAATGAAAAGGAGCAGTTGATTCTCGATAAGCGGCTGCTCAGTGATGAACCGCTCACCCTGCAGGATATTGCCGACCGTTTCTCGATCTCCCGGGAGCGGGTACGCCAGATCGAGGCTAATCTGCTGAAGAAGATGCGGCTCTATCTTGAAAATGAAGTGCCCGATATCAAAGATTTTCTCGACGATTTCTTTAATCCCTGGAGGGGATAGAACCCATGGCCGTGCCTTTACTTGATTTGCAGCCCCAGCTTGCCCCCCTCCGGGAGGAGATTCTGGCGGCGGTGACCGAGGTGATCGATTCCTGCGGCTATATTATGGGGCCCAAGGTGGAAAGCCTGGAACGGGCGGTGGCCGATTACTGCGGCGTGGAGCATGCCATCGGAGTTGCCAGCGGCACCGACGCCCTGCTGGTGGCGCTGATGGCCCTGGATATCGGGCCCGGAGATCTGGTCCTGACCACCCCCTACAGTTTTTTCGCCACCATGGGCAGCATTCTGCGCCTGGGAGCCAGGCCGCTTTTTGTCGATATTGATCCGGTGACCTTTAATATCGATCCGCTGGCGGCTCGAGAACTGCTGGAGAGCCGGCCGGAGCTGGCGGCCCGGGTCAAGGCGATTATTCCGGTTCACCTCTATGGGCAATGTGCCGAGATGGCCCCCCTGCTGGAGTTGGCCCAACGGTTTGGCCTGGCGGTGGTGGAGGACGCGGCCCAGGCCATCGGGGCCCTCTATCCCCCGGCCCGGGCGGCCGACAAAGCTGGGTGGCGCCGGGCGGGCAGCATGGGGGACGCCGGTTGTTTCTCCTTTTTCCCCAGCAAGAATCTGGGGGGGATCGGAGATGGGGGCATGGTGATTTGCCGGGACGCGGCCCTGGCCGAGAAGATTCGTATTCTCCGGGTGCATGGCAGCGCCCCCAAATATCATCACGGCCTGGTGGGCGGTAATTTTCGCCTGGATCCGATCCAGGCGGTGGTGCTGGAGATCAAGCTGGGCCACCTGCCGGCCTGGCATGCCGCCCGCCGGAACAACGCCGAGGGCTACCGGCGGCTTTTTGCCGACTCCGGCCTGCTGGAGGATGGTTCCGTTCTCCTGCCCGCCGCCGTTTATCGGGAGCAGGCCCAAGCGGCGGGGATCGATGACTACCATATCTATAACCAGTTCGTCCCCCGGTTTGCCCGCCGTGACCAGCTGCTGGCCCATCTGCGGCGGGTCGAGATCGGCTGCGAGGTCTATTATCCGGTGCCGTTGCATAAACAGGGTTGTGTGGCGGAACTGGGCTACCATGAGCAGGTCTTTCCGGAAGCGGAACGCGCCGCCGGCGAAACCCTGGCCCTGCCCATCTATCCCGAGCTGACCGAAGAGATGCAGCGGGAGGTGGTGGCCGCCATCAGCTCGTTTTACCGGGGGGAACGGCGGGGGGGATGATACGCCAGCGCTGGTCGCCATGGCCGTTGCCGGGAGGGAGTAGAAGGCTGGCGGTTTGGGCCTTGGCCCTGCTGCTCCCGGTCGGCGGAGGTTACTCCCCGGCTGGGGCGGCCGCCCCCCTGGTGCCGGAGCGGGAAATCGTTCTACTGGAGGCGATGATCCCGGCCTGGAAACTGCGCTGGGATGAGGCTCGCTCCCTGGTCCGCCAGGGGCGGCTGCCGCAGGCGGCCCAGCTTTATGAGGAGCTGCTGGCCGGGGAGATGCCGTCGCACCAGGCCCGCTGGGAACTGGCCCGGGTCTGGCAAAGTCTGGGGGAGCACGATCGCGCTCTCCAGCATTTTGAGTTGCTGTGGGAAGCCAATCCGGAAAATTCTGAATACAACCAGGGGTTGGCTTTTGCCTTGCTGGCCACCGGGCGTTTTGGTCGCTCCGCCGAGTTGCTGGCCGGCCTGTTGAGCCATAATCCCCAAGAGCCCCGGCTGCTGGCGGCCCTGGTTGAGGCCCAGCTGGCCATGGGCAATGGGGCCAAGGCCCTGCCGGCTTTGGAGAAGCTGGTGGGGTTGGCTCCGGATTATCCCGGTTTTGCCGGCGAGCTGGCCCCGGGGGCGACCGCCAGTGAGAGCCTGGCCCGGCTCTACCGCAGGCTGGGTCAGGTGGATCGGGCCCGGGATTTGAGCCGGCGATTGGCCGAACCGGTTGGGGCTGATCCCAGCTTGCTGATTCTGGCCGCGGATATCCACGAAGAGCTGGGCTTGCGCCGGCAGGCGGCGGCCTATTGGCGGCGGGTCGTGGCCAGCGGTTTGGCCTATCCCCGGGCCGCCGCCCGCCTGGATGCCTATCTCCTCGACGAAGGTCACGGTGAGGAGGCCCTATCCCGGCTGCTGCCTCGGTTGGCGGCCAATCCCGATGACCATCAGCTGCTTCGGCGCACCGCCCAGGTATATTTGGGGATGACCCTCTTTGAGCAAGCCCTGCCCCACCTGGAAAATTACCTCGAACTGAACCCCACCGACCGGGAGTCCCTGCTGCTGCTGCTGGATATCTATAACGCCCTGCATAAAGAGGCCGAGGCCCTGGTTACCCTGGAGCGGTTGTTGGCCCTGGAGGGGGAGACGGCCCCGGACAAACTGATCCAAGCGGCCCTGCTCTACGAGGAGCGGGGCGAGAAGCTGCGGGCCCTCGAGCTTTATGGCCGGGTTTTCGCGCAGCGGCCCGGGGAGCCGCGGCTGCTGGCCAGGCAGTTGCGCTTACTGCAGCTGCTGGGGCGGGACGCCGAGGTCCGGGAGATCATGGCTCGGTCTGAAAACGCCCGTCGAGCCGCCGATATTCTGGCGGCCTGGCACCAGCTGGACCCCGACAATCATCCGGTGACGCTCTCTTTGGCCCTGGTGTACCTGGAGGGGAGCCGGTTGGCGGAAAGCGCGGAGCTGCTGGCGGGCCTGGAGAGAGCCGGTTACGAACAGCCGCAATTTTTCTGGGCCCGGGCTTTGCTGCGGGAGCGGCAGCAGCTTCCCTACGCGGCCTGGCAGGATTATGAGCGGCTCCTGCTCCTGGTTCCGCAAAGAGAGGAGGCTCGGCGGCGGGCCCTGGTGCTGGCTGTCCGCTTGGGCTTGCCCGAGAGGGTGGCTGAGCATTCCCGGCATTTGGCCGCCACGGCGGCGACCGATCTCGCCGCCACCCTGGAACTGGTGACGGCGAGGATTGAAGTTTTGGATCTGGCCGGTGCCCATCAGGCCTTAATTTTCCTGCAATCGGAGGCGGCGGCCCCCGAAGAACGGGTTTGGCTGCTGCTGGCCCAGGCCCGACTTTTCGCTGTGGCTGGCCTGGTCCCGGAAGCGGAACAGGCCTTGCGCCTGGCGTTGCTGGAGGGGGTGGAGGAGGTGGAGGTTTACCGGGCCCTTTTTGAGTTGGCCCTGGCTGCTGGTCGCCCGGCGGAAGCCGTGATCTGGCTGACCGCCCTGGAGCAGCGGTGGCCCTCTTTCCCTCTTGATTCGCAGCAGATCGGTGATCGGGGGCTGACCATGGGGGAAAAGGAGGCCCTGCCCGAGCTGATGCGGGTACGGCTGGGGCTGGCTGAAGGGGATTACCGTCAGGCCTTGCGCCTGTTGCGCCGGTTGCCGCGAGAGGGCGCGGGCATGGAGCGATTGCTGGCGGCCGCGGTTGGCAGGCTGCTGTCTGACGATCTTTTGTGGCAGGCCGAAAGTTTGCTGCAGGAGGAACTGCTTAACCGGGAGGAGGCTGGGCCGGAGGCCCTGATTCTGGCCGCCCTGGTCAGCGAACGGCGGGGCCGGCTGGAGGAGCGGGAAGATTTCCTGGCCCGGGCCGGGGAGTGGGCCCTCCTTGATCCCGGACGGGTCCTGGCCTTGGCTGAAATCCTGGCCCGTTACGGGTTGCACCAGGAGGCGGTGACGGTGCTGGATTCATTGGCGGAGCCTTTGCCGCGTTCATTGCGGGGAGGGTTGCAGCTGGCCGATTCCCTTACGGCCGCCGGTCGGAAGAGCGCCGCCCTTGCCCAATTGGATCAGCTGCTGGAGGTCTATCCCGACCTCTTTGTGCTCCAGTCCCGGCGGTTGCGACTGCTGTTTGAGGCCGGCCGCCTGGATGAGGTGGTGGAGTTGGCGGATGGGTTGGCCCTCTCCCATCCCTGGGCCGGGGCTGATCTGGCCTTGACGAAAGTTCACGCCCTGTGGATGCAGCGGCAGTGGCAACCGGCTTTAAATGAACTGGCTGAGAGGCTGACGCCGACGGTGAACGCCCGGTTCGCCGCGGCGGCTGAAGAGGCGCGGTTATCGGTGCCGGCTGATGAGCCGCCGTCGCCTTGGGGCCGGCTGGCCGGAGCGATCAACCCCCTGAGCGCCTTCATTGACAAGATCATGACCCCGGTCTATGCCGCGGCACTGCAACCCGGTGATGATCAGGCGCGCCGGCTGGCGGCGCCCCTTTATGCCGAATACCGCCGTCAGCAGCGTTTCGCCATGGAGCTGCAGGCCCGGCAGGCCGTGGAGCGGCGGGAGTTTTTTGCCGCCCTGCGGGCCTTTGAGCGCTTGGCCCAGGAATATCCCGATGAGGGGCCGTTGCTTTATGATCTGGCCGGCCTCTACAGCCGGTTGGAGAGGCTGGAGCCGGAAGCGGCCATTTATCGGCAACTAACCGCCGATCAGGTGCAATACCCGGGGCTCACCGGGGCTCGTCTGCGCAACGAGTTGAAACGCCAACCCCGCTCATCCCTCCACCATGAGTATCGTCGGGAAGAGGGGAGGGACGGCCATAAAGCCCTGGTCAGCCACCGCTGGACCGCCTCCCACTGGTTGGCACCCTACCTGGGGCATGAGTTTGATCTGGCCGTCTCCTATTGGCGTTACCGTGATCCCGATACCCCGGAAACCGCGCGTGGGCGGCAGGCGGAGTTGCTTTATCGCCGGGACGCTTTTGCCGAAGTGGATCTGCTGCTCGGGATCGGAGCCTGGGGCCTGAATGATGGGCCCGAGTACCTGCTGGGCCGGGCCGAGATCGCCGGTGATTTCGGGGATCGCTTCTGGGGGAGGCTGGCCTACCGGCGGCAGCTGGTGGAGGATACCCTGGAAGCCGTTCGGCGGGGGATTCGAACCGAATCCTATTCGGCGGCGGCGGTAATCGATCTGTTGCCGCGCCTGGAGGCGGGGGCCAGCTACGGTTTTCTGGACTATTCCGATGGCAATCGCACCCACGGTTATGACCTCTGGGCCGGATACACCATTTTCACCGACCCGACCCTGCTGAGCGTCCGTTACATCTATGATTTTAAGGATTCATCACAAGGGGCACCCACGGGTGATCACCCCTATTGGGCTCCGGCCAATTATTGGCGTAAACTCGTGGAGTTCTCCTTCCGCCACCAATTGAGCGACGACCCGTTTCTGCGTGATATTCCCCGCTACTACACCCTGCGTTACGCCACCATCTACGACTCCGACGGCTATGCCCACCAGGAGCTGGCGGGTTCCCTCTTCCTGGAGTGGAGTCCCAAACTGATTCTGGAGGCCGGGGTGGAATTGTCCAGTGCCCCCAGCTATCGGCGGCGCCAGTTCAGTACCACGCTTACTTACCGTTGGTAGAGCCCCCGCCACACGGGGTTGCAATCCCTGATGTGGTATGGTAATAAGCTGGAAAGTCAGTTGGTTTGATCTGCGCCGTTTCGCCTGGCCGCTTGCCGGGGGAAACGGCGTGATTTTTTATGCATAAAGGAGAAAGAGAGTGATGGTTGAGCGCATCCCCATGACCCGCAGCGGCCACGAAAAGCTTCGTCTGGAACTGAACCATTTGCAACGGCAGGAGCGGCCCCAGGTGATCAAGGCGATCGAGGTGGCCAGGGAACACGGCGATCTCAAGGAAAACGCCGAATACCACGCGGCCAAGGAGCGGCAGAGCCATATTGAAGGCCGGATTATGGAGCTGAAGGATAAACTGTCCCGGGCTGAAGTGATCGAAATTGCCGATCTGGACTGCGAGCGGGTGGTTTTTGGCGTGGTGGTTAAGCTGGTGGATCTGGATACCGACGAGGAGGTCAGCTATCAGCTGCTGGGCCCGGAGGAGGCCAGGGTTGAGACCGGCAGCATTTCGGTGCTCTCACCGCTGGGGCGGGCGATGATCGGTAAGTCGGTGGGGGATGAGGTGACGGTGAAGACCCCCGGCGGGGTTAGGCAGTTTGAGGTGCTGGAGATTACTTTGCCGCCGGCTGAATGATCCCGTTGATGAAGATCGCCGAGATCTGCTCGGCAGTCTCCTGGATGGAGTAACTGTGGTCGGGGGAGAGGACCCAGAGTCGGGCGGTTTCGTCCAGGGCCCCGAAAAAGGCCCGCTTGAAAACCCCGGGCAGAACATCCGGCCGGAATACCCCCAGCTCCTGCCCTTTTCTGACAATGCCGGAGATGATGTCGAGATACTCGCTGAATTTGGTGTTGCGGTATTCTCGCATGAACTTGTTGCTTTGCCGCAACTCCATCTGCAGCACTTCCGCCAGCTCCCGGCGATCATCCATCATCTGCAGGTGATGGGTGGCGAAAATTCGCAGCATCTCCCGGGGATTGTCGTCGGCCTTCGACTCAAGCAGCAGCTTGACTTCCATGATTATCTTGCCGATCTCCTCTTCGAACAGTGAGATCAGGATATCGTATTTGTTGTTGAAGTACAGGTAGATGGTGCCGTCGGCCACCTGGGCTTCCTTGGCGATATCGGAGATCCGGGCATGGAAGAATCCCTTGCGGGAAAAAACTCTGATTGCCGCCTCAATAATTTTGGAATGCTTGTCTGCGGTGCGGATCATGGTTATTATGGCAGGGTTCAGGAAACGTAAAGGGGCGGCTCGCCGCCCCCCCGGATCAGCTAAAGTTGGCTGAATGCTCATTCATTATTCCCGACATCTTATTCGGAACTGCGGATCGGTGTCAAGGACAATATGTCACATCGTATATCCACTGATCCCGTTTGCACAGCTTGACAAAAGCGAGGCTAAAACGGTAACCTGCCGGTGAACATTTAGCCTTCCACCATCGTTAATATTCTGCAAGGGAAGAAGATGAAAATATTGATTGTCGGTTCGGGCGGGCGTGAGCATGCCCTGGCCTGGAGTATGGCCCGCTCGCCGCGGGTAAGCGCGGTCTATTGTGCTCCGGGCAATGCCGGAATCGCCGCAATTGCCACCCCGGTGGCGCTTGCGCCCAACGACAGCGGGGCTTTGGCCGATTTTGCCCAGCGGGAAGGGATCGACCTCACCGTGGTGGGCCCGGAGGGTCCCTTGAGTCAAGGCCTGGTTGACCTTTTCCAGGAGCGGGGCTTGCGGGTTTTTGGACCCACCCGGGGGGCCGCCGCCCTGGAGGGCAGCAAGGTTTTCATGAAGAACCTGTTGCGGAAATATGAGATCCCCTCGGCGGCCTACGCGGTGTTCGACCGCCGTGAACAGGCGGTTGCCCATCTGGACACCCTTGAGTTTCCGGTGGTGGTTAAGGCCGACGGTTTGGCGGCCGGCAAGGGGGTTATCATTGCCGCCGACCGGGCGGAGGCCGTGGCCGCCCTTGACCTGATCATGGGGGATCGGGCCTTTGGCGAGGCCGGCAATCAAGTGGTGCTGGAGGAGTTCCTGGCCGGTGAAGAGGCCTCCTTCATCGCCTTTACCGACGGGAAAACCGTGTTGCCTTTGCCCAGCTCCCAGGATCACAAGGCGGCCTTTGATGGTGATCAGGGGCCCAATACCGGGGGGATGGGGGCCTATTCCCCCGCTCCGGTGCTGACCCCCGAGTTGGAACGCCAGGTGATGGAAAAGGTGATGTACCCCACGGTGGCGGCCATGGCGGCGGAGGGGCGACCTTACAAGGGGATGCTCTATGCCGGGTTGATGATCCGCGATGGTGAGGCCAAGGTGCTGGAGTTCAACTGCCGTTTCGGCGATCCCGAGGCCCAGCCGCTGCTGCTGCGCTTGCGCGGCGATCTGGTGGAGGTGTTGGAGGCGGTGATCGATGAACGGCTGGATCAGGTCACTCTTGATATCGATCCCCGGCCCACTGTTTGCGTGGTGATGGCCTCCGGCGGTTATCCGGGGGAATACAGCGTTGGGCACGAGATCAGCGGCCTGCCGGCGGCGGCAGCGGTTGAAGGGGTGGAGATCTTCCATGCCGGAACCCGGCTGGAGCAGGGGAAGCTGGTCAGCGCCGGCGGCCGGGTCCTGGGGGTATGCGCCATCGCTGCAACCCTGGAGTCGGCCATCGCCCGGGCCTATCAGGCGGTGGATTTGATCTCCTGGCAGGATTGTCGCTATCGCCGCGACATCGGCCGCAAGGCCCTGCATCGATCGGGGGGACCCGCCGATGGTTGAGAGTGATCGCCCCCCCGGTGGCGACCCCCTAAGGTCTTTTCCGGTAGTGGAAAATGGAGTTGGGGAGGGTGAGCTTGCCCGGGCGGTGGCGGTGATCCGGGCAGGCGGCATGGTGGCTTTTCCCACCGAAACCTATTACGGGTTGGCCGTGGACCCCTTTAATCGAGAGGCCCTCTCCCGTCTCTTTGCCGTCAAGAGACGGGCGCCGGACAAGCCGATCCTCTGCCTGGTCCACGAGCGTGGTCAGTTGGAACTCCTGGCCCGACGGGTGCCCGCTTCTTACGAACCCCTGATCACCGCGTTCTGGCCGGGCCCCCTTACCCTGATTTTTGAAGCACGGGAGGAGGTGCCCTTGGTCCTCACCGGCTACAGCGGCACGGTGGGGATCCGGATCTCCTCCCATCCCCTGGCCACCCGCCTGGCCGCGGCCTTTGGCGGACCGATCTCCGCCACCAGCGCCAATCTCTCCGGTCTGCCGGCGGCGGCTTCCGCCGCCGAAGTAACCGCCCAGCTCGGGCCCGATGTGGACCTGGTGCTGGATGGCGGCGCAACCCCCGGGGGGAGAGGTTCCACCCTGGTTGGCCTGGCCGGTGACGAGCCGGTACTGATCCGGCCCGGGGTGATCTCCCAGGAAGAGCTCATGGAGAAAAGCGGTCGGGAGATCTGGCCCATGGTTCCCCAGGGAGGGGAAAAGTGATGGTTGAGTTTCAGTGGGACCGGGCCTTTGCCCTTGAGCAGGCGGGAGACGATGAAGAACTGCTGGCTGAACTGCTGGCCTTGCTCCGTGATTCGGCGGCCTCCGATCTGGAGCTGATTCGAGCGGCGGCGGCGGCCCGAGACGGGGTGGCCCTGGCGGACGCGGCTCATAACACCAAGGGGGCGGCCGCCAGCCTGGGCATGGAGAATCTGCGCCGGGTGGCCCACGAACTGGAGCAGGCCGGGCGGGGCGGAGATTTGGCCGGGGTGGAGAGCCGGATTCTCCTGCTGGAGCGGCTGCTGGCCTGTCTCCAGGATCTGCGTTGAGGCCGGCTTGCCCACTCCCATGATGGACGCCAAAACCATAGTCCGCAAGTTCAGCGATTTCAAAACCCTGCCCCATGTCGCGCTCCGGGTGGCCCAGCTGGTCAACCAAGAGCAGGCCACCATGCACGATTTTGAGGAGGTGATCAGGCTGGACCCGGTGCTGGTTACCCGGCTGCTGCGCCTGGTCAACAGTCCCTATTTCGGTTTGGCCCGCAAGGTGGAATCGATCTCCAAGGCCGTGGTCTTCTGCGGCATCAAGCAGTTGCGCAACCTAGTGGCGGTGGAGGCCCTGCGCAGCATGTTCAAAGGGGAAGACAAACGTTTTTCCCGGGAACAGCTCTGGCTCCACTCGGCCACCGTGGCCATCCTGGCCGAGATGATTGCCAAGCGGATCTTCGGTCTGGCCGGAGATGAGGCCTTCTTGGCCGGGATTATCCATGATGTCGGCCTGGTGGCCGAGGATCAGGTGGCCGGCGAGGAGTTGCGGCTGGCCGCCGATGATTTGCGCCAGGGCAAAGGTTCGCTGACTGAGTGTGAAAGGCGCCGCCTGGGGACCGATCACTGTGAGGTTGGGGTGCTGCTGGCCCAGGAGTGGAAACTCCCCCCCGAGGTACTCAAGGCGATTCGGTTTCACCATGATCCGGAGAAAAAGTTCGCCATCCCCAGTCTCTCGGCCATTATCGTGCTGGCCGACTTCATGGCCTTTAAAATGCAGCACAATCCGGTGCCCGGCGCCCCGGTGCCCGCTCTTCCCCCCCCTCTGGCCCGGCATGTCAAAAGTATGATGGTCAACTACAAGATCATCGTCCGTGATCTGCCGGCGGAGATGGCCAAAGCCAGGGAACTTTATCACAGCGATGATTGACTCCGGCTTTGACCAAATATTTGCCGATCTGATCGACGAGCTGCGGCCCCGGGAGCTTTTTCTGCGCACCCTCTCCAACATCGTCCCCGGTGGTGGTCTGCTGCTGCTCTCCCCCGGCGGTGAGCGGTTGCGGGAAGGGGTCGTTTTTGGACTGGACGCGGAGTTGGAGGAGGAACTGGCGGCGGCGGTCGCTGCCACTTCTACCCAGAGCCAGTTCCCAGGAGTGCCGCCGGCCCGGCGGGTTGCCGCCGGCTGGCTCTACGCCTTCGCGGTGCCGGAATTCAGCGCGGTTCTGTTCTGGTGGCTGCCCGGCGAGGTTGATCTGGGCCGCGAACCGGCCGGAGCGGCCCTTTTGGTTCACGCCTTGCACTATGCCTTGCGGGCGGAGGAGCGAGAGGAGGCGGTGGCCCAGGAGGAGCAGTATCGCCGCCAGATCGAAGTGCTCAAACGCCAGCATAGCGAGCTGATCGAGGACAACTACCGCCAGTACCGCATTCATCAGGAGCGGGAGCAGGAGTACGCCCGCAACCTGGAGAGCGAAATCGCCAGGCAAACAGCCGAGTTGCGTAAGACCAACGCCCGCCTGGAGGAGATCAGTCGCCATAAGAGCGAATTTCTGGCCAATATGAGTCACGAGTTGCGGACACCGATGAACGCGATCATCGGATTTGCCGAGCTGCTGGCCAATACCCCCTTAAGCGGGGAGCAGGATGAATATTGCCGGACCATCCGCCAGGCCTCCGCCTCTCTGTTGACCCAGATTAATGACATTCTGGATCTGGCCAAGATTGAGGCCGGCAAGCTGGAGCTTGCCCCGGCCCCTTTCAATCTCGATGAGCTGCTGGCCGGGGTGACGGCGATCTTCGCCCTGAGCGCCAAAAGCAAGGGGATCAATCTCAGCGTTTATCGTGATCCTGCCCTGCCGGTGCAGCTGCTGGCCGACGGTCACCGTTTGCACCAGGTGCTGCTCAACCTGCTGGGGAACGCGGTGAAGTTCACCGAACGGGGAGGGGTTGAGCTGCGGGTCGAGCGGGTCGGGGGTGACACCGCAGGCGGACCGCTGATCCCCCTTCGTTTTGTGGTCCAGGACAGCGGGATCGGGATTCCCGCCTCCCGCTTGCGGGCGGTGTTTGAAAAGTTTACCCAGGCCGATGGCTCCACCACCCGCCGGTTCGGTGGCACCGGTTTGGGGCTGGCCATCAGCAAGCAACTGGTGGAGTTGATGGGAGGTGGCATCCAGGTGGAGAGCCGGGAAGGGGTGGGCAGCACCTTCAGTTTCGCGATCAGCCTGGCTCCGGTGGCCCAAGTTGCCCCGGGCAAGGCTCCCCGGCGGCCCATTCCCGCCTCAACCGCCGTCCCCGCCATTGTAGGCGGGCGGATTCTGCTGGTGGAAGACAATCCGGTCAATCGCCGGTTGGCTTCCCTGTTGATCGGTAAGCTGGGTTATGAGGTGGAGACGGCGGTTGATGGAGTGGAGGGTTTGGAGGCCATGCGGGAGAGCCGGTTCGATCTGGTCTTCATGGATGTGCAGATGCCGCGCATGGATGGGATTACCGCCACCCACCGGATCCGCGCCCTGGAAAACGATCCGGCCGACCGGAGCCAATACGCCACCCTGGCCGACCGCTCTTCCCCGTTGCCCATCGTCGGTCTCACCGCCCATGCCCGCAAAGAGGATGAGGAGAGCTGCTACGCCGCCGGGATGAGCGCCTTTCTAAGCAAACCCATCGATCGCCAGAAAATGGCGGCCATTCTGGAGCGGTTGCTGGCCGGCCAGGGGTGACGATGGGCCGGGGTTTGCCGCTTGCTGTTGCTTTATAGCCCGGCCAGCCGCGAGCGCCAGGAACTGCCGAAAGCGATCAGGGTGAGCCGGCGGCCGCTGGCGCCATGGAACTCCAAGGCCACCTCCAGGCGGCGATTTGGGATGAGGCCGCCCAGGCGCCCCGGCCATTCGATGACACAGACCCCCTCACCGTAAAGGTACTCCTCGATCCCCAGTTCCAGCAACTCCTCCTCGCCGCCGTCCAGACGGTAGAGATCCAGGTGGTAAAGGGGCAGCCGGCCCTGATGTTCATGGATGATGCCGAATGTGGGGCTGGTGACGAACTGATCGGCCGGTACCGCCATTCCGGCGGCAATCGCCTGGGTCAGGGTGGTCTTGCCCACCCCCAGCGCTCCCTCCAGGGTGATCACATCTCCCGGTATCACCAGTTCCCCCAGACGCCGCCCCAGATCATTGAGGCCGGCCAAATCGGCCGGTTCCAGGACCAGTTTTGGGGCCCAGTTATCGTTCATCGCAGTTTTTCCCCGGGTTATCCCGCTAAAAATCCCGCTTGTGGCAGAGGAGGCAGCGGTAGGTGGGGGGGTGGGTTTCGGGCAGGGGCCTTATTCCATCGGGCTGGTGGCAGTTTTCACAGAACTTTTCCGCCTCCTTTTTGTCCATGGCGAAGAAGGGCTGGTGGTTGTCGTCATGGGGCAGCCGGGGCGTGGTTTCCGGCGGCGCGTTCCAGAGCAGGAGAAAGATGCCCAGGCAGACGACGACAAAGATGACGTTGAACAGCCAGATCTTACCTTTGCTACTTTTTGTTCCCATGGTGGTCTCCATTGTGTGCTTTTGGCGGCAGCAGCTCCAGGGTGCCGTGATCGAGCAGGCGCCAGCGTAAGGCCCAGGCCAGGGCGTTGATGATCACCCGACTGCAAAGGGGGCGATTGGCAGTGATGGTCGTCAAACGGCGATGCATGAAGTGACGCCGTAAAAGTGCGGAAAGTTCCGGCTGATGTTGCTCGCCGGCCAGAATCGCCCGGGCCGCCGCCCGCCCGGAGTAGAGGGCGGCGGCGATCCCCTCGCCGGTGAGTCCGGAAGCCAGGCCGGCTGCGTCCCCGGCCAGCAGGATATTGCCGAAGCGGGCTCCACGATAGTCAAAGCTGACCAGGGAGGCCCGGGGACGGTCCTGGGTCAGATCCAGGCCCCGCCGGGCGGACCAGGCCCGGAACCGATCATGCAGCAGGTGGGAGGGCAGCCCGCCCCGGTAGGCGTAGACCCCCACCGAGGCACTGTCGCGGTGGGGGAAGATCCAGGCGTAGCCGTTGCCGAAAAGATCCTGGTTTAAATGCCACTCCATCTCGGGAAAGTGGCCGGAAAGCTGATAGGTGATGCCGACTCCCGCCAGTTGCAGGGGCAGGCCCAGGTGGCGGCGAACCAGGGAGTTGCTGCCGTCGGCACCCACCAGATAGCGGAACTTGAACACCCCTTGGTCGGTGTGCAGCCGTTGTTCCGTGATCCGCCGGGCCCGGACCCCGCAGAGGATTTCGGCCCCGGCGGCTTCGGCCCGTTGCCGCATCCAGTTCCCCAACTTCTCGCGGTTGATGGTGGAGATGATGGGTGAGTCGGCAGTGAGCTGAAAGTCCTGGCAGCCGGTGACCACCCGCTGGCGCTTAAAACTACGTTCAAGCAGTTGGGGGGGCAGGGCGGGGTCGAGGCTGGTGCAGGGAATGCCGCCGGCGCAGGGTTTGGGGCCCACCTGGTCCTGCCGCTCCAGGACCACCACCTCCACTCCGGCTCCGGCCAGGGTGGCGGCCGCCGCCAGGCCCGCCGGGCCGGCGCCGACGATCAGGGTATGGACGGAAGTCGAGCTCATGGCGCAGGGTGGTAGTAGCTCTGGGCGACCAAAGTCGAATTTCACCAGCGAAAAATGACCGATCACCAATTTAAAAAGTGCATCAATACACTATTTCCCCGGCAACGCAAAAGGAAAATAGCCACTGCACCCTACCTTTTCATGGGCGGCTGTGTTAGAATCCTGCCAGTTTGTGCGTTAAACATTTTTTTCATCCCGCCCTCAACCTTTATTCCTTGTCCTGGAGTGTGTCATGAGTCTTGAGCCCATCGAAAAACGGGGGAGTAAAACCTACCCTTCCCTCGCGTTCTATATTCTGTTGATCCTGGCGGTTTTGTTGGTGCCCTTGCTGGTGCTGCTGGCTCGGCTGCATGAGGGGGAGCCGCCCCGGCCCGCCCTGGCTGGGGAGCTGACCCGCCTGGGCCTGAGCGGTGAAATTGCCGTGCAGGCCGACGATACCGGCCGGGGTCTGCGGCAGGTGACGGTATTTCTGCGCCAGGGGCAGCGAGAGGTTGAGTTGTTACGGCGGGATTTTCCCCGGCGCAGCTGGATATTTCAGGCCGGACCGGAGAGTTTCAGTGAGGTGATCGAGGTGGCGCCCCGCGAACTGGAGCTTGGCGACGGTCGGGCCGACCTGATTTTGCGGGCCGTGGATCACTCCTGGCGCAACTGGCTGGCCGGCAACCGCAGCGAGACCATCATTCCCCTGGTGATCGATACCCGACCGCCGGTGATCAGCGTGGGCCAGGCGACCCGCTATGTGCGGGCCGGCGGCAGCGGTCTGGTCCGCTACACCATCGACGAGGAGGTGGCCGGCCACGGGGTGATGCTCAACGGCCACTTCCACCCCGGCTTTCCGCTCTCGGCCGAACGCGCCGGCGAGTATCTGGCCTATATCGGCCTGTCCTATGATACCGAAGAGATCAGCGAAGCGGTGGTGGTGGCCGAGGATCTGGCCGGCAACCTGGGGCGGGCCGGCTTTGGTATCAACCTGCGCCGGGTGCAGCAGACCGCTGACCGGATCAATGTTTCTGAAAACTTTCTCCGGGCCAAACTGCCGGAATTTGCCGATCATTACCCGGAGCTTGCCGGCTCCTATCTGGAACAGTACCTTTATGTCAACCGGACGGTGCGGCAGATGAATGATCAGAGAATCGCGGAACTGTGCCGCGACTCCCATCCGGAACGGCTCTGGGAGGGAGGTTTTTCCCGGATGGCCCGCAGCAGTCAGCGGGCCGGCTTTGCTGATCGGCGCAGCTACTTTTATGATGGACGGAAGATCGACGAACAGGTCCATCTCGGGGTGGATCTGGCTTCGGTTCGCCACGCCGAGATCGAGGCGGCCAATAACGGCATCGTGGTCTTTGCCGAATATTTGGGAATTTACGGTAATGTCGTCATCCTTGATCATGGCCAGGGAGTTTTCAGCCTCTATTCCCACTTGAGCCGGATCAGTGTCGAGGTGGGCCAGCGGGTTGAACGGGACGATCTCCTGGGCTACAGCGGGGTCACCGGGATGGCGGGGGGGGATCATCTCCATTTCAGCATGCTGGTTAACGGAGTTTTTGTCGATCCCGTCGAGTGGTGGGATCGCAACTGGGTCAACAACCAACTTACCGTGGGGCGGTAACACTTGTCGGCGATCAGAATTCTGTCCGAACAGCTGGCCAATCAGATCGCCGCCGGCGAGGTGGTGGAGCGACCCGCCTCGGTGGTCAAGGAGTTGCTGGAAAACGCGGTGGACGCCGGAGCCCGGACCATCACCGTTCAGGTGGAGGGCAACGCCACCGCCTGTATCCGGGTGATCGACGACGGGGGCGGCATGGACGCCGACGATCTGCTGCTCTGTCTGGAGCGCCATGCCACCAGTAAGCTCCGCGATCAGGCCGGGATGACCGCCATCAAGACCCTGGGCTTCCGGGGCGAGGCTCTGCCCAGTATCGCCTCGGTCAGCCGGCTGCGGATCGTTTCCCGCCCTGGGGGGGCTGATCTGGGTGGCCAGGTGGAGGTCAGCTTCGGCACCGTGCGCCGGGTGTTGGAGGCGGGAGCTCCCCGTGGCACCAGTATCGAGGTGCGCGATCTCTTCGGCAACGTTCCGGCCCGCCGTAAATTTCTGAAAACCCCGCGCACCGAACTCTACCATGTGGAGGAGTGCGTTAAGAATTGCGGCCTGGCCTTCCCCGCCATTGGCCTGCACTATCAGGTGGATGGCCGCACGGTCCTGCAGTGGCCGGCGGAGGTTGATGACGCCGCGGCCCGGATTCGCCGGCTGCTGGCTGCGGGGGGAGGTGGGGACCTGATCACCGTCGAGGTGGGGGAGGAGATCGAGGTGTTCGGCTTGCTGCTCCTGCCCGAAGAGACCCCGGCCACCGGGGGCAGGCTGCGAGTTTTTGTCAACGACCGACCGGTGCGGGATCGGATGATCGGCCACGCGGTGGCTGAAGGGTTGCGGAATCAGCTGGCCCGGGGCCGTCAGCCGGCGGGAGTCATTTTTATCCGCCTTGATCCGGCCCTGGTGGATGTCAATGTTCATCCCACCAAGCAGGAGATCCGTTTTCAGCGGGCCCCTGCCGTTCATGACGCGGTCCGCCAGGCGGTGGCCGCCGCCGTCGGCCGCCATGAGCAACAGCGGCGTCGGACCCTTTTCGGCCCCCCCGGGGGTAAACCGGCCCCCGCCCGGCCCCTCGCCGAGGAGGTCGCGCCGGTGGACCAGGGACAAAAGGCGGAACCGCGGCCCCTGGTATCCCGCCACCTCCCCTGGTCGGCCTCCGTCCAGCGGACCGACGAACAGGTGGCGGAAAGCTTGCCCGATTTTGCCGTCGCTCCGGCGGCCCCGGCCCGTGGCACCCAGTCGGTACCGGCAAGGCAGGTTGTCGAGGTTGGGGAGCTGGCCGCGGATGCTGAGCAACCGGGGCCGCCCCGGCTACTGGGCCAGGTACTCGCCTCCTATATCCTTTGTGAAAGCGGAGGGGGGCTGTTGGCGGTGGATCAGCACGCCGCCCATGAGCGACTGCTCTTTGAGCGCTTGCGCCGCCAGTACGGGGAGCAGGGGCTGGCCCGTCAGGCCCTGCTCTTTCCGGTGGTTCTCGAGCTCAATCCCGCCGAGGCGGCGGTGGTGGAAAATCGGGCCGGGGAGATCACCCGCCTGGGCCTGGAGCTTGCCCCCTTTGGCGGCAACAGCTACCTGGTCAAGGCGGTGCCGGCCCTGTTGGCCAGGAGAGCGCCGGCGGAGATAGCGGCGGGAGTGCTGGCCGGTTTTCTGGAGGATGGCCCGGCCAAGCAGAGCGAAGCCACCCTGGAGCAGGTGCTGGCCGGGATGGCCTGTCAGGCGGCGATCAAGGCCGGGCAACGCCTGGAGCCCGAGGAGATGGAACGGTTGCTTCTGGAGATGCAGACGGCCGGAATCTTCTCCCGTTGTCCCCATGGGCGTCCGGTTTTTCGCCGCTTTGAACCCGAGGAGATGAAGAGATGGTTTCATCGCTGAGTTGAAAGGGGAGGGGCCAACGGCCGCCTACCCGACTTCCGCGGCAAGGAGCAGCTTATGACCGGAAAGCAGGAACTTTACGTCCAGATGTTCAGCGTCCACGGCTTGGTTCGGGGGGAAGCCCCGGAGCTGGGCAG
This sequence comes from Desulfurivibrio modestus, assembly GCF_044068625.1. Lineage (NCBI taxonomy): Bacteria > Pseudomonadati > Thermodesulfobacteriota > Desulfobulbia > Desulfobulbales > Desulfobulbaceae > Desulfurivibrio > Desulfurivibrio modestus. The sequence continues at coordinate 31,791 of NZ_JBIPKH010000012.1, forward strand.
AGATGCCGATACCGGCGGGCAGGTCAAATATGTGCTCGAATTGGCCCGGGCCCTGGGCCGACGGCCCGAGGTGGGGCGGGTTGAGTTGGTCACCCGGCTGATCGATGATCGGGCCATCTCCCAGGATTACGCCCGCCCGGTGGAGCCGCTCAGTGCCGAGGCTCGGATTGTCCGGGTTCAGTGCGGTGGCCGCAAATATCAGCGTAAAGAGCTGCTTTGGCCCCATCTTGACGAGATGGTGGACAAAACCGTCAAGTACATCAAAAAACAGGGTCGGATCCCCGATATCTTCCATGGCCATTACGCCGATGGCGGATATGTGGCCCGGGAGCTGGCCTCCTTTTTCGGTACCCCCTTCGTGTTTACCGGTCACTCCATGGGGGCCCACAAGAAGGGCAAGCTGTTGAGTGAGGGGCTGAGCAGCGACGAGATCAACCGCCGTTATCACATCGATCACCGGATCGGGGTGGAGGAGCGGGTGATCCGCGATTCGGAACAGATCATCGTCAGCACCCGCCATGAGATCGACAAACAGTACTCCCTCTACGAAAGTTTCGCCGCCGGCAGTTATAACGTGGTTCCCCCCGGCATCGATATCGAAATTTTTTACCCCTATTACCACAATCAGCTCGATCAGCAGAACGGCGGCGATGAGCTGGCCCGGCAGGTCAGGGCCATGCTGCTGCGGGAGTTGCAGCGTTTCTGGAACTCCACCCACAAGCCGATCATCCTGGCGTTGTGCCGCCCCGACCAGCGCAAGAATATCGCCGGCCTGATCAAGGCCTACGGTGAGGACAAGGATCTGCAGGCCATTGCCAATCTGGCGATTTTCGCCGGCATTCGCAAGGATATTTCCACCATGGAGGAGAATGAGCGCAATGTCCTGACCGAGATGCTGCTGCTGATGGACACCTATGACCTCTACGGCAAGCTGGCGATTCCCAAAAAACATAATTTTTCCCTGGAGGTGCCCGAGCTTTACCGGCTTTGCGCCGACAGCCGCGGGGTCTTCGTCAATCCCGCCCTGGTGGAGCCCTTCGGCCTGACCCTGGTGGAGGCGGCTTCCACCGGCTTGCCCATTGTCGCCACCCGGGATGGAGGGCCCTCCGATATCATCGCCAACTGTGAGAACGGTCTGCTGATCGACCCCACTTCCAGCGCGGAAATCGCCGAGGCCTGCAAGCGGATCCTGGTGGACCGGGAGCTGTGGGACAAGTTCTCCCGCAACGGGATCATCGGGGTCCGCAATCACTACTCCTGGGAATCCCATTGTGCCACCACTGTCGAGGTCTATGATCAGGCCCTGGCGGCCATGCCCCGGATCAGCCCCGAGGCGGCGGCCCAAAAACCCCGGGCCATCGGGAAGCGGCTGGCCGAGGTGGATCGCTTGCTGATCACCGATATTGACAACACCCTGGTGGGGGATGAGCCGGCCATGCGGGAGCTGTTGGAACTGCTGGATCAGCATCGGCAAAAAGTGGCCTGGGGTCTGGCCACCGGCCGGAGTCTGGAGGCCACCCGGCTACTGTTGACCGAACATGATATCCCGGCCCCGGATATCATCATCGCCGCAGTGGGAACCGAGATCTACTACGGCCCCGATTTCGGGGGCGACAATGGCTGGCAGCAACACTTGAGCCACCAGTGGAAACCGGCGGCCATTCGCAAGGCATTGGCCTCCCTCTCCTTCCTCGACCCCCAGGAGGGGGAGAGTCAGCACCCCTTCAAGATCAGCTACTTCATGGCCGATGACCGGGAACAGCTGGCCAGGGTCCATTTCGCCCTCCAAAAGAGAAAGTTGCACTACACCCTGGAGTTTTCCCACGGCCAGTTTCTCGACATCCTGCCCTACCGGGCCTCCAAGAGCAAGGCGCTGCGCTATCTCAGCTACAAATGGAACATCCCTTTGCCCGGCATCATGATCTGCGGTGATTCCGGCACCGACGCCCAGATGCTGCGGGGCGATACCTGCGGGGTGGTGGTTGGCAACTATAGCAAGGAGCTGGAGTCGTTGCGGGGCCAGCGCAAGATGTATTTCAGTAAAAAGGAGTATGCCGCCGGGATCCTGGACGGCATCCGTCACTACCAGTTCCTTCAGGAACCGGTCAGTAAAGAGAAATAACGGGAGTTAAAGATAGATGGCTGACGATCTAAGCAGTTTTGTCGAGGAGCAGGAGATCCCGCAGTTGCGCGAATTTTTGCTGGGCCTGGAGCCCCCCGAGCCGCCCCTGCTGCTGCGCAACGATATCCTGATGGCCTTCCACGCCTATTGCGAGCAGCATCCGGAGGCCGGTGACTTGGCCGGTTCCTGGCGTTTTTTGCGCAAAACCCAGGAGATCCTCTTTGCCGCCGATCTGCTGATCATCATCTATCGCCACCGGCGGGCCAACTGCCGGATCTTTGCCTTGAGCCCGGAGAACGATCAGCTCACGGCGCTCTCGGTCCTCGATTTTCTGACCCTCAAGGAGCGGTTGCTCCGGCCTGAACTGCCGCCCCAGCAGCGCACCCTGGCCCTGGATCTGGCCCCTTTCTACGATTATGGCCCCGGCTTGAAGGACCCCAACACCATCGGCCAGGGGATCAAGTTCCTCAATCGTCACATGTCGGGCAACCTGGCCAACCATCCGGAGAAATGGAACCGCTCCCTCTACGAATTCCTCAAGCTGCATCAGTTGCACGGGGTGCAGCTGCTGCTCAACGGAACCCTGGTGGGCAACTCGGAAGGGCTGGAAGCCGCCCTGGGGCAAGCGATGGATTTCCTCGAGCGTTGTCGCTATCCCGATGATCTGGCCAGAATCTACCAGCGGCTGGCCAAGTTCGGTTTTCTGGAGGGTTGGGGGGATTCCCTGCCTCGGATTCTGGAGACCATGCATCTGCTCCAGGATATCCTGGAGCAGCCCGATGAAGCCAATCTGGAGGAGTTTCTCTCCCGGATCCCCATGGTCTCCAAGGTGGTGCTGCTCAGCCCCCACGGCTGGTTCGGTCAGGATAACGTGCTGGGCCGGCCCGATACCGGCGGGCAGGTGGTTTACGTGCTGGACCAGGCCAAGGCCCTGGAAGAGTTCCTGACTGGGGACCTGAAGAGCGCCGGCCTGGATATCGAACCCAAAATATTGATCATCACCCGGTTGATTCCGGAAAACGAGGGCACCACCTCCGATCAGCGTCTGGAGAAGGTGAAGGGCACCGCCAATGTCTGGATTCTGCGGGTGCCCTTCCGCTATCCCGACCAGAGCGTGGTGCCCCACTGGATCTCCCGCTTCCGGATCTGGCCCTATCTGGACCAGTTCGCGGTGGATGCCGAGGAGGAGCTTCGTCGGGAACTGGGGGGGCGGCCGGATCTGATCGTCGGCAACTATTCCGATGGCAACCTGGTGGCCACCCGGCTCTCCAAAAGCATGGGGGTGATTCAGTGTAACATCGCCCACGCCCTGGAAAAATCCAAGTATCTCTATAGCGACCTTTACTGGCATCAATTTGAGCAGGATTACAACTTTTCCATTCAGTTCATGGTTGACCTGATTGCCATGAACCAGGCCAACTTCATCATCACCAGCACCGCCCAGGAGATCACCGGCACCGACAACAGTATCGGTCAGTACGAATCCTACCAGTTTTTCACCATGCCGGGACTGATCAACGTGGTCAGTGGGATCAACCTCTTTCATCCCCGGTTCAACGTGATCCCTCCCGGGGTCAGTCAGGAGATCTATTTCCCCTACAACCGCAAGCGTTCACGGCCGGCCAAGATGCGCAAACAGGTCAGCGATCTGCTCTTCAGCACCGAGGATGGTGATTGCCTGGGCCGGTTGGCCGAACCGGACAAACCCCCGATCTTCACCATCGCCCGTCTGGACCGGATCAAGAATCTCACCGGTCTGGTGGAGGCCTATGGCCAGGATCAGGAGCTACGGCAGCGGGCCAACCTGGTCATGGTGGCCAGCGTGGTGGATCCGGAGCGCTCCAAGGACGCCGAGGAGGCGGCGGAGATCCGCAAAATGCACGGCCTGCTCGACCAGTATCAACTCCATGGCCAGGTGCGCTGGATCGGCAAGTTCCTGGGCAAGCGGGAGACCGGCGAGGCTTACCGGATTGTGGCCGACCGGGGAGGGATCTTTGTCCAGCCCGCCCTCTTCGAGGCCTTCGGCCTGACCATCCTGGAGGCGATGCATTCGGGATTGCCGGTTTTTGCCACCCAGTTCGGCGGACCCCTGGAGATTATTGAGCATGAACACTCGGGTTTTCTGATCAACCCCGCCGATCCGGCCTCGATGACCGCCCGGTTGAACGAATTCTTCCGTCACTGTGCCGAGGATTCCCGCCATTGGCAGGGTTTTTCCCGCCGGGCCCTGGAGCGGGCCCAGTCCCGCTTCACCTGGCCCCTGCACTGTCGGAAACTGACCAGGCTGACCAAGGTTTACGGCTTCTGGCGCTACTCCATCTCCCAACAGGCCAAGACCCGGCTCAACCAGTACAGTGAACTTCTTTATCACCTCTACTTCAAGGAGCGGGCCGGGCGCCTGTCGTGATGATGATTGTCTCGGTTGGTGAAGTGGTGTGGGATATCTTTCCCGAGCGGGAGGTGCTGGGTGGCGCCCCGATCAATGTGGCTTACCATCTGGCCGTCCAGGGCTTACCGGTACGGGTGATCACCCGGGTGGGCCGGGATCAGCTGGGTGAGGCCACCGTTGCCCGCCTGGCGGAGTTGGGGCTCCCCCTGAAGGGAGTGCAGCGGGATGAGGGGCTCCCCACCGGCCGGGTGGTGGTGAGCTTCGGCCCGGACCGGGAGCCGTCCTATGAGATCGTCTCCCCCGCCGCCTGGGACAATATCGAGCCCGCCGCCGCCCTGGCCGCCGCCGGGCGGGAGCCCTTTGCCCTGGTGTTCGGCACCCTGGCCCAGCGCGATCCCTGTTCCCGTCGGGCCATCCAGGCCCTGGCCGCCGCCGCCCGCTTCTGTTTCTACGATGTCAACCTCAGGCCTCCCTTCACCTCCCGGGAGCTGGTGCTCGACTCTTTGCAGCATGCCGATCTGGTCAAGGTTAACGGTGCTGAGTTGGAACAGCTGGGGGCTTGGCTTGGGTTGGCCACCGCCGACTCCGTCGACCCTGCCGGCCGGCGGGAGCTGGCGGTGGCGATCCGGGAGCGCTACCGGTTGGCGGCCCTGGTGGTCACCGAGGGGGCGGAGGGGGCCTGGGTGGTGGCCGCCGCCGGTTTTTTTGCCGGAGCCGGGGAACCGGCGCGGGTGGTGGACACGGTGGGGGCGGGAGATGCCTTCTTCGCCGCCCTGATCGCCGATTACTCCGCCCATAACCCGGGTTGGACCGACTTGTCCGCCGCCATCCCCTGGTCGGAGATCCTGCGGCGGGCCAATCGCCGCGGAGCCTACGTGGCGTCGCGGCCAGGCGCCACGCCCCCCATGCCCGCCGATCTCTGACCGGTTTGGCCGGCGGTTAACTGTTTACGCCGCGGCGGTTTGGCGTTATCGTGCCCCAAACAGCCGTCGACCCCCCAAACAACCCATGGAACCAGTGATGAACGACCCCGTCTATGAAACCAGTTTTGCCGGCCTCAAACTGCTGCACCGGGGCAAGGTCCGCGATCTTTACCAGGTGGAAGAGCACCTGCTGATGGTTGCTTCCGATCGGATCTCCGCCTACGACGTGGTGATGAAGGAGCCCATTCCCGGCAAGGGCGAGATTCTCACCAGGATGTCCCTGTTCTGGTTTGATTACCTCAAGGATATCCTGCCCAACCACCTGCTCAGCGCCGATCCGGCCGCCTATCCCGCCGCCTGTGCCCCATATCGGGAGCAGTTGCGGGGCCGGAGCATGCTGGTCAAGAAGGCCCGGCCCCTGCCGGTGGAGTGTATAGTCCGGGGGTATCTCTCCGGCAGCTTCTGGCAGGCATATCGACAGAACCCCACGGTTTGCGGTTTTAAGCTCCCCGCGGGGATGGAGGAATCGGAGAAGCTGCCCGAACCGCTCTTCACCCCTTCCACCAAGGCCGCTTTGGGCAGCCACGATGAAAATATCTCCCTGCAACAGATGGAGGAGCTGCTGGGCCGGGAGCTGACCGAGCAGGCCCGGCGGGCCAGTCTGGCGCTTTACCGTCGGGCCGCGGAGTACGCTCTCAAGCAGGGGATCATTATCGCCGACACCAAGTTCGAGCTGGGGCTGGATGAAAATGATCGCCTGATCCTGATCGATGAGGTCCTCACCCCCGACTCATCCCGCTTCTGGCCGGCGGATCGCTATCGGCCGGGAGCTGGGCAGCCCAGTTTCGATAAACAGTATCTGCGGGATTATCTCAGCTCCCTTGACTGGCCCAAGTCGCCCCCGCCGCCGCCGCTGCCCGCGGAGATCATTGCCAAAACCGCCAGCCGTTACCGGGAGGCCCTGGAACGGCTTACCGGCGGGCGGCGGTAGGCTTTCCCGGCGGCAGATGGCGAATACCATCGTGATCGGTCTGGGCAATCCGCTGCTGGCCGACGATGGGGTTGGTCTGCAGGTTGCCGGGTTGCTGCGGGATTGTTTGCCTCCCGGTGCCGGCGTCCGGGTGGTCACCGCCGGGAGTGGCGGGTTGGGGCTGCTGGAATTGATGGTGGGTTACCAGCGGGCCCTGATTATCGACGCCATGTTGAGCGGAACCCGGGCGCCGGGGAGTGTGGCCCGGTTGGCGGTGGCTTCCGCCGGGCCGGCGCGTCATCTTGCCGGTAGCCATGGGGGGGATCTGGCCGCCCTGCTCCGTTTGGGCCGCTCCCTCGACCTGGCCCTGCCCGAGAGGGTCGAGCTGATCGGGATCGAGGCCGCCGAGGTGGACCGGTTCGCGGAAGAGCTGAGCCGGTCGGTGGCGGCGGCCCTCCCGGTGGCTTTGTCCCTGGTGCGTGAACTGCTTGCTTTGGAGCGACCGAGTCCTTGGGTGACCGGCCAGGTCGATCAACCGTAAACCAACGATCAGGGTGATGACGGATGAAGCTCTCCCTTTACTATCGGGTCTTGCTGGCCGCCCTGGTTTCGGCCCTGGTCGCCGTGTTGCTGGCGGTGCTGGCGGGTTCCTATGGCGCCGCTCCGGCGCCGCTGGTCTGGGTGGCGACCCTGCTGCTGGTTGCCGGTGCGGCCGGGGGGATCTCCTGGTTTTTCGTGGCCCCGGTTTTGGGGGATCTGCGGAAAATGGGCGACTGGCTGACCGCTTTTGCCCATGGTGATGAACCCGAGGAGCTGGCTGCGGTTGGTCTCGGGGACTGTGCCGGGGCCCTGGCCGGTTTTCACCGGTTGGCGGCCTGGCGGCGGGAACTGCTGGAGGTCTGCTGGGCGGCCCGGGAGGGGGATCTCAGCCGTCGTCTGACGCCGCTGGGAAGCGGGGATCTGCTGGCTGACGGTTTCAACGGGGTGCTCACCGATCTGCACCAGGCCAATCTCCAGTACGCCGAGGCGATCAGCTACCTGCACGCCATTCCGACCCCCATCCAGGTGGTGGGTCGGGAGATGAACATCCGGTTCATCAACCAGGCCGGCGCCCGTTCGGCCCGGTTGGCGGTGGGCCAGTGCATCGGGAAAAAGTGCCACGAGCTTTTCCGCACCCGGGACTGCAATTCCGATCGCTGCCGGGTGGCGCGGGCCATGGTGCAAAATCGGGCCCTGACCGGGGAAAATATAATTGTTACCCCCAAGGGCGATGCCCCCTACCGTTACACGGCCGCGCCCCTTAAGGATGATAACGGCCGGATCGTGGGGGCGGTGGAATATATCGTCGATATCCGGGATGAAATGCGGGTGGCGGCCATGGCCGAGGCGATCTCCCAGGGAGATTACCAGATCAGCATCGAGCCCCGTTCGGAAGATGATCGCTTGAGCCATGCCCTCAACCGGATGGCCGCCACCCTGCGGGAGCTGGCCGGCAAGCAGGTGGAAGATCGCTGGCTGAGCAATGGGATAACCACGGTGGGGGACCGTTTGCATGGGGAGCATGACGCCCTCAGCCTGGCCCACAACATCCTGGAGGCCATGGTCGAGGTGCTGGACGTCCAGGCGGCCGCCTTCTATCTGGCCCAGGACGCGGAAAATCTCCGTTTAATAAAGACCCATGGCGCCGGCGGCGAAGTCGCCGCCCGGCAGAAGGTGCATTGTGGCGAAGGCCTGATCGGCCGGGCCCTGCAACAGGGGCGGGTGCTGATCGTCAACGATCTGCCGCCGGGTTATCTCAAGATCTCTTCCGCGCTGGGGGAGGCCGATGCCACCGCTTTAGCGGTGATGCCGGTCTATTTTGAAAATGAACTCCGCTGCCTGATCGAGCTGGGAACCCATCGGGCCTTCAGCCCCCGTGAGGAACTGCTGCTCCAGCGGGTGGCGGAAAATATCGGGGTGGCGGTGCATACCACCGACGCTCGGCACCAATTGGCCCGGTTGCTGGAGACCACTCAGGAGCAGGCCGAGAGGCTGCAGGTCCAGCAGGAGGAGCTGCGCCAGACCAATGCCGAACTCCAGGAACAGGCCCGGGCCCTGGCCGCTTCCGAGGGGCAACTGCAGGTTCAACAGGAGGAGTTGCGGGTTACCAACGAGGAGTTGGAGGAGCGCGGCAAAGTCCTGGCCGAAAACAACCGGGAGCTGCAGCTGGCCCGTAAACAGCTGGAGGAAAAGGCCCGCGATCTGGAGACCTCCGGGCGCTACAAGTCGGAGTTTCTGGCCAACATGAGCCATGAGCTGCGAACCCCCCTCAACAGTATTCTGATCCTCTCCCAGCTGCTGGCCGCCAACAAGGAGCAGAACCTGCTGCCCAAACAGGTTGAGTTTGCCGCCACCATCCATAACTCCGGCTCCGATCTGCTCCACCTGATCAACGAGGTCCTTGATCTTTCCAAGATCGAAGCCGGGCGGATGGAGATCAGTCCCGAGGATGTAAACCTGAAGAGCATGCTCAACTCGCTGCTGGGGATCCTCCAACCCCTGGCCGAGCAGAAACGGTTGCGTTTGGTCAGTGAACTGGCGGGGGAGCTTCCCGAGGCCATCTTCACCGATGAGTCCCGGCTGCGGCAGATCTTGAAAAATCTGCTCTCCAACGCCCTCAAATTTACCGAAGCGGGGGAGGTCAGGCTCCAGGTCGGCCGTCCCCGCCCGGAGGAGCTGCCGTCGGGTTTGGAGTTGCCCGCCGAGCGGGCGCTCTTTTTCCGGGTGAGCGACAGCGGCATCGGGATTGCCGCCGATAAACTGGAGGTGGTTTTCGAAGCCTTCAAGCAGGCCGACGGCGCCACCAGCCGCAAGTTTGGCGGTACCGGCCTGGGGCTTTCGATCTCCCGGCAGTTGGCCCAGCTGTTGGGAGGGGCCCTGACCGTGACCAGTCAGGAGGGCAAGGGCAGCGCCTTTACCCTTTGGTTGCCGGAAACCCTGGAGTCGCGGCGGGAACCGGCCCCGCGGCAGGGGCCGACCCCGCGCCAACGGCCGGTCGAAGTGGTGGCGGCGGCCGGAGCCGGCGGGGAGGAGCCGCCGGCTCCGGCCGCCACTCCCTTGGTCCCCGATGACCGCCGTTCGGTGGCCCGAGGCGACAAGAGTCTGCTGATCATCGAAGATGACGAGGCCTTCGCCTCGCTGCTGCTCGATCTTGCCCGGGAGCGGGGCTACAAGGGGCTGGTGGCCGAGGATGGGGAGACCGGTCTCCATCTGGCCGATTACTACCGTCCCAGCGGGATCATTCTCGACATGGGACTGCCCGGCATCAGTGGCCGGGAGGTGATGGACCGGCTTAAGAAAAACCCTGAAACCCGGCACATCCCCGTCCATTTTATCTCCGCCAGCGATCAGAGCCACGACGTGATGCAGCTTGGGGCCATCGGCTTTCTCACCAAACCGGTGAGCGTGGAGAAGCTGGAGCAGGTTTTTGGCCGCATCGAAAAACTCCTGGAGAGCTCGGTCAAGAGATTGCTGGTGGTGGAGGATGATCCGGTCCAGCGTCAGGCCATTCTGGCCCTGATCGGTGCCGGGGGTGATGTGGAGGTGGTGGAGGCGGCCAACGGCGAGGAGGCTTACCGATTGCTGCAGAACGAGCATTTCGATTGCGTTATCCTCGACCTGGGGCTGGGCGACATGAGCGGTTTTGAGTTGCTGACCATGGTCAAGGAGAATGAGCGGATCTCCCGGATTCCCATCGTGATCTACACCGGGCGGGAGATCGACCCCGACGAGGAGGAGCGTCTGCAACAGTATGCCGACTCGATCATCATCAAAGGGGTGCGCTCGCCGGAACGGCTGCTGGATGAAACCACCCTTTTCCTCCATCGGGTGGAGAAGAGCCTGCCCAGCCAGCAGCAGGAGATCCTCAACTCTCTGCACTGTCGGGGGGCGGCATTCAAGGGCCGGACCGTACTGCTGGTCGATGACGACATGCGTAATATCTTCGCCCTTTCCAGTGTGCTGGAGGAGAACGGGCTGGAGATCGTGGTGGCCCGCAACGGGGTTGAGGCCCTGGCCAAGCTGGCGGAGCACCCGGAGATCGACCTGGTGCTGATGGATATCATGATGCCCGAGATGGACGGCTATGAAGCGATGCGGCGGATCCGCCTCGATCCCGCCCGGGGTGAGCTGCCGATCATCGCCCTCACCGCCAAGGCGATGCGGGGTGACAAGGACAAATGCCTGGCGGCCGGGGCCAACGACTATCTGGCCAAGCCGGTGGACACCGAGCGGCTGCTCTCCCTGCTGCGGGTATGGCTCTATCGATGAAGGATCAGGCCCAGGAGATAGAAGATCTGGAGATCTCCCTGCTGCTGGAGGGGATCTTTCGCCATTATGGCTACGACTTTCGCGACTACTCGTTGGCCCATCTCCGCCGGCGCCTGCGCCATCGCCTGGAGCTGGCCGGCCTGGCGGACCTGGGGGCCATGCTGCACCGGGTCCTCAGTGACCGGGGCTTTTTTGAACTGCTGCTGCGGGATCTTTCCATCAACGTCACCGAAATGTTTCGTGATCCCACATCCTACCGGCGGATTCGTGAGGATGTGGTGCCCCTGCTCAAAACCTACCCCTTTGTCAAAATCTGGCATGCCGGCTGCGCCACCGGGGAGGAGGTCTACTCCATGGCCATCCTGCTCCACGAGGAGGGGCTGCTGGAACGGTGCCGGCTTTATGCCACCGATTTCAACCAGGTGGCGCTGAAAAAAGCTGCGGCGGGGATCTATCCCCTGGAGCAGGCCCGCCTCTATTCGGCCAATTACCAGAAGAGCGGCGGCCGGGGATCGTTGAGTGATTACTACCAGACCGATCATGAAAACATCCTGCTCAAAAGCTGGTTGCGTAAACGGGTGGTTTTCGCCGACCATAATCTGGTGACCGACAGCGTTTTCAGCGAGGTACAGCTGGTGGTTTGCCGCAACGTGGTGATCTATTTCAACCGGGAGCTGCAGGAGCGGATTTTCCGCACCTTTCTGGACAGTCTCTGCCCCGGCGGCCTGCTCTGGCTCGGCTCCAAGGAGTCTTTGAAACTGCTGAAGATAGCGGATCGTTTCAAGGAGTTGTACCCGGCGGAAAAGATTTTCAAGAAACGCTTGCAATGAGGTCGGTGGTCCAGTTAATGAAAGATCAGGGGAGCTTGATGCTTGCCGGTCGGCCGCCCCGCTTTTACCGGGCGGTGGTGATGGGGGTTTCCGCCGGGGGCCTGGCGGCTCTGCGAACCATTCTGGCCGAGCTGCCGGCCGCTTTCCCGGTGCCGCTGGTGGTGGTCCAGCACCGGGGTCCCGAGGATGACGGCTTTTTGGCCCACTACCTGGACCAGCATTGCCCCCTGCGGGTCAAGGATGCCGAAGATAAGGAGCCGGCTGTTCCCGGCACGGTCTATCTGGCCCCGGCCAATTATCACCTGCTGCTGGAAGATGATGGTAGTTTCGCGTTATCTCTGGAAGGGCGAGTCAAATTCGCCAGACCCTCTATCGACCTCCTTTTTGAAAGCGCGGCGGATGTATATGGCGCGGCCCTGGTGGCCATTGTCCTGACCGGGGCCAACGATGACGGCAGCCGGGGGCTGGCGGCAGTCAAGCGCCGAGGGGGGCTGGTGGTGGTCCAGGACCCGGCCACCGCCGAAGCCGTCGCCATGCCGGAGGCGGCCATCAAAACGGTCGCGGTGGATTTTGTCCTGCCGTTGCCGGCCATTGGCCCACTACTGGTCAAACTTTATACCGCTGCCCGTGATAGTCAGCGGGGCTGGTCCAATCTTTAAGGTGAGCAGAGGGGACAACTCAATGCCGGATACCCCGAAAATCCTGATCGTCGACGATACCCCGGCCAATCTCCTGGTGATGGAGAGCTTGCTGGAGGGGGTGGGGGCGCAACTGCTCACCGCCACCTCGGGGCAGCAGGCCCTCTCGCTGATGCTGGAGCATGAGTTCTCCCTGGTGTTGCTCGACGTCCAGATGCCCGACATGGATGGCTTTGAAACTGCCACCCTGCTGCGGGGGCGTAAGCAGACCCGCCATCTGCCCATCATCTTCGTCACCGCCATCGGCAAGGATGATGGCCAGATCGCCCGGGGTTACGAGGCCGGAGCGGTGGACTATCTGTTCAAGCCGGTCAATCCCCATATCCTGCGCAGCAAGGTGGAGATCTTCCTGGAGCTTGATCGCCAGCGCCGGTTGCTGGCCAGAAAAAGTGCCGAGCTGGACCATAAGGTTAAGGAACTGCTGGCCCTGAAGAAGCAACTGGAGGCAGCCAATCGCCAGCTGAATGAGTTGTCCCTGACCGATGCCCTGACCGGCCTGGCCAACCGCCGCTGCTTCCAGGAGGCCCTGCAGACCGAGTGGCGGCGGGCCATGCGCTGCGGTCAGCCCCTGACCCTGGTGATGGCCGATATCGATTTCTTTAAACAATTTAACGATATCTACGGCCACGTGGCGGGGGATGAGTGCCTGGTCAAGGTCGCCGCTGTGGCGCGCAGCCCCCTGATGCGCCCCGCCGATCTGGCCGCCCGTTACGGGGGAGAGGAGTTCGTGCTGCTGCTGCCCAACACCGACCTGGAGGGGGGAGTATGCCAGGCCGAAGAGATCCGCCTGGCCGTGGAAAAACTGGCCATTGTCCACGAAGGTTCGACCATCGGGCCCCACCTGACCATGAGTTTCGGGGTGGCTTCGGTGGTGCCGCGTCGGGAACTGGACCCCATGGACCTGGTCTGCGTGGCCGATAAGGCCCTCTACACGGCCAAGGAGCGGGGGCGCAACCAGGTTGACGTCCAAGGGCGGGGGGCTTTCGGGTCCGGGGCTTGAGCCGGCCCCACCCTTACAGTCCCAGTTCCGCCAGCTCCTCCACCAGCTTTTTCTGCTCCTTGGTCAGCTTTTTGGGGAGCTGCAGGTTTACTTTCACCAGCAAATCGCCTTTGGAGCCGCGGGTTCCGGCGGGCAGGCCATGACCTTTGAGGCGCAAACGGCCGCCCGGTTGGATCCCAGGCGGGACCTTGACCTTCAGTTGCCGGCCCTCCAGGGTGGGCACCGGCACTTCGGTACCCAGCAGGGCGCTGCTGAGGGGAATCTCCTTCTCGGTTACCAGGTTGCTGCCTTCGCGGCTGAAGAGGGGATGGGGTTGCACGCTGATCAATAACAGCAGATCCCCGGGGGGCCCGGCCATGGGGGAAGGGGCGCCCTTGCCGGCCAGCCGCAGTTTTTTCCCGCTTTCGATCCCCGGGGGGATTTTGACCGCTACCTTGTCGGCCTGGCCGCCCCGGCCCAGCGAAATGGTCTTTTCGCCACCCCGCAGAACCTCCTCCAGAGTTATCGGCAATTCCAGGCTAAGATCGTTGCCTCTGACCATTCGCGGCTGTTGCGGGCCCTGGCGGAACTGGCGAAAATCGGCCTGCTGGCCGCCCATCCCGCCTCCCACTCCGAACAGATCGTCGAAAAAACCGCCCCCGCCGGGGCCGGTGCGGAAGGTGGTCCGGCCACCGCCCAGATTGATGCCGAACTCCCGCAGAATATCGTTGATATTGGTGTTGCGGAAAATATCCTCCTGGGAGTAGCGCTGCTGGAAGCCGGAGGCCCCGAAGGTGTCATACTGCTTGCGCTTTTCCGGATCGGAGAGGACCGCGTAGGCCTCACTGATCTGCTTGAACCTCTCCTCCGCCTCCTTGTTGCCCTGGTTGCGGTCGGGATGGTATTTCAGGGCCAGTTTGCGGTAGGCTTTTTTGATCTCCTCCGGTCCGGCGCCTTTGCCCAGTCCAAGTGTCTCATAGTAGTCCATGGTTGCTGAAGTTCCCCTTTATGCTGACAAATTCCATAGTGGATGGCTAAATCCCGGTCCGGGGCAGATTATAAGCATCTCTGCTCCCTTTGGCAAGGCGGTGGGAGCTAACGGGCAACCACGAAGGCATCGGCAAAGCCGGCCTCCATCATCACCCGCTCCAGGCGAAGAGCGCCGCTCATGGTGTCGCCGGCGCTGACCTGGACCCGATAGAAGAGCTGGCCGCCGTGGTCATATTCCCTGACCACGGCGCTCCTGCCCCAAGCATCGAGCTGTTGCTTGAGGCGGCTGGCGTTCTCCTGTTGGGTAAAGGCTCCCACCTGGACATAGAATTCGCCGTGTTCGAAGTCCGGGGTGGCGGCGAACCGCTCCCCGCTGCGCCCATCCTCCACGTAACGCACCGCCTGGCCCAAAGCGGTGATCTGGACCCGGGCCAGACCCTGTTCGGCCATGCCCAGCTCCCGGGCGGCCCGGTAGGAGAGGTCGATGATCCGACCCCGGACAAAGGGGCCCCGGTCATTGATGCGCACGGTGATCTCCCGGCCGTTTTCCAGATTTTTCACCAGCAGGTGGGTGTTCATCGGCAGGGTTTTGTGGGCGGCGCTGACGGCGTACATGTCGTACACTTCCCCATTGGAGGTGGGGCGACCGTGAAATTTGGCCCCGTACCAGGAGGCGAGACCGGTCTCGGTGAACCCGTGGGCCGAGGGGATGGGATAATAGGTTTTACCCTTGATCTGGTACGGCCGCTGGGTGGCCGGAATGCGGGTTGCCTCCGGGGGGCGCTTGCCGGTCTCCGGAGGCGGGGTTTCCGTCCGGGTTTTACCGGTGGGGGTCGCCAGGAGGGTGGGATGCTTGGCGCAGGCGGCGGGCAGCAGAGCCAGGGCCATGACCAGGGCGATGGCCGCCCGGCGGGTGGGGTCGAATTTCATGCTTCTCTCTGGGGTGTTGGGCCACAATTCCGGGGCCGGATCATGCGGTTGGCGGTCCTTGGTTTTCCGCTTCGCGCCTACTTTAGCCAGCTTGGGGGAAAAAGTCCCGGCTTTTTACTTTGCCTTCCCCCGACTTGGTGCTATAGTCGGCCCTTGGATGTTCACGGTTTTTTCGCCCGGCCTGTAAGCCGCTGGCCGCGAAACCAGTTATTAACCCCATACCCCACCTGAAAGACGCATGAAACCTGCCAAACAACAGAGATCGCGCACCAAGTTTATTTTTATCACCGGCGGGGTGCTTTCCTCGCTGGGCAAGGGGCTGGCCGCCGCCGCCATCGGTGCCCTGCTGGAAAGCCGGGGGTTGAAGATCACCTTCCAAAAGCTGGACCCCTACATCAATGTCGACCCCGGCACCATGAACCCTTTTCAGCACGGCGAGGTTTATGTCACCGACGACGGGGCGGAAACCGATCTTGATCTGGGCCACTACGAGCGTTACACTTCGGTCAGCCTGGGCCAGCGGAACAACTATACCTCGGGCCGGATCTACCATACGGTGATCAGCAAGGAGCGGCGGGGAGAGTATCTTGGCGGTACCGTCCAGGTTATTCCCCATATCACCGACGAAATCAAGAAGGCGGTCCGCCAACTGGAGGATGAGGTCGATGTGGCCATTGTTGAGATCGGCGGCACCATCGGCGATATCGAGTCCCTCCCTTTTCTCGAGGCCATTCGCCAGCTGCGCACCGATCTGGGTCGGGAAAACACCATCTATATCCATGTCACCCTGGTCCCCTACATCAAGACCGCCGGCGAGGTCAAGACCAAGCCCACCCAACACAGCGTCAAGGAGTTGCGGGCCATCGGCATCCAGCCCGATATTCTGCTCTGCCGTACCGAGACCACCTTGAGCGATGAATTGAAGGATAAGATCGGTCTCTTTTGCAACGTGGAACGGGACGCGGTGATCACCGCCCGCGATGTGGATGATATTTACGAGGTCCCCCTCTGTTTCCATGCCGAGGGTCTGGATGACAAGATCCTCAAACTGCTCAATATCTGGACCGGGGCCCCCCGGCTGGAGCCCTGGCAGGAGCTGGTGGCCAAGATCAAGAATCCGATTCGTGAGGTACCCATCGCGATCATCGGGAAGTATGTCGAGCTGAAGGAGTCCTACAAGAGCCTGCATGAGGCGCTGGTCCACGGCGGAGTGGCCAATGATGCCCGGGTGGTGCTGCACTACGTCAGCGCCGAGGATATCGAGGCCCAGGGGCCGAGCCAACTGCTGGCCCATTGCCACGGGATTCTGGTGCCCGGGGGCTTCGGTGGCCGGGGGGTGGCGGGCAAGATCATGGCCATCACCCATGCCCGGGAACAGAAGGTGCCTTTTTTCGGAATCTGCCTGGGCATGCAGCTGGCGACGGTTGAGTTCGCCCGGAACATTGCCGGGTTGGCCGATGCCGACAGCACCGAATTCAATCCCGGCTCACCCCATCCGGTGATCTACTTCATTAAGGAGTGGTACGACTATCGGACCAGCCGGGTTCAGATCCGGGAGGAGAGCGGTGAGCTGGGCGGTACCCTGCGCCTGGGTAGCTACCCCTGCACCCTGCGGGAAAAGACCTTCGCCCGGGCGGCTTATGGGGTTGAACAGGTTGATGAGCGCCATCGTCACCGTTATGAATTCAACAATGAGTATCGAGAGAGGCTGGTTGAGGCCGGTCTGGTAATCAGCGGCACCTCGCCGGATGACAAGCTGGTGGAAATTGTTGAGCTGGCCGATCATCCCTGGTTCCTGGGTTGCCAGTTTCATCCCGAGTTCAAGTCCCGGCCCATGCGGCCCCACCCACTGTTCGCCGCCTTTATCAAGGCGGCGCTGGACCACCAGGGGTAGGGCCATGCAAAGTGTCGCCGTGGGTGAGCGTTTTCGTGTCGGCCCGGGCCAGCCCCTGTGCCTGATTGCCGGACCTTGCGTGATTGAGGATCAGGCGGTGATGCGGGAGATCGCCGCCACCCTCAAGGATGTCACCAGCCGTTTGGGGATCTCCTTGATCTTCAAAGCCTCCTTCGACAAGGCCAATCGCACCTCACTGGCCTCCTTCCGGGGGCCGGGGCTGGCAGAGGGGCTTGAGATGCTTAGTGCCATCGGCCGGGAGTTCGACCTGCCCTTGATCTCCGATATCCATGAGGTTGCCCAGGTGGAGCCGGCCGCCCGGGTCCTGGACCTGCTGCAGATCCCCGCCTTTCTCTGCCGCCAGACCGATCTGCTGGTGGCGGCGGCGGCCACCGGTAAACCGGTCAACTTAAAGAAGGGGCAGTTCGCCGCGCCCTGGGATATGGCCCACGCGGTGGCCAAAGTTCGGGCCGCCGGCAAGGGCGGCCTGCTGCTTACCGAACGGGGCAGTACCTTCGGCTACAACAACCTGGTGGTGGATATGCGCTCCCTGCCCCTGATGCGGGAGTTGGGCTGCCCGGTGATCTTCGACGCCACCCACAGCGTCCAATTGCCCGGCGGGGCCGGCGGCAGCTCCGGCGGCCAGCGCCAGTTTGTTGCCACCCTGGCCCGGGCGGCGGTGGCTGTCGGGGTTGATGGTCTCTTTATGGAGGTCCATCCCGATCCCGATCATGCCCGTTGCGACGGTCCCAACTCCCTGCCCCTGGCCGAACTGGAAGGAGTTCTGCGCCAGCTCCTGGCGGTCAGGCAGGCGGTTGCCCCCTTCGTCGAGCAAGGGGCGGCCGGATGAGCTCCGAGGCCGGCTATCCTTCCGATTGCGAGATCACCGCCGGGTTGCGGCAGCGGTCGGCCCTGCGTGGCCAAGCCCGGGAAGAGCGCGGTTACGCCTGGAAGAACTGCCTGCCCCGGGCCCGGGAGATCAGTTTGCTGCTGCTGGATGTGGATGGAGTGATGACCGATGCCTCCATTCTTTATACCGACAGCGGGACTGAATTTAAGGCCTTTTCCACCCGGGACGGCCTGGGTATTCGCTTATTGCAGGAGGCCGGGGTGGAGGTGGGGGTGATCACCGCCCGCAGTTCGGAGGCGGTGCGGCGGCGGGCCGCCGATCTGGGCCTGACCCATGTGGTGCAGGGGGCCCGTGACAAGCTGGTGGCCTATGAGCGGATCTTGCGGGAGCAGAATCTGCAGCCGGCCCAGGTCGCCTACATGGGTGATGACTGGCTTGATCTGCCCCTGCTGGTCCGGGTTGGTTTGGCGGCCACGGTGGCGGACGCGGTGGCTGAGGTGAAGGCGGTGGCCCACTATGTTACTCGCCAGCCGGGGGGCAGGGGGGCGGTGCGGGAGTTGTGCGAACTGCTCATCGAGGCCCGGGGGGGGCATGAGCAGCTGCTGGCCCGCTACTGTCCCGAACATCCCTCCCTTGGCGGAGGCGGCGAGGGGGCAAGCCGATGATGGCTGGAGCCCGTAATCTGCTCTGGCTGATCCCCCTGCTGCTGCTGCTGGGCTGGCCCCTGTATGGCGGCGGGGTGCGGGCGTTTCTGGCCCCGCCGCCCTGGGATGAGGGCGGTGGATCCCGCCGGACCGAGGAGCCGCCGCAACGTTTTGTGCTGGAGGGGGTTAGTTTTTACCAGGATGAAGCCGGGGTCCGCCGGCTGCGGATCGACACCCCCAGCCTGCGTACCGACCCCCAAAGCGATAAACTGTTGCTGGCGGCCATCGCTGGCGTGCTGTTCCGGGAGAGGGGGGAGGATCTGACCTTTACCGCCGGCCGGGGCTACTATGATCCCCCCGGCGCAATGCTTTACCTGGAAGAGGATGTGCGGTTAAGCGAGGCCGAGGGCCTGCGGCTGACCACCCCGGCCCTTAGTTACCAGGAGCACCAGCGGCGGGTGAGCAGTCAGGCCGGGGTGGAGATCTTTGCCGAAGAGCTGGCGGTACGGGGCCAAAATTTCGATTATGATCTGGAAAGTGGAGATTATCTGCTGACCGGTCAGGTCCATTTTGTTGTCCGTTAAGCGGGCGGTGGCGACACTTGGGGGCCGGTCGCCGCTTTCTGACAGCGCCCCCTGATGATATTCGCGAAGATATGCCAGCCTTGCTGAACCAGATATTAGCCAGGCCAGCGGTGGCCATCGACCTAGGTACCGCCAATACCCGGGTGGCCTCCGCCGATGGCGACCGCCTGGTCGAAGGCCCTTCCCTGATCCGCCATGTCCAGCAGTGCCGGCCCGAGCAGGGTGAGGATGAGTATATCTCCTACATCAACAACAAGCTGGTCTCTTCCCCCCTGCGGGGCGGGGTGATCATCGATGTTCGCAATGCCGCCAATCTGATTCGTCCCCTGCTCAAAAAGGCCGCCGCTTCCTGGCGGGCCCCCCTGGTACTCTCCTGCGCGCCGACCGACAGCTCCGACAATGAGCGCCGCTTTCTGGTCGAGGCGATCAGCCGGGCCGGGGCCAAAAGGGTGGTCATTATTCCCGAGGTCTGGGCGGCGGCGTTGGGGGCGGGGATCAATGTTGATGGCAATGAGGCCAGCTTGTTGCTCGATATCGGCGAAGGGGTTACCGACATGGCGGTTATCCGGGAGCGGCGGGTGGTGTTCGCCACGGCGGTCCGTACCGCCTGCGCCGACCTGCAGCGGGCCGTGCGCAATGTCGCCATCATCGGCCACAGGGTCTCTCTTTACCCCCACGAGGTGCAGCGGCTCACCCAGGCGGTGGCCGGTCGGGCCATCGCCGATGAGCCCCCTGGGGAGGAAAAAATCAAAGTTATGGGGATGGGGATTGTGAACAGCCGCGAGGTGAGCGTGGAGATCTCCCAGCGGGAGTTGATTGGCGCCATGGAGCCGGTACTGGGCCGGATTCTGCTAATGATCGAGGTGGGGTTGCGGCGCTTATCTCCGGAGTTGACCGCCGAGATCGCCCGCTCGGGGATCTGTCTCAGCGGGGGAGGGGCCTGCATCAGGGGAATGGACGCCATGATTGCCCGGCGGACCGGGCTGGCCGTGCGCCTGGCCCCGGAACCGCTGAACTCGGTGATCGATGGGGCCCGGAGCGCTCTGGGGCAGTGGCGGCGGCAAGATGGCTGGTGGAAAAAAGTGGTCTGGCCCAACATCCCCCAGGTCAGCCCCTGACCTGTTCTCTTCCGGTCGTTCGACCGCTTTCACTCTTCGAAACGGTAACCTCGGCCCGGGACCGTGATGATATGACGGGGCTTGCTGGGGGTCTGCTCCAGCTTCTGGCGCAGGTGCTGGATATGGACGTCGATCACCCGGCTCCAGGAGTAGATTTTGGAATCGCTCCACAGCCGTTTGCGGATCTCATCCCGGGTCACCAGGTTGTTGCGGTTTTCCACCAGGCAGGAGAGCAGTTGGAACTCCTTGGCGGTGAGATAAACCTCTGCCCCGGCCACGGTTACCGTCTGATTGCGCTGGTCGATCTCCAGAGCGCCGGCCTTCAGGAGTTGTTTGCGCTCGGCGGGAACCACTGCCGAGCGCAGCCGGGCCTTGATCCGGGCCAGCAGTTCGCTGGTTTCAAAGGGTTTGACCATATAGTCGTCGGCCCCCAACTCCAAGCCCACCACTTTATCGGAGATCTTGTCCCGGGCGGTGAGCATGATCACCGGCAGTTGGGGGTGGAGCGATTTCAGGGAGCAGCAGAACTCCAGGCCATCGCCATCGGGCAGCATCAGATCCAGGATCACCAGGTCGGGGCGTCCCGCCTCCAGCAACTTGCGGGCTTCGGCCAGGGAGGCGGCGGTTTGCAGCTTGAAGCCGTGCAGCTCCAGGTTTGCTTTAAGCACTTTGAGAATGTCCGGGTCGTCGTCAATGGCCAGTAGCGTGGCCGGTAAGCTCCGTTCTTCCATGGGTTTGTCTCCCCTCTTATTCCCTTTTAGTTTATTCCCTTTTAGTTTCGTGGCAGTTTGAAGTAGAAGCAGGCGCCATGGCCGATGGGGTTTGTGCGCAACCCGATCTCTCCGCCGTGGGCTTCAATGATACTGCGGCAGATCGCCAGTCCCAGGCCGCTACCCTCCTTGTCTCCCAGTTTATAGAATTTTTCAAAGATCTTCTCCTCTTCGCCGGGGCGCACCCCCGGACCCTGGTCGCAGATCTCCACGGTCAGCCGGTTGGGCTCTTGCTCCAGGTTGATGGTGATTTCCGAATTTTCCGGGGCGAATTTGACCGCATTTGCCAGCAGGTTGGTCAACACCTGGCGCAGCCGGTCTTCGTCGGCCGTCACCGGCAGATTGGCCGGGGCGGTCTCCCCGATCACGATCCCGCAGGCGGCGGTGGTGGGGGCAAACTCCGCGATGCTCTCCCGGATCACCTGGGCCAGATCGCATTCGGTCCAGTTCAGCGAGGAGACGGTGCCCATTTCGATCCGCTCGATATCCAGCATGGTGTTGACCATGCGGATCAGCCGGTCGGTATTCTTACGGATTAGGTTAATAAAATCCAGCACCTCTTCGCAAAGCTCTTCCCCCTTGGGCTGCGACGGCATGGCGGTCAGCCGGGCGGTGACATACTCCATCCCCCCCTTGATCGAGGTCAGAGGGGTCCGCAGTTCGTGGGAGGCCCGGGCGATGAAGTCGGATTTGCGTTCACCGGCGGCCACCAGCAGGCGATTGGTTTCCGCCAGTTGCCGGTTGCTCAGGGCCAGGTCCCGGGTGGCGGCCTGGATCTTCTCCTCCAGTTCGTAATGATATTGGCTTAGTTTGGTCGCCATCTGGGCAAAGGAGCGGGAAAGGTCCTCGAATTCGTCGCCGGTGGCCAGCACCGTGGCGTCTTCCCGGTGGCCGCTGCTGGAAAAACGTTGCATGGAGTCCGCCAGGGTCCGCATGGGGGTCAGGACCAGAAAACGGATCATCAGCAACAGGGTCGCCCCCAGAATCAGCACCACCAGCGACATGGAGACAAAGAGGATCTGCCGGTTCTGGGCCGCCTCGGCGAAGGTTTTGCTCAAGGGCAGGGAGACACTGATCGCCCCCCGCAGATCGTCGACCTGGTAGTCCTGGTGGCAGCTGATACAGACGGTTTCGGTGTAGAGAGGCGATATATAGCGCAGATAGACATCGCGGCCAATGGTTTCCATGGCGATGAACTCGGTCAGACTCTCCTGCTCGAAGGCGGCCAGGGCTCTGATCTCCAGCTCATCGGGCCGGTTGGCCGGGTTGAGGGGGTTGAGGCTGGTGATATGAAACCAGTAGGCCTCCTCCTCCTTGGCGTAATCGGCCAAGGCCTTGGTGACCATGGCCGGAGTTTCACGGGTGAAAAGGCGGCCGTGCTGATCGATGATCTCGGCATCGCTGATAAAAGGAGTTGGTTGGGCGCCGGGTTGGGAGCGTCTCTCCACCAGAACTCCACCATGGTCGGCCACCCACTTGCGGGTGATGACGATCTGGCGAAAGATGGTGCGGGCCTCGTTTTCCGCCTGGCGGATGATCAACTGCTCCTGCCGGAGATTGATAAGGTGGAAGGCGGCCCCCATGGTGACCAGCAAAGTCAGGCTGCAGCCGATGACCAGTTTCCAGGTTAGACTTATTTTCACATTGCTCCTCCCGCGTCAGCGGTCTTGCAGCAGGGCCAGCAGTTCGGCGCTGCTTTGGGGTGGTCCCGGCCGGTTGCCGTCCAGCAGCTCGGTGGAGAGTCGTCGTTTCTGCCGGTGCAGGGCCAGGATTTTCTCCTCGATGGTGCCGGCCGTAATCAGCCGGTAGACGGTTACCGGTTTTTTTTGGCCGATGCGATGGGCCCGATCCGAAGCCTGCTCCTCCACCGCCGGGTTCCACCAGGGGTCCAGGTGGATCACATAATCGGCGGCGGTGAGATTGAGGCCCAGGCCGCCGGCCCGCAGGCTGATCAGAAACAGGTCGCCCTGGCCCTGCTGAAAGGCCCGCACTCGCCGTTGTCTGGTGGCCGGCGGGGTGGCCCCGTCCAGGTACTGGTAGGAGATCTCCCGGCTATCCAGCAGTTCGCGGACGATGGCCAGATGGTCGACAAACTGACTGAATACCAAAATTTTATGCCGGTTTTCCAGCAATTCCGTCACCACCTTGGCAAAAAGATCCAGCTTGGCGCAGGGCAACCGGCTCTCCGGCAGTACCAGCCGGGGATGGCAGCAGGCCCGGCGCAGTTTCATGATCTCGGCCAGAATCCGCAGGGGGGAGTCGCGGCGCTCATGGCCGGCTTCCAGGTTGACCAGGGCCCGCCGGCGCAGGGCCTCGTACAGGGCGCGCTCCTCCCGGTGCATCTCCACCCGCAGGGTAACGTCGGTACGGGGCGGCAGTTCCTTTAAAACCTCACCCTTGAGCCGGCGCAGGACAAAGGGGATCAGCAGCTTTTTCAGCCGTTTGCGGACGACGGCATCGTTGTGCTGTTCGATGGGGACGATGAAGCGCCGGTTGAAGTGGTCCAGGGAACCCAGCAGGCCGGGGTTGATAAAACGGAAGAGGGTCCACAGTTCGGCCAGATGATTTTCCAGGGGGGTGCCGGTGGTGATCAGCTTGAAATCGCCATTTAGCTTCATGGCCGCCCGTGAGCGTTTGGCCAGAAAATTCTTAATCGCCTGGGCTTCGTCCAGGACAATGGTGCCCCAGTGGGGGCCGGTGATCACTTCGGCGTCCCGCTGCAACAGGCCGTAGCTGCAGATCACCAGATCAAAGGGTTGGAAGTCGCGGGGCAGCCGATGGCGGTCCGGGCCATCGTAGCTGATGACCCTGAGGGTGGGGGCGAAGCGGGCCGCCTCCTCCTGCCAGTTGCGGCAGACCGAGGTGGGGGCGATCACCAGGCTTGGGCCCTGGGGAGCCCGGTGCAGCAGCAGGGCCAGGGCCTGAATGGTTTTGCCCAGGCCCATGTCGTCGGCCAGACAGGCCCCGAAACCCAGTTCGGCCAGGCGCAACAGCCAATGATAACCCTCAAGCTGGTAGGGGCGCAATTCGGTGTTGAGGGTGCCGGGAGGGGGCGGGGGCTGGAGATCGGTTCGGTTCAGTTCGGCCAGAAAATCCCGCCAGGAGTGATCGGTTTCCAGTTGCGGGGCCGGGCCGTTGCCGGGGGGGTTGTCGGCGCCCAGCAGCAGCCGCGCCGCCAGGGGGTGGAGCCGCACCTCGCCTCGACGAATCTCGGCGTAGGCTTCGATCTCATCCAGCTTGCGCCGGAGTTCGGCGCTTAAGCTAAGAAAACGGCCGTTTCCCAAAGGGATAAAGCGACCGGGGCTGGCGCTGGCGGCCCGCAGCAAGCGGCCCAGCTCCAGGATCAACCCATTGTCCAGGCGCAGGCTGCCTTCCAGCTCGAACCAGTTGTTTTTTTTGCCGATTCGAAGATGAAGTCGGTTAATCCCGGCGGTTGGGCTGAGGGAAAAACCTTCGCCCTCCGGCCACTCCAGGGGGGTGGCCGGGGAGCGTTCCCGAATCCGGGCCAGGAAATCCAGGCAGTGCCGGGGGGCGGTCAACAGCCAACTGGCGGGCTCTTCCCTGCTTTGGCCGGACTCTTGATTTTGCGGGGAGAGCCCCCCCAAGGCAGCCAGTTGGTCGGCGGCGGCTTTTTCCGCCGCCAGATCGCGGGTTACCCGGCGGCGCACCCCGTTGCTGGTGGCCCAGATCGCCGCGGGGCCATGGCCGGGCGGCAGGCAGGGCCCGTCGGGACCCAGGGGGCGCACCCGCAAGCGGAGCCGTAAGCCACTCCCGGTGGGCATCAGTTGGGCCACCACCTGCTCATCGGGAGAGGCTGGAGCCGCGGCCAGGGGGAGCTGGTCCAGCTGGGAAAAAACAGTCAACTCTTGAGGCAACTCCCCCAACTGATTGAACAGGTCCTTGACGCCGGCTTCGGCCGGCAGGTGCAGCCCGTTTGGCCCCAGCCGGGCGGCCAGGGCTTGTAGCCCCCGGTTGCAGGCAATGACCTGGAAGTCGGCCGGACCCTGGCGAACCAGGAGCTGGCGCTGGGGGTCGGGAAAGGGGAAGAGCCTGGCCCGCAGGGTATGGTGTTCGCCCTTTTCGATCAACAAAACCGGCTGGCTCGCCTCCAGTTTAACCCTGGTTTCAGGCTGGCCGGCCAGGAAAAGGTGGGGGTGGCCGACCAGCAGGATCAGGTCCGGGCTCAGCTGAAAGCTCTCCCCGCCCGGGCCGGCTTCCCGGGTGATGGCGGCCCGCAGCCCCCGATCGCGGCGGTCAACCAGGACCGAGCGGCGACCATCCTTGAGCTCGCCGCCGGCCAGCAGCCGTTTTAGCGCCAAAGGGCGCCCTCTGCTCCATTGGCCTCCCGGTCGACGGTGCTGAATCACCGGCTTCAAGCGGCAGGTCAGTTCCACCTCCCGGTAGTCCAGGTGCCAGGCCAGCCGCCGCTCCGGTTGGTCGGCAGAGGGCTCGGGGGGAGGGAACTCCTGGTCCATGGCCAGCAGGGCGTGTTGCCAGGGCTCCCGGCTTTGAATTGCGGTGGCCAGTGAGTTTCGAGTCTCACCGCTTTTGGGCCCGGCCGCCAAGGGATCGGGCTGCAGATCTTCGATGGTGGTTGCCAGCCAGTGGTGGGAGTGCTGACGGGCCTGTTTACCCAGGTCGCGCAGGGGTTCGGCCAGGCGGAGGGGGATGCCGCCGCTCAGCCAATGATGGGCCAGACCGTGCCAGACCAGGGCCACGGCATGATCCGACGGTGGAGGCAGGGAGAGGACGCGGCGGGCGGCCTCGGGACGGTTTTCCAGCATGGCGATAACCCCGTCCAGGACGTGGTAGGCTGGGAGCAAAGGGTTTTGGGGCTGATGTCGGTCCAGGGCGGCCAGGATCTCTTTGAGCAGCGGCAGATGGCGGTGGGTATGGTCGGCCAGCAGGACGATGGGGAACAGTAGGCCTTCGAAGCCGGTGAAATAGGCGGCGGGGGTGGCTTCCCGGCGGCGCAGGGTTTTGAGGTCGTTTTTGAAGGCCCGAATGGCCCCGGTCCCATCCCCGGCCAGAAACAGCAGCCAGCCCCGGAGGCCGTAGCCGGCCAGCTTGCGCTGCTGGTGCCGGTAGATCGCTTCCGCCGTTTGGGTCCGCCCCTGGAGCAGCAGCCCCACCACTCGCAGGTAGATGAAGGGAGGGTGGTGTTGGGGGGGGACATTGGCCAGGGCGGCGGGCTGGTCCAGAAACTCAAGCTGGGGGGTCAGGTCGGCAAGCCGGATGATCCCGTGGCGAAAGATGGCGTTCAAGGCGTAGAGCTTGATTGGGGGCGGCAGGGCGGCGAAAGCGGCCGGGACAAAGGGTTGGGCGCAGACCTCCAGGATGGGGTCTGCGAGTGGATCCGGTGAGGGGATCAGCTCCTTGAGATTGAACCAGGAGAGCAGAACGCTCTGAAAGCGGTCCAGATCCCCGGCCTGGACGGCTGCTCGCATCTCCTGGATAATTGTTTGGTATTCACTGAGGCTCTCTGCCAATGTCGCCTCCCTGGGGCCACGATTCCGCCCTGTTGCCTGGTAGCGGCTGGCGGGAAAACAACATATTATAGTATAGTTATCAGCGACAGGCGACGATAAATTGATTTTTTTGTTCTCGGCTCGCTGGAGTACAGGTATTTATCCTGTTTTCAGGAATGATTCTTCTTGCATGAGGGGAGTAGCTGACATAATATGGGTCACCACGGCCGGGGCGCAGGAGCAGCGATCGGCAGGGTGGATAAGTTCAGGGTAAACTCTCAATATTCCTAGAGGAGGTATCAGGATGGCACTTTTCAGCTGGAAGGAGGAGTACAGCGTCAACATCAAGGAGATTGACGATCAGCACAAGGAGCTGGTGGCCATGATCAATGAGCTGCATGAGGCGATGATGCAGCAGCGGGCCAAGGATGTTCTGGGTAAAATCCTCAACAAGCTGGTTGCATATTGTGCCGGTCATTTTGCCACCGAGGAACGGCTGATGCAGGCCAATGGCTACCCCGATTATGCCGCCCACAAGGTCAAGCACGACAAGATGACCGCCAAGGTGCTGGCCCTGCAAAGTGATCTGAAGGCCAACAAACTCAATCTCACCGTCGAGGTTTCCCAGTTTCTTCGGGATTGGCTGGATAAGCATATCCTGGGGACCGATAAAAAATACTCGGCCCATCTTAACGCCAAAGGGGTCAAGTAACCGTTTTATCCCGCCGCCGGAGCTGAAAGGGTCCGGCGGAGCCTGGCCTTTGCCGGTCAATGTCCGTATTGTCGTTGGTACTTGTCCTGGAGCTCGTTGAGGGTGGCAAGATATTCATCACGCATCCGCAGGGCCTGCTGGGGCAGCATCTCCGCCAGCAGGCCGTTGATGGTGGGCCGGATATCCAGGCCGTGGCGGTTCAGGCCGGCGTCGTTGGCCCGGTCCAGGGTCAGGGCCGAATAGTATTTGACCAGCGACCGCACCCGTGATTCACGGCGGAACAGGTAGGAGCGTCCCCCCAGGGTGTTGAGGAAAAAACCGGCGTATTCGTAGGTGGCCGGCAGGGGCAGGTGGATGCCGAGGCCGGTGGGGGGGCAGTCGTGGGCGATCTGGGACCAGCGGTAGAAGAGGGCCATGATCTTTTCCAGTTCGGTCCCTTCGTGGTCCAGGATATCCTTGATCAGCAGCAGGTCTTTTCTTTGCAGCACCCGGTAGAAATGGGCGGTGTTGTTGAGGATGGCGAAGAGACTGTCGGTTTCGCCGCTGACCACCGGGGGATTGGCCAGCAAACGGTCGATCAGGCGGCCCAGGATAACCTGGGTGCCGTCGGCCTCCTGGCGGGCCTGGATATAATCGCGCTGGTCCAGCTCCTGGAAAAAATCGGTCAGCTGCTGGCTGACCAGGGCGCATTCATCCACCGGCGGGACGGGCTCCAGGGTAATCTGGTCCTGGGAGGGCGGGGCGGCCAGGTCGGGTCGGCCCTCCTCCGGGTGGAGGGTGGCGGTGGGCGGGGCGGTTGCGGGCGGGGTGGCGACGGGTGGCTGGAATGATACCGCCGGTTCCCGGGGAGCCAGGGCGAACTTCCACAGCAGCAGGCCCATGAGGGCGGCCAGAACCACCAGGACCAAAATGATCGGCAGGGATGATTTCTGCCGCGGTTTAATCGCACGCTTCTCCGGATCAGCCATGGCCGCCCCCATTTTTTCCAATTGAAACCCTCAAACCATATCTTGGCCAGAATAGCGCGACATTTGGGGTCGGTCAATGGAAATCATTTTTTTACCCTGTGATTTCCGTATGTTGGATCTTTTCTGGCATAATTGGGGCAAGGATGGTAAAGAGTGGGTAACGGTTTGGTAAGGCAAGGAGGTTAGATGATGCAACCGGCGGCAAAACGGGGATCGAGATGGCTGGAACGTTATATGCCCTTTGTGGCCCGCAGCCCGGAGATGCAGGTGGAGTGGCTGCTGCAGGCCCTGCAGCGTCAGGTGTTGGCCTCCCACGAGATCACCCCCTATGTGCGGCTGCTGCTGGAAAACGAGGCGCCGGAGGTGGTCGCCCGGGTCCGGGCCGCCCTGGGAGAACTGCCCTCCTGGGCGGTAGAGCGGCTGGTGGAAGCGGCCGACATCTACGATACTCCCAAACTTTTTGCCCTGTTGCCCGAGTGCAGTGCCGAGCAGATGGTTTTGGCCCTGGGCAAGGAGGTCCCCCCCTATGAACAGAATCCCCGGCTGGTGAGGGATCGTCTCTTTTACGCGGTTTATTCCCGCGATCCGCAACTATTCGCGGTGGCGGTGGAGATGCTGGCCAGCCGCCAGGCTGCCCCCGCCGATTTTGCCGAAGCCCACGCCCGCTTCCAGGAGTTGCTGGAAGATGAAAAATTACTCAGCGCCCTTTATCCCAAGGCCCGGACCAAAGGTGATATCGACCTTAAGGATCTGGAGGCGCTCTCTATCCTGTGAGATCATAATGTCTTCAAACCCTTTTTTCTCCCCGGAAAGTCATCGGCGGGTGCTGGCTGACTGTCCCGATGTTCCCCGGCAGCGCCCCTCATTCCCCATCGCGCTGGACCGGGTGGGGATCGGCGCCAAGACCGTCTGGGTCAGGCTGCCCGCCGGTTTTCTCCCCTTTTCCCTCAAGCTTTCGGTGGCTCTGGCCGCCGAGCTGCGGGGGATTCACATGTCCCGCCTGGAAGAGGCGATCAGCGCCCTGCATCAAAGGGAATTTACCCAACTGCAGGAGTATGCCCTGGAGCTGACCGGGCTGATTATGGCCGGCCAGCAGGCTTCCCGGGGCCGGGTCGAACTGACGGGGAGCCTGCCGCGACTGAGCCAAACCGGGGTCAGTGAGTTGAGTTCGCTGGACGGTCTCGATCTTAAGGTAACGGTGGAGGGGGTGGCCGGAGCGGCCGGCCCTGATTGTGCCGTGCGTCTGGAGGTGGGGGTTTATCATATCACCGCCTGTCCCTGTACCCAGGCCTACAATCGGCTGCTCTTTCCCGGGGCCGGCGGCGCGGTTGCTCCGGGGCGGGATTCGGCGGGCGATCTGATCCTGCCCTTGCCTACCCACTCCCAGCGATCCCGAACCCGGTTGGCCCTGACGGTGCCCGCCGGGGAGCAATGGCCGGATCATGAACAGTTGCTGGCCTGTCTTAATGGGGCTCTCCACCTGAGCCAGGATCTGCTCAAGCGTCCCGACGAGGCGGAACTGGTGTATGCCGCCCACCATCGGCCCCAATTCGCCGAAGACGCGGTGCGGGAAACCGCCCGGGTTACCGGTGAGATGCTGGGATCGCGCCTTTCACCCGCCACCCGGGTGGAGATTGAAACCGTGGGTTTTGAAAGCATCCACATCCACGATGTCCACTGCCGCCTCGATACCACTCTGGCCGCTCTTTACCATGGGTGAGCGTAAAGGAAGACGATGGTCGCCCCCCTCGCTCACCCCGTCCTGCGCTCCTATCCGCTCCATCTGACGGAGGCCCTGCTCGCCACCCTGCAGGCCACCGCTTCCCCTCCACCGCCGCTCTTTATCGCCGGTGGGGCGGTGCGGGATTGGCTCTGCGGCCGTTTTAGCCGGGATCTCGATTTCACCCTCCCAACCGGGGCGGTGGCTTTTGCCCGCCGTCTGGCCGACCAGCTGGGCGGTACCTTGGTGCCGCTCGATGCCGAATATGATGTGGCCCGGGTGGTCTGGCGCGAGTTGAATCTTGATTTTTCCGGTTTTCGGGAAGGGGCACTCTCCATCGAAGAGGATCTGGGGGAGAGGGATTTTACCATCAACGCCATGGCGATCCCCCTGCCTTTGTCCGGGGCCGCTGCTTGCCAGGGGGAGGTGATCGATCCCCATGGCGGCCGGCGGGATTTGCAGGCCGGGGTGATTCGGGCGGTCAATGCCAGGGTGTTTGTCGCCGATCCCCTCCGCCTGTTGCGGGCCTACCGCTTCCTGGCCAGCCTGCCTCCGCCCTCCGGCGGGGAGGTGGCCGGCGCCGCCGTTTTTAAACTGGCGGCGGCAACCGTCGAGTTGATCGCCCAAGGGGTGGCCGCCGGCCTGATTGCCGGGGTGGCCGCTGAGCGGATCCGCAGCGAAATGGATGCCATTCTGGCCGGAGCCCGGGGGGCGGCGGCCTTGACCGCCATGGCCACCGCCGGAGCCGGGGCGCCACCGGGATCCGGCCTGCTTTTTCAGGTGCTGCCGGAACTGGCCGCCGGGGCAGGCTTGCGGCAGCCCGACAGCCACCATCTCGATGTGGCCGCCCACTGCATCGAGGCGGTGGCTACCTTGGAACGGGTACTTGCCGCCCCGGTCGATTTTTTCCCGGAATATCACCCCGAGCTTTCCGCCTACCTTGCCGATCCGGCCCACCCCGATCGGGCCCTGACCCTGCGCTGGGCGGCCCTGCTCCACGATCTGGGCAAGGCCGCCGCCTGCCAGGTGCGGGAGGGGAGGATCATCTTTCATAATCATGACCGGATCGGGGCCGAGCTGTGCCGGGAGGTGGCCCGGCGTCTGCGCTTCAGCCGTCGGCGCCGGGAGTTGCTGCAACGGCTGGTGGCCCATCATATGTGGCCCTTTCATCTGGTTAACGCCAGTCTGCGCCAGGGGATCGGGGTGCGGGCCTGTTTGCGGCTGGTCCGGTCCCTGGGAGATGATCTCCCCGCCCTTTTCCTGTTGGCCATGGCGGACAGCCTGGCCGGCCGCGGTCCCGGCAAGCCGGTGGCCATGGAACAGAATCTGGCCGCCCTTTACGCCCAAGTGACCCGGGTGGCCCGGGAGCGGATCGGGCCGGTGCTGAGCCTGCCCCCCTTGCTGGACGGCCATGACCTGCAGAAGCTTTGTGGCTTGTCGCCGGGCCCGGTCTTCAAAGAGATCCTGGCGGGGCTGGCCCAGGCCCGGGTGGAGGGCGTGGTCAACAGCCGGGAGGAGGCGCTGGCCTGGGTGGCCCGATTTACGGCCCGGCGGGGGCGGCCGGTTGGTTAAATCGATTGACCATGTTGTTAGGTCACGGTAACTTGGTCCTAAATAATAGAGAAAAAAGCTGGAGGAGATTCGACCAATGCCAAGCAAGGAACGTGATATCCCCCTGCGCGATCATCCCGCCCCCACCGGGCCCTACTGCAGTTTCGGCGGCAGCCTGGGCGATGACGACCTGCTCAAGACCATCCATCATCATCTGCTGAGCTTTTTGGGCCGCGACCCCATGCGGGCGGGCAATCGCGAGATTTACAAGGCCCTGGCCTACACGGTCCGCGATTTTCTGATCGAGCGCTGGGTCAAGACCCAGAAGGATTTTTACGCCCACAACCGCAAGCGGGTCTATTATCTCTCCCTGGAATTCCTGATCGGTCGTTCCCTGGGCAACAGCCTGATCAATCTCGGTCTCTACGATAAGGTGGCCGGGGTCCTGGAGCAGATGGGCTACGATCTTGACGAGGTGCGTGAGGAGGAGGAGGACGCGGCCCTGGGCAACGGCGGCTTGGGCCGGCTGGCCGCCTGTTTCATGGACTCGATGGCCACCCTGGGGATCCCCGCTTACGGCTACGGAATCCGCTATGAGTACGGTCTTTTCTACCAGCGCCTCCTGGATGGCTTCCAGGTGGAACACCCCGACAACTGGCTGCGTTACGGGACCCCCTGGGAGTACGACCGCCCCTGGAATCTGTACCCGGTGAAGTTCCACGGTCGGGTACACCGCTACCATGATGCCGAGGGCAAACTGCGCCATGAATGGGTGGACACCAGCGAAGTGATGGCCATGGCCAACGATATTCTGGTGCCGGGATTCCGCAACGATTCGGTGATCAATATGCGGCTGTGGTCCGCCAAGGCTTCCCGGGAACTGGATCTGATCTCCTTCAATCGCGGCGATTACGTGGCCGCGGTGCAGAGCGTGGTGGAGTCGGAGACCATCTCCAAGGTCCTCTATCCCTCCGACGATATCCGGGAAGGCCAGGAGTTGCGCTTCAAGCAGCAATATTTCTTCGTCGCCGCCACCTTCCAGGATATCCTGCGCCGTTACAAGAAGCAGCACGGCACGGACTTCGGGCGCTTTACCGCTGAGATCGCGGTCCAACTCAACGATACCCACCCGGCCATCGCCATCCCCGAATTGATGCGGCTGCTGCTGGATGAAGAGGGGATGACCTGGGAGGATGCCTGGGGGATCTGTGTGCAAACCTTTGGCTATACCAACCATACCCTGATGCCCGAGGCCCTGGAAACCTGGGCGGTCGATCTTTTTCACCGGGTGCTGCCCCGCCATCTGGAGATCGTTTACGAGATCAACCGCCGCTTCCTGGAGGAGGTGGCGGCCCTTTATCCCGGGGATGAGGAGCGGTTGCGGCGGATGTCCATGATCGATGAAGGTCCGGTGAAGAAGGTGCGGATGGCCCATCTGGCCATTGTCGGCAGCCACTCCACCAACGGGGTGGCCAAACTGCATACCCATCTGCAAAAAACCAGAATATTCAACGAATTTTACGAGATTTATCCCCAGCGGTTCAATAATAAAACCAACGGGGTTACCCAGCGTCGCTGGCTGCTCAAGAGTAATCCCGGTTTGGCCGCCCTGATCACCGAAAGCATTGGGGGTGACTGGGTGACCAAGTTGGAGTTTCTGCGCAACCTGGAATCCCTGGCCGGCAATCGCTCCTTTCAGCGGCGCTGGCTGGCGGTTAAGCGGCAAAACAAACAGCGGCTGGCGGCCTTGATCAAGAGCGATTGCGGGGTGGCGGTGGACCCCGACTCGCTCTTCGATGTCCAGGTCAAAAGGATGCACGAGTACAAGCGCCAGCTGCTCAACATTCTCCACATCATCATCCATTATCAGCGCCTGGTGCGGGGAGAGCGGCAGGAGGCACCGGCCCGGACCGTGGTTTTTGCCGGCAAGGCGGCCCCCTCCTACGCCCAGGCCAAGCTGATCATCAAGCTGATCAACTCGGTGGGGGAGACCATCAACCGCGACCCCCGGGTGGCTGACCGGCTCAAAGTGATCTTTATCCCCAATTATGGGGTCTCCCTGGCGGAAAAGATTATTCCCGCCGCCGATCTCTCCGAGCAGATCTCCACCGCTGGCACCGAGGCCTCCGGCACCGGCAATATGAAGTTCGCCTTGAACGGGGCCCTGACCATCGGCACCATGGATGGGGCCAATGTCGAGATGTGTGATGAGATCGGCCGGGAAAACATGTTCATCTTCGGGATGGATGCCGACCAGGTGGAAGCGGTCCGCCGCGATCCCTTGCGCACGCCCGAAACGGTCTATCAGAATAACCAGGAGGTTCGGGCGGCGGTGGACGCCATCACCGCCGGCGAATTCAGCCGGGGGGACACGGCCCTGTTCACCCCCATTGTCCGGGCCCTGCTCAGTCCCGATGATCCCTATCTCTTCCTCCTCGATCTGGAGGATTATCTCCGCTGTCAGGAGGAGGTGGATCGGGAGTTTCTCAACCGGACGGGCTGGGCCCGGAAATCGATTCTCAACGTGGCCCGGATGGGAAAATTCTCCACCGATCGGACCATTCGCGAATATGCCGAAGAGATCTGGGGGATCAAGGTTTAACTAGCAATAACACCAAGGAGGTGGCTGATGAAGGTTGTGGCTTTCAGTGGCAGCGCCCGCAAAGGCGGGAATACGGCAACCCTGCTTAACGGAGTGCTGGCCGAATTGACGGCGGCGGGGATCGAGACCGAATTGGTGGAGCTGGCGGGAAAGCCGGTTTCCGGCTGTATCGCCTGTTATAAATGCTTCAAGAACAAGGATCGCCGCTGCGCGGTGGGCAAGGATATCATCAACGACTGCCTGGCCAAGATGGAGGCGGCCGATGGCATCATTCTGGGTTCCCCCACCTATTTTGCCGATGTCTCGGCGGGGATGAAGGCCCTGATCGAGCGTTGCGGCATGGTGGCCCGGGCCAACAACGACATGTTCAAGCGTAAGGTCGGGGCCGGGGTGGTGGCGGTGCGCCGGGCCGGCGCCTATCATGTCTTCAGCTCACTTAACGCCTTTTTCCTGATCGGGCAGATGATCGTGGTGGGTTCCTCCTACTGGAACATCGGGATCGGCAGGGAGGCCGGCGAGGTCAGTCAGGACCTCGAGGGGATCAAGACCATGAACGATCTGGGCAGGAACATGGCCTGGCTGCTCCAGCAGCTGCATGGGTCAAAGTGAGATGGTGCGGTCCATATACTCCAGGCCGGCGGGCCGGTGGGAGATCAGGATCACGGTGCGCTGAGCCATCACCGGAGCCAGGGTTTGCCACAGGGCCTGTTCGGTGGCGGCGTCCAGCCCCTCGGTGGGCTCATCGAGAATCAGCAGGGGGGCTTTTTTGAGGATGGTCCGGGCCAGGGCCAGGCGGCGGGCCTGGCCGCCGGAGAGTTTGAGCCCGGCTTGGCCCACCTGGGTGTCCAGGCCGGCCGGAAGCCCGCGGACGAACTCCTCCAGCCGGGCGCTGGCCAGGGCCCGGTGGAGCAGCTCTTCGTCGGCATCCGGGTCGGCCAGCAGCAGGTTTTCCCGGATGCTGGCGTTGAAGAGATAGGTTTCCTGGGAGATCACCCCCAGCCAGGACCTTACCTGTTCCGCCGGGTAACGGCTGATCGGTTCGCCGCCGATCAGAATCTCGCCGCCGTTCAGGGGGTAAAATTTGAGCAGCAGGTTGACCAGACTGCTCTTGCCCGAGCCGGTGGGTCCGATAATTCCCAGTTTCTCCCCGGCCGCGACCCGAAAATCAAGGTTCTCCACCACCGGTCGCGCTCGCCCGGGATAGGTGAAGGTTACCCGGCAAAACTCCAGGCTCCACTCCCGGGGTGGAGCGGCGCCCGGGGGGGGATCGGGCAGGGGTGGGGCCTGGTCGATCAGGCTGAAAAGGCGTTGGGCGGAGGTCCGGATCCGTCCCCAGGCTTTGAGGGCCACCGGGAGTTGTTGAACTCCTTCGAAGCTGATCAGGGTCAGGATCGCCAGCATCGGCAGGTTTGCCCCGGCCAGGCTCCCTCTTTCCACCAGCGGGATCAGCAGGAGCAGGCCACCGGCCATGGCCAGGCCGATCCCCAGGGTCATTGCCGCCTCCGCCAGGGCCGCGAGCCGGACAAATCCGGTTTGGATCGCAGCCTGTCGCCGACTCTCTCGGGCCAGTTCCCGGCGCAACTTAGCGTTTTGACCAAAGATGACCAGTTCCTCCAGGGCCCGCAGGAGGTCGATGGTGATGCTGCGCATCCGGCTCAGGGAGTGGACCTGGTTGACCCCATCCTGATAGCCCAGTTGTAGCAGGACCAGGGGCAGGGCGATGCCGGTCAGACTCCACAGCAGGGCCAGGTAAAGGGCCAGGGGGGGGCTGAAGTGATAGACAAAGGCGAAAATCAGGGATAAGCCCGCGGTGGCGGTGACCAGCGGCAACAGAAAACGTAGATAGAACTCGTCCAGATGGTCGATGTCGGCCTTAAGCCGGGAGAAGAGGTCTCCGCTGTGCAGGTGGCCGAGGCCGGCCGGGGCCAGGGGCTCCAGGCGGCGGAAAAACCAGACCCTGAGTGAGCCGAGCAGCCGGAAGGTGGCGGCATGGGAGAAGTAGCGCTCGGCGTAACGGCCCAGGGTGCGGATGATGGCCAGGGTGCGGATGCCGGCGGCCGGCAGATGATAGTTGTAGGGCGTTCCGCTGATTCCCGCCAGGGCCATGCCGGCCAGAAACCAGGCGGCCAGGCTGAGCAGGGCGGCGTTGGCCAGCAGGGTGAGCAGGGCGCAGCCCACTCCCAGCAGCAACCAGGGCCACTGGGGCAGGGTCAGTTTAAGCAGTCGGATAAATTCCTTCATCGAGCCTGATTACCTTGTCGGCCAGGGGCAGGAAATGGTGGTCATGGGTCACCATCACCACCGTTCTGCTCCGGGCCAGTTCCATGATGGTCTGCCGCACCAGTTCGCTGCTGGCCTGGTCCAGGCCGGCGGTGGGCTCATCCAGCAGCACCAGGGGGCGGCTGTCGACCAGCACCCGGGCCAGGGCCACCCTTTGCCGCTGGCCACCGGAGAGATCCTGGCCCTCCTCCCCCAGCAGGGTGTCGTAACCGGCGGGCAGCGCCGCCAGCTCCCGGTCGATGCGGGCCGCGGCGGCGGCCCGTCTGATCTCGGTCAAGGTGGCTTCCGGATTGCCGATTTTAATGTTCTCCCGCACACTGCGCTGGAGCAGGTGGGGTTTTTGCGGCAGATAGGCCAGTTGCCGCTGCCATTGACTCAGCTCCACCCGGCCCAGATCGCTGCCGTTGATCAGGACTCTGCCCCGCTGGGGCTTGAGCAGCCCCCCGATCAATTTTAGAATCGTGCTTTTGCCGCTGCCGCTGGGCCCGTAAAGACAGCTCAACCCCCCGGCGGGCAGGGTGATGGACAGATCCCGCACCGCCTCTCTGCCCGCCTCATACCCGTAAGAAACCCCGACCAGGGTGACCTGATAGCCGTTGGGACCCTTTGCCGGGGCAGGTAAATCCCGATCGGCCCCGGGTTGTTCGCGCAAGGGCAGGCGCAGCAGCCGGAGCATCTTTTCGGCGGTGGTGATGGCGGCGGCCCGGGCATGGAAATTACTCCCCAAGTTGCGCAGGGGCAGATAAAATTCCGGGGCCAGGATCAGGATAAGAAAGCCGGCCTCAAAGGTGAGATCGCCCCAGAGCAGTTTGAAACCGACGATCACCGCCACCAGGGCCACGCTGATCGTGGCCAGAAACTCCAGGGCCAGAGCGCTTAAAAAGGCCACTCGCAAAACCGCCAGGGTGCTTTGACCGTATTGGCGGGAGATCTCCGCCACCACCCGGGCTTCCCGGTGGCCGGCGTTGAAGATCTTCAGGGTGGTCAAGCCCTGGATGGTGTCGAGAAAGCGGTGGCTTAACCGGGTGGTCTGGTGCCAGAAACGGCGGTTGAGCTTTTCGGCCCGCCGCCCGATCATCACCATGAAGAAGGGGATCAGGGGGGCGGTAAAGAGCAGGATCAGGGCGGTAACCAGATCCAGGGGGAAGATGAAGCCCAGGATGGCGGCCGGCATCAGGACGGCCATGGCCATCTGGGGCAGATAGCCGGAGAAATAGCCATCCAGGAACTCGCTGCCGTCCACGCTCAGATCCACCAGTTCGCCGGGGGCACTGGCGCTAAGCCCGACGGGACTGGCCGCCGCCAGGTGGTCAAGGAGATCCCGGCGGACCGCCTCCTTGACCCGGACGGCGGCCAGCCCGCCGCAGTAGCGGCCAGCCCCCGCCAGCAGGGCCCGGCCCCCGACCAGGGCCATGATCGGCCAGATCAGGGGCAGCACCTGGGCCAGGCCCTGGCCGGCAAAAACCACCTGGGTCACCACCCGGGAGAGCAGGGAGGCTTGAATGATCAGCAGGATTCCGGCCGTAAACCCCAGCCCCACGGCCAGGAACAGCAGGGAGCCGGCGTGTTTCCGATGGCCGGCCAGCCAGGCCAGGCCGTTTGCCTCCGTCAAGAGCAGCTCCCCTAGTAAGCCTCTTCATACTCCAGGTCTTCGGCAGTGATCTTGTGGCCGAACCGGTAGTGGCTCCAGGCCTGGTAGGCGATGACCACCGGGACACAGAGCAGCGCCACTCCCAGCATGATCTGCAGGGTCAGGGTGCTGGAGGCGGAGTTGGCGATGGTCATGCTGTAGGCCGGGTCAATGGAGGAGGGCAACAGCTTGGGATAGAGCCCGATCACTCCGAACATGGTGACCCCGATGATCCCCAGGCCGGAGGCGCCCCAGGCCTGCCATTGGGCCTGCCGGGTCAAAAAAACTTTAGCCATGACCAGGCCGCCCACCGGCAGGAGCAGCAGGAGTAAAAGAACCGGGTTCACCAGATAGTTGTGAAAAAGGTTGGTGTAGAAAACACTCAGGGCCAGAAAAATGACCACCATCGCGACCACGGCATACCAGAGCTTGTGGGCCAGGGCTTCCGCCCGTTCCATCAGGGCGCCCTGGGATTTAACCGCCAGCCAGAGGCTGCCGTGGAGGGAGAAGAGCAGCACGAAGAGGATGCCACCGGCCAGCCCATAGGGGTTGAGCAGGGAGAGCAGGTTGCCTTCGTTGATCTGCTGGGCGTTTAAGGGGATCCCCATGAAGATGTTGGCGAAGGCCACCCCGAAGAGCAGGGCCGGCAGCAAGCTGCCCAGTACGTTGCAGCCATCCCAGAATTTTCGCCAGGAGTCACTGTCCACCTTGCGGCGGAATTCGAAGGAGATCCCCCGGAAGATCAAGGCAAAGAGCAGCAGCATCAGGGCGCTGTAGAGGCTGCTGAACATTACGGCGTAGGTGGCCGGGAAGGCGGCGAAGGTCACCCCGCCGGCGGTGACCAGCCAGACCTGATTGCCATCCCAGAAGGGGCCGGCGGCGTTGTAGATGGTCCGGCGGTCGGTTTCGCTGGTCGCCAGCAGGGGCATGTTGATCCCCAGACCGAAATCATAGCCGTCCAAGGCAAAATAGACCGCCCATAAAATTCCCCACAATAAAAACCAGGTAAGCTCAAGCATGGGTTACCTCCATTTGGTAACTGAATTGGATCGTTGATGGCGATAAACTGGAAACCTCAAGCCTTGGCCCGGGGTGGCGCTTCCGGGCCCAGGCGGCTGTATTTACCCAACAGAAAGATATGCAGAGCAACCAGCATGGCGTAGATGGCCACAAACCCGGCCAGGCTGCCCACCACCTGGCTGACGCTGATCCCTGGCGAAACCGCGTCGGCGGTTCGCATCACGCCGTAAACAATCCAGGGCTGGCGGCCCACCTCCGCCACCAGCCAGCCGAACTGGATGGCCAGGTAGGGCACCGGAATCATCCAGGGCAGGAGTTTGAGCATGGTGGCGGAGCGCCGGGGATCGTGGCGGTTCTTCCAGGCCCAGGCCGAGAGCAGCAGCAGGGCCATGCCGAAGCCGACCATGGTGCGGAAGGAGAAGAAGGTGAGCCAGACCGGGGGGCGATCTTCCGGGGCGAAATCCTTGAGGCCCTGGACCACCGCGTTGGGGGAGTGGTAGGCCAGCAGGGAAAGACCGGCGGGAATCGGCAGCAGTTCCAGGCGGTTACCCTCCCGGGCCGGGTCGGGGACCACCACCAGATACTGGGGGGCCCGGGGCATGGTTTCCCAGTGGGATTCCATGGCCGCCAGTTTGGCCGGCTGGTGTTTGGCGACATTGGCGCCATGGGAATGGCCATGGATCACCAGCACCAGGGCAAAGACCAGGGTGAAGGGGGCGGCGATCCGGAAGGAGCGGTTGAAGAAATCGACGTTGTTGCCCCGGGCCAGGTGGTAGGCCGAGATCCCCATGACAAACATCCCGCTCAGGACGTAGGAGGCGGCGAGGACATGGATGAACTGGTGCCAGGCAAAGCCGTTGGTCACCAGGGCGCCAAAGCTGGCCAGTTCCGCCCGCCCGTCGGCCAGCAGGTAGCCCACCGGATTCTGCATCCAGCCGTTGGCCATGATGATCCAGAAGGCGGAAAGACTGGCAGCCAGGGCAACCAGCCAGATGCTGGCGTTGTGCATCTTGGGGGAAAGCCGCTGCCAGCCGAAGATCCAGATCCCCAGGAAGGTGGATTCGAGGAAGAAGGCCAGGGTGGCCTCAATGGCCAGCAGGGAACCGAAAATGTCACCCACATAAGCGGAGTAGCGGGCCCAGTTGGTGCCGAACTGGAACTCCAGGGCGATACCGGTGACCACCCCCAGGGCAAAGTTGATCAGAAAAAGCTTGCCCCAGAACTTGGTCATCCGCTTGTAGATCTCCTCGCCGGTCCGGACGTATTTGCTCTCCATGTAGGCGACCAGCAGGGAGAGGCCCAGGGTCAGGGGGACGAAGATAAAGTGGACAAAGGTGGTCATGGCAAACTGCAGTCTGGATAGTAACAGAATATCCATGGGCGTTCTCCCGCTGTGGTCTGTGTCGTCAGCGACGATTCTGGAAAAAGATAAAAAAGACTTTTTTTGTCCTATATCGTATCTCTCCCCTCAACGTCAATCAATTTTATGGGGCGGAGCTCTTTTTTTTCAACAACAAAGTGCCGTGAAACAGCTCCGGGAGTTAATTTCCCGCTGCAGGA
The DNA here is from genome assembly GCF_044068625.1 of Desulfurivibrio modestus. Taxonomy (NCBI): domain Bacteria; kingdom Pseudomonadati; phylum Thermodesulfobacteriota; class Desulfobulbia; order Desulfobulbales; family Desulfobulbaceae; genus Desulfurivibrio; species Desulfurivibrio modestus. The sequence goes on from NZ_JBIPKH010000012.1 coordinate 72,301, forward strand.
GATGACGGCTGTACTGCTGGAGAAAATGCTGGGCCTCACGGTGGCCGGCGGTGGGAAGCTGCAGGCGATTCAGTTTGGCCAAATCAAGCTCAATGGCCCTGGCCAGCAGGCGGGCGGTGGCCAGGGAGAGGGGGATCAGGCCGTGCTGCTGTTGGTGATTGCAGGAGCGGCAGATCAGGCCGCCCTGGCCCAGACTGAAGTGATAGGGGCGGGCGCCGGCTGCCAGGGTGCCGCACTGGCGGCAGCCGGTGAGGTCGGGGCGATAGCCCAGGAGGTCCAGCAGTTTGGCCTCAAAAAAGATAAGGAGGGGAGGGAGCTGCTCCATGGGTTTTGGGCCGGCGGCGATCCCGGTCAGGGCCCAGTGGAGCAGCAGGAAGATCCGGGGATCGGCATCAGCCTCCCTGGTCCACTGCCCCACCAGCTCTCCGGCCAGGCAGGCCGCCGCATAACGGTGGTAATCGCGGCGGATCGGCCCAAAGGGCTCCAGCAGTTCCGCCTGATCGATTCTGACCAGGCTGCTGCGGTTTCCCTCCTGGTAGCTTATCTCCAGCAGGGAGAAGAGTTCCAGCTTGTTGACGAAGCGGACCCGGCTGCGATTGGCTCCTTTGGCGATGCCGCTGATTTTGCCGGTATCTTGGCCATAAAAGGTGACAATCTTGTCGGCTTCGCCGTGGTTCTTAACCTCCAGCACCACCGCGGTTGTTTGTTTGGGAATCATACGTGCGCCGGTGAGCCCTCCGGCCTGCTGCCGGAAACATCCCTCAGGGAAAACTCAGGTCGACAATCTGGCCGCTGCGGCCCAAGGGAGCCACAGGGCTGTCATTATAGGCGAGCTCCACCCCGCCGGCGTTGCCGATCCGGATCTCCACCCTCTCCCTGGCCCGCCAGACCCGGAGGTCGCCGGGCTGGAAAAAGAGCTGACGGGGCGGCTGGTCATCCACCTGAATCCGCACCCAGGTCTCTTCGATGAAATGGGCGGCCAGAACATGGGTGGGGGTAGCCGGGGGTTGGGCCGCCAAGGCTTCCGGGCGGGGTGGCTCAACCCGGACCGGTTGGAACGCCGTTGGCTCGGGCCGGGGCGACTCGACGCGGGCCGGGGCCGGGGGCTGAACCGGGGCCGGATAGCCGGGGGCTGCCGCCTCCCGGTTTGCCGCGGGGGGTGGAGGACTGGTTGGCGCGGCTGGGGCGGCCGGAACCGGCGATTCAACCTCTGCCCTCTCCAGGAAGGGGGGAGGAGGCTCCGGGGGCGGCGCGTTTTCGTCGGGGTAAGCGCCCAGCTCTGTCTCCGGTGCCAACGTGGTCACCGGCGGCAGGGGCCGGAAATAACTGTTATAGCCCCAGTAGGCTAGAAAACCCAGAACCAGCAGCAACAGCAGAATAAAAACGTGGTTGCCGGTCAGGCCGCGGGGAGCCTCCGCCATATCCTCGGCGGCCAGCAGCTCCTGGATGTTGATCTTATCGGTGGTGGTCGTGGTGGGCAGGCCCTGCTCCTCGATGTGAAGCCGCAGGGCCTGGTCGGGATCAAGGCCCAGGTAGTTGGCATATATTCTGACAAAACCCCGGGTAAAAACCGGCGCGGGGAGGTGGCGGGTGGGTTTCCCCTCCAATGCCTCCAGCGAAGAGAGGTGGATCCGGGTTGCCGCCGCCGCTTCCTCCAGGGAAACGCCTTTGGCGGAGCGGGCCCGCCGCAGTTTTTCACTCAGAGTGGGCTTCCCCTCAGAGTCATGGGAGGAGCCGGGGGCCAGATCCTGCTTCGGCACCGTGCTGTCCGGGGGGCGGCGTTTGTTTTGCTCGGAAGTCATGGCGATCCACCTTGATATTGGCCCATAATGATCCGGGTCGGCTTACAGAATGATCCTGATATAGGCCTCTTCACGCAGGCTGTTCACCCACTTGGTGAACTGCTCTTCCAGGGCCTGATTGTAGAGCTTTTCCCGGATTTCATCCCTGGCCTCTTCATAGGGCAACTGGGCGTGAAGATCGCCGCGATCGGAGAGAAGCATGAAAAACTGATAACCGGCGGCGGTTTCAATTAAGGGGGAGATCTCTCCCGGGCTCAAGGTCGGAATATGCTCAAGCATCAATCCGGCCAGCTCATCCCGGTGGAAAACCCCCAAATCACCGCCGTCGCGGGCCGACGGCAGGTCGGAATGGGTCCGGGCCAGCTCCCGGAAATCCCCACCGGCCAGAACCTCCGCCCGGGCCGCCTGGGCTCGGCGGCGGGCCTCGGCGTTGGCGTCAGGGGCAGCGCCCTGCCAGGTGAACCCCATCTGCAGGATATGGAAAGCTTCCTCCTGCCGGCGACCGACATAATTATCCTCATAATACTGCCTGATCCGGCTTTCCGGAATCACCACCCGCTCCCGTACTTCCAGGCTGAGCAGTCGCGACTGTAGAATCTGGGCGCGCAACTCCTTGCGGTAATCGGCCAGGGTAGTATTGAGCCGTTCCAGATCCCGCTCCAGTTCGGCCATGGTTAGCTGGTTGTCGCTGATGATTCGAGCGATGGCGTCGTCGATCTCCCGTTCACCCACCTGGATCCCCCGCTTGGCGGCATGCTGTTCCACCAGCAGGCGGTCAATCATCCCGGCCAGGAGCTGCTGGCGGGCCTCGGTCAGGGCGTTTTCCCGTTCACTGGCCCTCACTCGGCTCAAAACCTGCTCCTCCACCCCCGCCAATTCCCGGTTAAGCTGCGACAGGGTGATAATCTCGCCGTTAACCTCGGCCACCACCCGGTCCAGGATTCGCACCTGAGCCTGACCGGGGCGGACCGATGGCCCCAGCAGCAGGCAACAAACCGTAATGACCAGCAGGAGTGGGTAGGGAGATGGTGGGAAGAGACGGTTCAAATGGCGCATTATTCCTCTGAACTGGTTGGTTAAACAATGAAAAAACCTCTAGAGAGAGATATCATCCCCCATGAGCGCGTGCAACAACTTTTTGATTTCATTGAAGAGAGCGGCGGGGGAGGGTTTGGGGGGCAGGGGACAGATCAGCCGGGCCGCCGGGGTGAAACGAATCCCCTTTTTGGGCTGGTTGACCAGGGCCAGAATCCGTTCCGGCGGCACCGGGGTGGAGGTGTGGAAACTGAAGACCAGGGCGGCCGGGCCCTGTTCGAGCTTGCTGACCTTCATGGCGGCCAGGCGGTTTTTCAGGGCGATCACTTCAAACAGATTGTCGGCTTCCGGGGGTAGCGGTCCGAACCGGTCGCCGAACTCGTCCCGGATGTCGGCCAGGGCGGTATCGTCGGCGGCCGCCGTGATCTTGCGGTAACAGAGGTAGCGCTGGTTGACGTCGCTGACATAGCTTTGGGGGATGTGGGCGGCGATGGCCAGCTTGATCTCCGGTTCAATCTCTTCCTGCAGTTCATCCAGGTTGGGATCGACCCCGCTCCCTTCGCCGCGCCGCTTGAGGTCGATAACAGTTTTTTGTAGTAGGTCAAGGTACATATCGTAGCCCACCGCCGCGATATTGCCGCTTTGCGATTCCCCCAGGATATTGCCGCCGCCCCGGATCTGCAGATCGCTCAAGGCCAGTTTGAAGCCGCCTCCCAGCTCGTTGTAATCCATCAGGGCCTGGAGCCTGCGCCGGGCTTCGCCGGCCAGATCTTCCAGGGCCGGCACCAGCAGGTAGGCGTAGGCCTGTTGACTGCTGCGGCCCACCCGGCCCCGCAACTGGTAGATCTCCGCCAGCCCCAGCCGTTCAGCCCGGGTGATGATGATGGTGTTGGCGCTGGGGATATCCAGGCCCGATTCGATAATGGTGGTGCAGATCAGGACGTTGATCTCCCGGCGGACAAAGCGGACCATGATCTCCTCCAGCTGCTTGGCCGGCATCTGACCGTGGGCCACCGCCAACCTGGCTTCGGGCACCAGCTGCTGCACCCGGGTCGCCACCTCGTGGATGCTTTTAACCCGGTTGTGGACCAGGAAAACCTGGCCGTCCCGGCCCAGCTCCCGGTGGATCGCCTCCTTGATCACCAGATCGTCGTGGCGGGCGATGAAGGTTTTCACCGTGCGCCGCAGCTCGGGCGGGGAACTGATCACCGAAAGGTCGCGGACCCCCAGCAGGGAGAGCTGGAGGGTGCGGGGGATGGGGGTGGCGGTGAGGGTCAGCACATCCACCCCGGTGCGTAATTTTTTTAACTTCTCCTTGTGGGTCACTCCGAAGCGGTGCTCTTCGTCGATGATCAGCAGGCCCAGCTTTTTGAACCTGACGTCGGCGGAGAGCAGGCGGTGGGTGCCGATGATGATGTCGATCTTACCGGCGGCCAGCTCGGCCACGATCCTCTTCTGTTCGCCACTGCCCCGGAAACGGTTGAGGCTGTCCACCCGCAGGGGGAAACCGGCCAGCCGTTCGCGGAAAGTGGCGGCATGCTGCTCGGCCAGGACGGTGGTGGGTACCAGCACCGCCACCTGGGCGCCATCTTCCACCACCTTGAAAGCGGCCCGCACCGCCACTTCGGTTTTGCCGTAACCGACATCGCCGCAGACCAACCGATCCATGGGGCGGTCGGAGCAGAGGTCCTCCATCACCTCGCCGATCGCCTTGAGCTGGCCGGGGGTCTCATCGAAGGGGAAAGACTCTTCCAGCTCATGGTAGAGCTCACCGGGGTTGGAGAAGCGAGTTCCCTGGGCCAGTTTTCGTTTGGCGTAGAGGTTGAGCAGCTCTCGGGCCACCTGCCAGACCGCTTTTTTGATCCGGTTGCGGGTGGCCAGCCAGGTCTTGTCGCCCAGTTTATCCAGATTGGGTTTCTGGTCGGTGAGCCCTTTGTATTTGCCCACGCTGTTGATCTGGTCCACCGGGATGAACAGCTTGTCATCGCCCCGATAGAGGATCTTCAGGTAATCGTTGGTGATGCCGTTGAGCTCAATGGGGACCAGACCCTGATAAATCCCGATGCCGTGGCGGCGATGGACCACCAGGTCGCCGGGGTTGAGTTCGTCAAAGGAGCCGATCTTTTCACTGGGGGGCTGGCGCCGGGTTTTGCCGGAGCCGGGCAGGCGTTCGCCGAAAAGTTCGGTCTCCGAGAGGAAGTGGAGCTTGGCGGCGGGCAGGTCAAATCCGCTGCTCAATGGTTGGGGGACCAGTAGCAGGCGGGGAGGGGCGGTCGGGGTAATCGTCGCTTCGGCCGTCATCGGCGGGCGTTCCACCACCAGGGGGTCAAGCTGGTGCTGGCTGAGCAGTTCAGCCATGCGGGCGGCGTGGCGGGGTGAGCGCGAGGCCAGCAGGACCTGCTCTCCCTGCTGCAACCAGTCCCGGATCTGGCGGGCCAGGGGAGCGAGCAGGCCCTGCTCGTGGCGTTGCAGGTCGATCTGTTGCTTGAGCAGAACGTGGTTGCCGGTGGGGATGGCGAAACTTTGGCGCTGGTCGGGCTCCGCGGGCGAGAGGGGCAAGAGGCGGGCTCCGGGGCGTTCGGCAAGTTGCCCCAGCAGTTGCTCGGGGGTCAGAAAAAGCTCCGCCGGAGCCAGGGCCGGTTTGGTTGCCGCCACCATTTCCCGGTAGTTGGCCAGCACCCGCTCCCCATGCAACTCCAGGCTCTGGGCCAGGCGGGGATGATCCACCGTGATGATCAGGGTCTCGGTGGGCAGGTAACTTAAGGGGAATACCGCCGCCGGTTGCAGCAGCGGCAGAAAAAAACGGTCACCGGTGAAGGGCCGGCGGTGGCTCAAGCAATCCCGCAGGCGAGCACTCTCATCCCGCCGCCACCCCTCCGCTTCCTCCAGCCGGCGGAAACGGGTCAGCAGCTCCCGGTGGCCGAGGGAGGCGGCGGGGGGGTAGAGGCAATCGGTGGCGGGCAGCAGAACCACCTCCTCCAGTTCGCCGATGGAGCGCTGGCTGATGGGGTCGAAACGGCGGATGGACTCCACGGTGTCGCCGAAAAAATCCAGGCGCAGAGGATACTCCTGGCCGGGAGAGAAAATATCGATAATCCCACCGCGGATACTGTATTCCCCCACCTCCTGGACCAGGGCCACCTGCTCATAGCCGCCGGCGCTCAACCGCTCCGCCAGTTGCCGGGGATCGGTCTCCTCGCCTTGGATCAGCAGTTCGGCCAAGTCCCCCAACTGCTCCGGGGGTATGGTTTTGCTGGTCAGGGATTTGATGGAGGCCACCAGAATAAAGGGCTCCCGGGCGCTCATCATCTGGTAGAGGGCCGCCAGGCCGGCAGCGGTGGTGGCCGGATCGGTCCGGAGAGGGGCGTAGGGGGGGACCTCCGGGTCGGGGTAGTGGATCACCGGACGGTCGCTGAAAAGGCTAAGGTCGGCGGCCAGCCGCCGGCCCTCATCCTCCTCGGCGCAGAGGGCAAGGAGAGGGGCGTGGGTCTGGGCCACCCGGCCGATAAACCAGGCGGCGCTCCCCCCCCGGGGTCCGTAAACCTCCAGGGGTCGGGGGGAGCGCCGCAGCGCGTCAATTAGCTGTTTCATCAGAAATTACTGGGATCTTATCGTAAAAATGGTGGCTTGTCGGCTCAACCGGTGGTTTTAGAAGACGCCGCCCATGGAGAAATCCCACACCGTTCGTTTCTCGTCATCTTCGGGGTCGAGATTGTAACCCCACTCCAGCCGCAGCGGGCCCAGGGGGGAAAGCCAGCGAAAGCCGAAGCCCACACTTTTTTTGAGATTATCGGTCCGCCAGTTGTCCGACTTGGTGTAAACATTACCGGCATCGAAGAAGATCAGGCCCTTGAGGCCGATCTCCGCCGAGATGGGGAAGATCCATTCACTGTTCATATACCACATCTTCTCGCCGCCGATCCGGTAGAGATCGTCATCGGGATCCCGGGGACTGATGGTGGCGGTTTCGAAGCCCCGCATGGTCCGTAGCCCCCCCAGGAAAAACTTTTCGTAAATCGGCAGCTTGTCGGTTTCGTTTTCCCGGATATATCCCATGGAGCCCTTGAGCCGGAAGGTGGTGCTGTTCAGCCAGTTGCTGCGGGTTTCCTTGAGCAGGGGGATCTCATCCCAGGGGAAGAAGCGGGTGGCGGAACTCTCCAGGCGGGTAAAGGCGGTATCCCCGCCCAGAAAGCCCCCGGCGTGTTTCAGGCCGATATCAAAAATCGAACCACGGGTGGGGTCGAGGCGGTTATTACGGGTGTCACGCACCAGGCCCAAGCGGAGAAAACTGTTTACATGGAGGTCGATGGAGTCGGTGATCGCCCGGGGGGCGCCGGGGCTGACGTCACTGAGGGTGCTGTCTTCATAGCCGTAACCCCAGTAGAGGTTCCACCTTTCCCCCAGGGGATAGCCGAAGCGCAGGGCGCCCCCGGTGGATTCCTTGGTGTAATCGATATACTCCCGTTCCCAGTTGTAGAGGTCAATGCCGAAGAGCAGCTTGGAGTCGGCCAGCCGGGGCTCGGTGAAGCTCAGATTGTAGTGGGTGGCGTTGGCGCTCAGATCGGCCTGCAGGGAGAGGCGCTGGCCCTTGCCCATGAAGTTGTCCTGGCTGATCTGGCCCATGAACATCAGTTTGTCCATGGAACTGTACCCCGCCCCGATGCTGAAGGTGCCGGTGGGTTTCTCCTTGACCTCGATCTGGAGATCCATCAGGTCATCCCGCATCAGGGCCGGCTCGGGCCGGACATCGATCTCTTCGAAGAAACCCAGCTGCTGCAGGCGTTCCATGCTTTTCCGGATGGCGGAGGTATCCAGAATGCCTCCCTCCTGCACCCGGATCTCCCGGCGGATCACCTTGTCCCGGGTGCGGGTGTTGCCGCGAATGGTGATGCGGTTGATGTGGACCAGGGCGTTTTTCTCCAGCTGGAAAACCACGTCGATCCGCCGGGTCTCATCGTCCCGGCTGACCATGGGCTCAACCTCGGCAAAGGCGTAGCCATCCTGGGCGTAACGGTCGCTTAAGCGCATCATGTCGTCCCGCAGCACCTGGCGGCTGAAATACTCCTCACCCCGCAGTTTGATCAACTCCAGCAACTCCTCCTCCGGAGCGATCAGCTCTCCCCGCAGCCCGATCTCCCCCACGGTGAAGCGCTCACCCTCCTCGATATTGAAGGTGATGAAGAGGCGGTTCTCCTCCCGGCTGATCTCCGGGGCCCCGACCCGGGCGTCGATGAAGCCCTGGTTGTGGTAGAAGGCGGCGATCCGGGCCCGGTCCTGCTCCAGGATGTCAGTCTGGAGCCGACCGGAGCGGGTGAGCCAGGAGAAAATGCCCTTGGTTTTGGTGGTCATCACCTTACGGATCGCCCGGGGGCGGAAGGAGTCGTTGCCGGTGAACTTGATTCTTTTAATATAAATCCGCTCCCCCTCCTCGATCTCAAAACGGACATCGACCAGGCCGGCGGCGGTTTCGGTTGTGGCGGAGGTCACTTGGCTGTTGTGGTAGCCCTTCTCCTTGTAAAGCTGGACGATGCTCTCCTCGGCCTGCTGTACCAGCCGGGTATTGATGATGGTGTTGGGCAGCACCGCGATCACTTCCCGGATATCACTCTCCTTGAGTTTCCGGTTGCCGCTGATGATTACCTGGCCGATCACCGGTTTTTCGGTGACGACAAAGGTCAGTTTGGTGCCGGTGGCGCTTTCCTCGGCCTGCACCTGGATGTCGTCGAAAAAGCCCATGGCGAAGATCGCCTTGATATCCTCCTGGAGCCGGGCGGGGTCGAGGGGCTCGCCGGCCTTGCTGGAAACCCGGCGCAGGATCGCCCCGGAACCGGTTTTGACGTTGCCCTGGATATGGACCGCGCTGATCAGGTCCGCCGCCGGGGCCGGGGGCAGAATCTGGCGACTCAGCTCCTTAAGGCCCGGGGAGAGCTGGGCCAGGGATGGGGCCCCACTGGTAAAATAGCGGACGGGCTCCTCCTGGTTAAGGTCGAAAAGGCTAAGATCGATGCTGAACTGCTCGCCTAGACGGGTCAGACTGCCCACCGCCAAATAACGAATAGGGGCCGGCCGCTCCAGGGCCTGGAGAGCCGGGAGGGGGGGAGGCCAACCGCCGGGGGCGTTCATTAATTCGGCCACCATGGCCCGGTCGGCCAGGCTGCTTCCCAGCTCTTGGAGAATGGCCGCCAGGGCGGTGTCGCTTGCGGTCGCCAGCTCCTCCTGGCCGGTGGGGGCCAGAATCTGCAGGGGCAGAAACAGGGTGTTGGCCGGGGTTGGCCCTGCCGCGGCCGCAAGCGGCAGCGACCAGGTCAGGAGCAGGACTGAGAGCTGGCGGAAGAGACGGCCCGTGATCTGGCGGAGAACTCTGGAGTTTGGTACGACCTTAAACAAGTAGCCGGGCCAGCTTTGCGGCTTCATTGGGTACCTGACGGGTTTTGATTTATATTGCGCTGAACTCCGGGCAGCGGCCGGGAGCGGAATCGAGAATGCTTAGCAGGCATCACCACTGCTGTCAAGGGACAAGACACTACAGCGAAGGCAGCTGGTCGGCGGAGATCTCCCGCAGGAGGCCCCCTTCCAGGCGCAACACCCGGTGCAGACGGGCGGCCAGCCGATAGTTATGGGTCACCATCACCAGGGCCAGTCCCAGCTCCCGATTCAGCTCCCGGAGCAGCTCGAAAACCGCCTCGCCGGTTTTGGGGTCCAGGTTGCCGGTGGGCTCGTCGGCCAGCAGGAGCCGGGGTTGCATGGTCAGGGCCCGGGCGATGGCCACCCGTTGCTGCTCCCCCCCCGAAAGCTCCCCCACCCGGTGGCTGGTACGGGCTGCCAATTGCACCTGTCCCAGCAGCTCAACGGCCCGTTCACGGGCCGCCCGGGGGGGCAGGCCGGCGATCAGGCCGGGGAGCATCACGTTTTCCAGGGCGGAAAACTCCGGCAGCAGATGGTGGAACTGGAAAATAAAACCGATGGTCCGGTTGCGAAAGACGGCCAACTGCTCGGAAGACAGGGCGAAAACGTCGCGGCCCTGATAGAGGACCCGGCCCTGGGAAGGGCGGTCCAGGGTGCCCAGAATATGGAGCAGGGTGGTTTTGCCGCTGCCGGAACTGCCCACCACCGCGATGGTCTCCCCGGCGGCGATCCGCAGGTCGGTTCCCCGCAAAACCTCCAGGGAGGAGGGGGGCGGAAAGCGTTTGCCGAGCTGTTGCAACTCCAGCAGCGGGGCGGCGGCGTCGGGTTGACGGTGGAGGTTATTCATAACGCAAGGCCACGGCGGGATCGATGCGGGCCGCCCGCCAGGAGGGGTAGATGGTGGCGGCGAAGGTGATCAAAACCGCGCCGGTGGCGATGAGGCTCACATCCAGGGGCAGCACCTGGACCGGCAGGGTGGAGATCGGGTAGATCTCCGGCAGCTCGATAAAGTGGTAGCGGCTCAGGATCTCGCACAGCAGCAGGCCGGTGGCCACCCCCAGGCCGGTCCCCACCAGGCCGATCACCAGCCCTTCATACATGAAGATTCGCATGATGCTGCCGTTGGTGGCGCCCATTGCCTTCAAAATGGCTATATCCTTGGTTTTTTCCATCACCACCATGATCAGGGTACTGACGATGTTGAAGGCGGCCACCATCACCACCAGGGTCATGATCACCGACAGGGCCGCTTTTTCCAGGGCCAGGGCGGAGAAGATATTGCGGTTCATGTTCATCCAGTCCCGGGCACTGTAGGTTGCTCCCAGTTCGCGGTTGATCTGGGTGGCGATTCGGTCGGCCCGATTGATATCATGGACCCGGACCTCCAGGCCATGGACCGTCTCCCCCAGGTCCATGAAATCCCGGGCGGTGGCCAGATCGAGATAGGCCAGGGATGAGTCGTATTCATACATTCCGGAAGCGAAGATCCCCACCACCCGGACGGTCTTGATCTTGGGCAGCACCCCCATGGGGGTCAAGGGGCCGGCGGCGGAGATCAGTTTGACCCGCTCGCCCACCAGCACTCCCAGGTGGGCGGCCAGATCCTTGCCCAGGATAATTCCCGGGGCCTGGCGGCTGCCCGGCGGCACCGCCAGATCGGCCAGGGCCCCCACCTCCAGGTATTCGGTCAGCTTGAGCACCTGGTTGACCGTTTCGGGATCGATCCCCCGGATGATGGCGCCGGTGCCTCCCACCCCGCCGGTGATCATGGCCTGGCCGTAGATATAGGGGGTAACGCCGGTTACCCCGGCAATTCCGGCGATTCGGGCGGCGGCGGTGGGGTAGTCGCTCAGTTCCACCCCGGGCCGCTGGACCACGATATGGGAGTTGATCCCCAAAATCTTATCCCGGAACTCGGCGGTAAAACCGGTCATCACCGCCAGCACCACGATCAGAGCCGCCACCCCCACCAGCACTCCGGCCACCGAGATCAGCGAGATCAGAGAGATAAACCCCTTGCTGCGCTTGGCCTTCAGGTAGCGCCGACTGACAAACCACTCGAATCCCATGCTACTTTTTTTCCGGTCGCAGATGGGGGAAAAGGATAACGTCGCGGATTGAGGGGGCGTCGGTGAGCAGCATCACCAGCCGGTCGATGCCGATCCCTTCCCCGGCCGCCGGCGGCATGCCGTACTCCAGGGCCCGGAGGAAATCGTCATCCAGCTCGGGAAAGACCTCCTCATCGGCCCCCCGCTCGGCGATCTGCTTCTCCAGGCGCTGGCGCTGATCATCGGGATCGTTGAGCTCGCTGAAGGCGTTGGCGATCTCCCGGCCGGTGACAAAAAGCTCGAAACGGTCCGTTATTTCGGGGTTGTCGGCGTTGCGGCGGGCCAGGGGAGAAACCTCGGTGGGGTAGGCGGTGATGAAGGTGGGATCGATCAGTTTTTCCTCCACCAGCAGCTCGAAGAGTTCGGTCTTGACCTTGCCGATCCCGGCCTGGGGTTGCAGCTCGATCCCCTTGCCCACGGCCAGCTCTTTCAGGGCCGTGAAATTGGTCAGCAGCCCCCGGGACAGGCCGCCCACCTTTTCCAGGGCCTCATCCATGGTGTAGCGGCGCCAGGGGGGAGCCAGGTCCACCTCCCGGCCCTGATAGCCGATCTGCATGGTGCCGCAGACCTCCATGGCCACCCAGGAGATCATCTCTTCGGTCAGCTCCATCATATCCTCGTGGGTGGCGTAGGCCTGATAGAACTCCAGCATGGTGAACTCGGGGTTGTGGCGGGTGGAGAGTCCTTCGTTTCTGAAGTTACGGTTGATCTCAAAAACCCGCTCAAACCCCCCCACCAGCAGGCGTTTGAGGTAAAGCTCCGGGGCGATGCGCAGATAGAGGTCCATCCCCAGGGCGTTGTGGTGGGTTTTGAAGGGCTTGGCGGTGGCCCCGCCGGCGATGGGTTGCATCATCGGGGTTTCCACCTCGAGAAATCCCCGATTGGTGAGAAAGTCCCGCACCAGGCGGATGATCTCCACCCGCTTGCGAAAGGTGTCGCGCACCTCGGGGTTGACCATCAGGTCGACATAGCGCCGCCGGTAGCGGGTTTCGATATCGGTGAGACCGTGGAACTTCTCCGGCAGGGGCAGCAGTGATTTGGTCAACAGTTTGAGGGAGATGGCCTGGATGGTGACCTCGCCGGTCTTGGTCCGGAACAGCGGCCCGGTGAAGGCGGCGATATCGCCGATATCCAGTTTTTTGAAGATGGCATAGGCGGCATCTCCCACCTCGTCCCGTTTGACGTGCACCTGGATCCGACCGGTGCCGTCCTGGAGGTGCAGAAAGGCGGCCTTGCCGAAACGGCGCAGGGCCATGATCCTTCCGGCCACCGACATGGTGCCGGCGCTCAGGGGGGCGTCGTGGTCGAAATCGTCGGCCGGCAGCAGATCGATGATCCGATGACCGGGCTTGAAATCGTTGGCATAGAGGGTTACTCCCCCCTCGGCCAGTTCGCCGGCCTTCTGGCGGCGCTGGGCGATGATCTGGTTGCTCTCTTCCATGGTTTTAGCGGGTTCCGTCTTTAGCTTAAGGGATTAGTTTTTTCTAGCGAGGGTATTTGTCGCGTAAAATTGAGGAAACTTCAGAGGTTAAGGTCAAAACCCGTCCGGCGGCTTCCGGGCTCAGGGAGCCGGTGCCGCAACTGGGGGTGATCAGGCTGCGGCTTAAAAGTCGGGGCAGATCCCAGCGGTGGTCGGTCAGTTGCCCGGCCTGTTCTTCCCAGCGGGCAACCAGGGCCGGGGCCGTCTCCCGAGCAATCTGCTCCTCCTCGGCGGTGGGGACCAGGCCCCAGGCGATGATGCCGCCCCGCTCAAGGAAGGCATGGAGGGCGGCGCGGCTGCCGATGAGGCGTTCGAAGTAAGCGTAGGCGTCGAAACTCAGGATGTCGAGCTTTAAGGAGAGCAGGAAGTCCCAGTCGGTATTGGCACAGACATGGATGCCGGCCAGTCCCCCCGCCCCATGCACCGCCGCGATCACCTCGTTGAGGTCGTCGCCGATCTCAGCCAGTGAAACGGTAATATAAGATGAGGAGCCCAGGCCGGCCAGGGCCGGCTCATCGAGGAAGAGCAGCACCGGCACCCCGATCGCGGCCAGAAAACGGGTCTGCCAGGCGGCCTTCATGGCCAGACCCTTGACCACGACTTCATGGAGGGCCGGATCGTACCAGGCATCCTGCTGGTTTTCATCCTTGAGTCCGGTCAGCAGGGTGAAGGGACCGGTGATCTGGCCTTTCACCGCCCGCAGTTGAGCCGGGGGGCTGGCCTGGAGGTGATCCCGCAGGCGGTAGAGGCCGGGAACCCGCTCCGGGCTGCCGGCAAAGAGGGGGCTTTCCAGTCGGCGGGGGTCTTCGCCGGCGGCCAGGTATTCTTCGAAAAAAGCCAGCTGGCGCTCGGGGAAATCGGGGCCGCTGCTCCGGAAAAAGGTGCGCTCATGCTCCCGGCAGAACCCCGGCAGGTTTTCGGAAAACTGGCGCAGCATCCCCCCCTCGGCGGGATTGCCCGGCAACTGGGGCCAGAGGGGAATCTCCGGGGTGTGGGTCAGGATCAGCTCCAGGGCCTGGTCATAGTCGTGGAGGGGTAAACTGCCGATCAGGGTAGCGTTACCCGCCGGCGAAAAGGTTGTTTCCTCGCTCATGGGAAAATATCCGTTTGGTTTCCGTGTCAATGATGACGGTGACGGTCGCCATTGTGGCGACGGCAGCCGAATAGCTAGCAATAATGCGGTGAAAAGTCAATCTGATTCAGCTCCGCCTGCGTGGCCCGCCGGTGGCATCACGCTTGACGCCATGGGGAAAGTTGAGTAACATCAAAAGGTTTTTTTGCGCCCGCGAGAGTGGCGGAACTGGCAGACGCACTGGACTTAGGATCCAGCGGGCAACCATGGGGGTTCGACTCCCCCCTCTCGCACCAGTCGCAATCATGGTTTTTTGCATAAAATCTTACCAACCCAATACCAACAGGAAGGAAATATGGAAGTTCGCATCGAGGAAGTAGGTTCATTAACCCGGAGATTGGAGGTGGTTTTGCCCAGCGAGATGGTGAGCAAGGAGCTGGAGGCCGCCTACGACAAGCTCAAGGGGGAGATCAACCTGAAGGGTTTTCGCAAGGGGAAGGTGCCGCGCAAGGTGCTGGAGAAGAATTACGGGCCCAAGGTGGAGTATGATGTGGCCGATCGTCTGATCCAGGAGAGCTATTTTGATGCCCTGGAGGAGGTCAAGCTTGACGCGGTGGTCCATCCCGAGGTGCGGGAGCATCGTTTTCAGGATGATGGCACCTTTTTCTATCAGGCCGAGGTTGATGTCCGGCCGGTTTTCGAGCTGGGAGAGTACAGGGGGGTCGAGGTTGAAATGCCCGAGCTGGTGGTTAGTGACCAGGATGTCGAGGCCGAGCTGGAAAAGTTACGGCGGGAGCTGGCTCCCCTCCGCAGCGTCACCGACCGGGAGATCGCCAACGGTGATATCGCGGTGATCGACTTCGAGGCCTATGACCAGGGCGTGTTGATGAAGCATGTCGGGGGCAAGGATTATTCGGTGGATGTGGGCAGCGGCCAGGTGGGTCCCGAATTCGAGGAGAAGCTGGTCGGGCTCAAGGCCGGCCAGGAGGCCACGGTGACCATCGATTTTCCCGCCGGTTTCTCCAACCCGATCCTGGCCGGCAAAAACATCGAGTTCAGGATCACGGTTAAGGAGGTCAAGGAGCGGGTGATGGCTGAGCTGGATGATGAGTTCGCCAAGGATGTGGGGGAGGGGTTCGCCTCCCTGACCGATCTGCGCGGCCATATCCGGGGGCAGCGGCTCAAGGCCATGGAGGAGCGGCAACGGGGCGATCTGGTGGATCGGGTGATGGCCGAAATTCTCAAAAGACATGAGTTTGAAGTCCCGCCGCGGCTGGTGGCCCATGAGATCAGCGCCATGATCAAGGAGCTGGAGAACAACCTGGAAAACCGGGGCCTGAGCCTGGAGGCGGCGGGAATCACCCGCGAGTCGATGATCGAGAAATATCAGGACGGGGCGGCCAAGCGGATTCGGGGTGACTTTATCCTGAAGAAGATCGCCGAACAGGAAGAGATCAAAGTGGCGGATGAAGATATCAGTAAGGGTTTTCAGCGCATTGCCGATCAGTACAACATGCCGGTGGCCGAGGTGCAGAAATACTTTCACAGCCGTAACGAGCTGCTGCCCTTCATGCACGAGTTGCTCACCGAAAAGATTCTTGATTTCCTGGTGGGCTCAGCCAAGGTCAAGACGGTGGCTCCGGTTGCCGCCGCCGCTAACCCCGATGAAAAAGAGGATAACTGATGAGCCTCATTCCCTTTGTGATCGAGCAGACCCCCCGGGGCGAACGCTCCTACGATATTTACTCCCGGCTGCTCAAGGAACGGATCATTTTCCTGGGTACCGGTGTCAATGATGAGGTGGCCAATGTGATCATCGCCCAGATGCTCTTTTTGGAGGCCGACGACCCGGATAAGGATATTACTTTTTACATCAATTCGCCGGGGGGGGTGGTCACCGCCGGGTTGGCGATCTATGATACCATGCGTTATGTCAAGTGCGATATCGCCACCCTCTGCCTGGGGCAGGCGGCCAGTATGGCCGCCGTTCTCCTGGCCGCCGGCACCGCGGGTAAGCGCTACTCGCTGCCCAACTCCCGGATTTTGATCCATCAACCCATGGGCGGTTTCCAGGGCCAGGCCTCGGACATCGATATCCACGCCCGGGAGATTCTGCGGATGCGCCAGGAGTTGAACAAGATCCTGGCCCACCACAGCGGTCAGAAATTAAAAAAGATTCAGACCGACACCGAACGTGATTACTTTATGAGCGCGGAGGAGGCCAAGGATTACGGCCTGATCGACAAGGTTCTGCTTGAACGGACCAGCACCAGCGAGGAGGTCTGATAATGGCGAAAAAGAAGAGCGACGAAAGCGAAATCTCCTGCTCCTTTTGCGGCAAGCAGCAGAGTGAGGTCAAGAAGCTGATCGCCGGTCCCACCGTCTATATCTGTAACGAGTGCATCGAACTCTGTAACGAGATCGTCAGCGAGGATCTCCAGAATGAGGAGGCGGCCGGTCAAGGCGCCCCCAAGATGCTCAAGCCCATGGAGATCAAGACCCTGCTTGATGAGTATGTGGTTGGCCAGGAACGGGCCAAGCGCAATCTGGCGGTGGCGGTCCACAACCACTACAAACGGGTGGAGGGTGAGGTTCAGGCCGAGTATCAGGATGTGGAGCTGCAGAAGAGCAACATCCTGCTGATCGGCCCCACCGGCAGCGGCAAGACCCTGCTGGCCCAGACCCTGGCCCGGCTGCTCAACGTGCCCTTCACCATCGCCGACGCCACCACCCTTACCGAAGCCGGTTACGTGGGGGAGGACGTGGAAAATATCCTGGTCAACCTGCTGCAGGCCGCCGACGGCGATCCCCAGCGGGCCAGCCATGGCATTGTCTATATCGACGAGATCGACAAGATCGCCCGTAAGTCCGACAGCGCCTCCCTCACCCGTGACGTTTCCGGCGAGGGGGTTCAGCAGGCCCTGCTCAAGATCATCGAGGGCACGGTGGCTTCCATTCCCCCCAAGGGGGGGCGCAAACACCCCCAGCAGGAGTACATCAAGCTGGATACCTCCAATATCCTCTTCATCTGCGGCGGGGCTTTCGTGGGCCTGGAGCAGGTGATCCGCCAGCGGGTCGGCGCCAAGTCCTTGGGCTTCGGGGCCAAGGTGGTGGGCAAGAGCAAGAAGAAAACCGGGGAGATCCTGGCCCAGGTTGAATCGGCCGATCTGCTCCGCTTTGGTCTGATTCCCGAGCTGCTGGGCCGCCTGCCGGTGGTGGCGACCATGGAAGAGCTGGAGGAGGAGGATCTGATCCGTATCCTGCGCGAGCCGAAAAACGCCCTGACCCGCCAGTATGAAAAGTTGTTCGCCTTCGACGGTATTCGCTTGCGGTTCACCGAAGGGGCCCTGTCGGCCATCGCCCGGGAGGCGATCAAGCGCAAGGCCGGGGCCCGGGGATTGCGCTCGGTGATGGAGGAGGCGATGCTGGATGTGATGTATGAGCTGCCCTCCCAGGAGAGCGCCCGGGAGTGTGTGATCAGCGAGCAGGTGATCACCAGCCGCGATTATCCGGTGGTGCTTTACGACAATGAAGAAAAGAAAACGGCCTGATATGACCGATACCGTTACCGGCCACAAGACCTATCCCCTGATGCCCCTGCGGGATATCGTGCTGTTTCCCCACATGGTGGCCCCCCTGGTGGTGGGGCGGGAGCGCTCGATCAGGGCGTTGGAGGAGGCGATGGCCTCCGGGACCGAGATCTTCCTGGCCACCCAGCAGGACTCCTCCGAGGAGGAACCCAGCGAAGAGGGGGTACATGGGGTGGGCACGGTGGCCGTGGTGATGCAGTTGCTGCGGCTGCCCGACGGCACCATTAAGGCCCTGGTTGAGGGTAAGCGGCGGGCCCGGGTGGTCCGTTATCTGCCCCATGCCGAAATCTTCATGGTGGCGGTGGAGGAGCTGCCGGAGCTGCCCGACTCACCGCCGGTGGCCATCGCCTTCCTCCGCGAACTGCGCGAGACCTTTCAGGAGTACATCCAGCACTACAAGAAGGTGCCCGGGGAGGTGAGCAAGTCCCTGGGCCGGATCGAATCACCGGCCAGGTTTGTCGATGTCCTGGTGGCCCACCTGCCGATCAGCATCGAGGAGAAGCAGCAGGTTTTGGCCACCAGCGATCCGGTGGAGCGTTTTGAGCTGGTGCTCAACCTGCTCCATAAGGAGATTCAGGTTGCCCAGCTGGAGGTCAGTATCCGGGGCCGGGTCAAGAAGAAGATGGATAAGACCCAGAAGGATTACTATCTGGCCGAGCAGATGCGGGTAATCCAGAAGGAGATGGGGGTCAAGGACGAGG
Organism: Desulfurivibrio modestus; assembly: GCF_044068625.1. Lineage (NCBI taxonomy): Bacteria > Pseudomonadati > Thermodesulfobacteriota > Desulfobulbia > Desulfobulbales > Desulfobulbaceae > Desulfurivibrio > Desulfurivibrio modestus. The sequence continues at coordinate 90,494 of NZ_JBIPKH010000012.1, forward strand.
CCGCCTCCGACCTGGTGGAGCTGGAGAAGCGGATCAAGGCCAAAAAACTGCCCCAGGTCGCCCTGGAAAAGGTGGAGCATGAGTTCAAGAAACTCAAGTTAATGCCGGGGATGTCGGCCGAGGCCACCGTGGTCCGCAACTATATCGACTGCATCCTCAGCCTGCCCTGGCAGGAGCGCAGCGACAGCAGCCTGGATATCGCGGCGGCGGAGCGGATCTTGAACGAAGACCACTATGGTCTGGATAAACCCAAGGAGCGGATCCTGGAATACCTGGCGGTCAAGTCCCAGGTGGCCAAACTGAAGGGCCCCATCCTCTGTCTGGTGGGGCCGCCGGGGGTGGGCAAGACCTCGATCTGTAAGTCGGTGGCCCGGGCCATGGGTCGCGACTTTGTCCGGCTCTCCTTGGGGGGAGTGCGAGATGAGGCGGAGATTCGAGGTCATCGCCGCACCTATATCGGGGCGATGCCCGGCAAGATTTTGCGTTCCATGCAGCGGGCCAAGGTGGTCAATCCGGTTCTCTGCCTGGATGAAGTGGATAAGATGAGCACCGATTTCCGGGGTGATCCCGCCGCTGCCCTGTTGGAGGTGCTGGACCCGGAGCAGAACCACAGCTTCAGCGATCACTATCTGGATCTGGAGTACGACCTCTCCGACGTTTTTTTTATCACCACCGCCAACACCCTGGCCGGCATCCCCGCGCCGCTGCAGGATCGGATGGAGATTATCCGGCTCAGCGGCTATACCGAAGAGGACAAGGTCAATATCGCCAGTGGCTTCCTGGTTCCCCGCCAACTGGAGGCCAATGGCTTCGCCCCCGATGATATCCGGTTCTCCGATCAGGCCTTGCGGGAGATTATCCGTCATTATACCCGGGAGGCCGGGGTCCGCAATCTGGAGCGGGCCATTGCCGCCATCTGCCGCAAGGTGGCCCGCGATCGGCTGCGGCAGAAAAAGGGCGCCAAGAAATACCGCCTGACCCCGGCGGCGGTGGCCGCCCACCTGGGGGTGGCCAAGTATCGCTACGGTTTGGCCGAAGAACAGGATCGGGTGGGACTGGCCACCGGTCTGGCCTGGACCGAGGTGGGGGGCGAGTTGCTGCAGATCGAGACCGCCCTGATGCCCGGCCAGGGCAAACTCACGGTCACCGGCAAACTGGGTGAGGTGATGCAGGAGTCGGCCCAGGCGGCCTTGAGCTACGTCCGTTCCCGGGCCGAACGTTTGGGGTTGGCCCCCGACTTCTATCAGAAAATCGATATCCACGTTCATGTGCCCGAGGGGGCGATTCCCAAGGATGGGCCATCGGCGGGGATCACCATGGCCACCTCCATGGTTTCGGCTCTGACCAAAATGCCGGTGCGCCGGGAGCTGGCGATGACCGGGGAGATCACCCTGCGGGGGCGGGTGCTGCCCATCGGCGGGCTGGCGGAAAAACTGCTGGCCGCCAAACGGGGCAACATCCGCCGGGTTTTGATCCCCAGTGAGAACGAGCGTAATCTGGAGGAGATCCCGGCCAAAATCCTCAAGGATCTCCAGATTGAGCCGGTGGAGAATGTTGACCAGGTGCTGGAATGCGCCCTGATCTACCCCGCCGACCGCCCGCTTTTCCGCGATCTTCCCGATCCCAACGGGGGAGGGGAGTCCCGGCCGGTGCCCCCGCCGTGTCTGCCGCCCCTGGAGTACCACCCGCCCCAGTAATTTTCTTTGGCCCCTGCCGGGGGCCGGCGGTTATTTTTGCTTGACGAATTGCAGCCCCTGTGGTTAATAGGGGGCCTCATCGGGATGGGCGAATAGCTCAGCTGGGAGAGCATCGGCCTTACAAGCCGAGGGTCACAGGTTCGATCCCTGTTTCGCCCACCATTCCGATATCCAGGGGTTGTAGCTCAGCTGGTTAGAGTGCTGGCCTGTCACGCCAGAGGTCGCGGGTTCGAGCCCCGTCAACCCCGCCAGAAAAAACAAAGGGAAATCAAGCATCTAGGCTTGGTTTCCCTTTTTGTTTTTTGCCAGTCAGTTGGTCCAAAAACCGGTCGTTTTTATTTTTTGTGGTCCATAATTGGTCCAAATGGTCCCGATTTTTCCCAATGATCCCCGTTGCGATTATTTACCTGTTGGTCCAAGAGTGGTCCACGATTGATCTGGGTGAGTTTTTTTGTCATTGTCGGCATGGCAAGCATCGGATAAGCTCCCAATGCTGATTTGAATTTCTTCGCAGACCGTAGCCAGGAGGGGGGCGATGTCCGAAGATTCGCCTGTCTATAGGGTGCGAGCCAGGCCCGATAAAAAAAATCCAGCCGGACACTCTGAAGGCCCCGCTGTCAATCAGGTTGCCGTTCTCCCATCGCGTATTTTCTTCGACCCCAGGATTGGGCCGGCACCACTCCGCGTTTTCGGTTTACTGGCCTCTGTGGCTGACCACGACGGCTACCGCTACGTCCATGTCAGGTGGCTGGCCGAGTGTCTTGGGCTTTCATTGAGGTCCATTCAGCGCCACCTGAGCCTTCTGCGGGCAACAGGGTACATTGTCACCGATCCCACCTTCGAAGAAGGGACCAACCGGCAAGGAGTCAACCGTTACCGGATTGTCCTTGATGGCGTTATCCCGGAGGAGGGTAGGCAGGATGCGTGAATTTTTCTGCCTGCTGGCTCTTGGCTTTTCTTTCGCCCTTGTTTTTCCTTCGCTTGCCCCCGCTGGTAGTGTTTCGACGCAGACCCTTCATGGGTTGATTGACAATATCCAGGGCCATGAGGTCACCGTGCTTGGTGAACATCACGGACGCCCGGAGTCTCCCAGGCTTCTTGTCGAGCTGGCCGAGGCCATGACCAGGGGTGGTGAATGCCTCGGTGTCGGCCTGGAGATCTACTCAGATCAGAATGAGTCGCTGGCCGGATTTATGGCCGGCGATGGGCCGGTCGGTGCCATTGCTGTCTCGTCGGTGATCGACCATGCCGGGTTCCGGGAGATGCTGGTCGAACTTCGACGGCTTGTCCGGGATGATCGCTGCCTGGAGATCCGGGCGGTGGATTTGCCCAGGCGCTTATGGGGCGGAGAGATGACCCGGGATGAGTGGATGGCTGATCAACTGGCCGCCATGGTGGGCAATGGTCCGGTGGTGGCGTTACTGGGCAACGCCCATGCCATCAAGAGTGTCCGCTGGGAGGACGGGGTTGACCGGCCTTATGTTGCCGAGCTACTTGGTCGGCAGGCTGTGGAGGTTTTTTCGGTCATGCAGTATTGGCCGGCCGGGGTGGAGTGTGAGGGCCGGTTTGGGCGTTGGTATGATCGTTGCCATGGATGGGCTCAGGCGGCGTTTGAGAGTGTTTTGAGGGTGCGGTCTGTGGTTGAGCAGGATGATGTTTCTGGGATTGGTGACGGGGTGGTTGTTTGGGAATGTGGGTGATCAATCTCGTTATGCC